>NZ_SDLH01000049.1:0-560 GCF_013096955.1 Anoxybacillus sp. EFIL | reverse complement strand
ATCTTGCGCTTACGCGTGTCGGTGTAAAACGCGTGGCTGCGATCCGGCGCGAAACAGATGGCGTTCGAAATGGTGATCTTGTCGAAAAGCTTGGTCAGGGTGCCGTTATAGTAGCGATAGATCGCCCCCGCGCCCGGTTCCGCGTTCTTGCCCATCGTGCCGATCCAGAACCCACCCCACGGATCAGCGCGGCCATCATTTGACCGCGTGACCGGATTGTCGGATTCGAGCGGATGGATAAACGTGCTTTCTCCGGTCTGCGTGTCGAATACCGACAACGATGTTTCGCTGGCGATGAGCAGAACGCCGGTGTCGACCCAACCGGCGGCAGAGACATGTTCGTCGAAATCCCAGCTTTGCTCATCCGTCCCGTCACTGCGGTAAAGCCGTTTGCCAAGGATATCGAACCAGTAAAGCACCTGTTCTTCGGGGTGCCAAAGCGGACCCTCGCCAAGGGTGCAGATTGTTGAGCTAAAGATATTGGCCATCAGGGTTTTCCCGCATCATAGGCCGCGACGACGTCTTTCGCGCGTGCCTTGATGTCGTCCACCGATGTTCCC
>NZ_SDLH01000048.1:0-568 GCF_013096955.1 Anoxybacillus sp. EFIL | reverse complement strand
AACCCCCACGCCAGAGGCGCCAGATCCTAAGTCTGGTGCGTCTGCCAATTCCGCCACACCCGCATCATGGTGAGCCATGGAGGACTCGAACCTCCGACCCTCTGATTAAAAGTCAGATGCTCTACCTGCTGAGCTAATGGCTCGTTTTTTTGCCCGGCAACGTCCTACTCTCGCAGGCGGTGTCCCGCCAACTACCATCGGCGCTGGAGAGCTTAACTTCCGTGTTCGGGATGGGAACGGGTGTAACCTCTCCGCCATCGTCACCGAGCAATATGATGAAGGATTATTCCTTCAAAACTAGATAACAGGGGTTGCGCAGTCGCCTACGCTTTTCTTGTGTCTAGCTTCGGCTCCTAGCCCCTCGAATCGCTTCAGTCCTGCTGTGGCGGCAACAGCCTCCTCGCAGGCCTTTCGCGCTCTTCGTGGCTGAACAGTCGCCTACGCTTTTCTTGTGTGTTTAGTTAAGTCCTCGATCGATTAGTATCCGTCAGCTACACGTGTCGCCACGCTTCCACCTCGGACCTATCTACCTTGTCATCTTCAAGGGATCTTACTCGCTTGACGCGAT
>NZ_SDLH01000047.1:0-569 GCF_013096955.1 Anoxybacillus sp. EFIL | reverse complement strand
CGATCTGTCCGAGCGGTTCTATTCCGGCAAAACCCGCGCGCTGCATGGGACGCATGTCACAACGGGTGAGCGGCTTTGGTCGTCCTTTCCGACGCTGCGCCCGATGGCGACCATCGTGGAGGACACGCTGGGCTGGTACGGGATCGACACCTATGGCGGGGCGGTGCATGACGGGATCGGCACGCGCTGTGATCCCTATACGGGTAATCTTCTGTCCGGTGTGCAGTATCACCATTGCTGCCATTCGAACCTGACGCGCGCCTTGGCCGATGCCACAGGCATGACGCTGGCAGAGGCGGAACCGCATGTTCATGATGTGCTCAACGTGTTCATGTGCACTGGGTTCACGCGGGATACCGGACAGTATTTCATGAAAGCCAGCCCAGTGCGGCCGGGCGACCATCTGACGTTCTTTGCCGAGATCGACTTACTGGGCGCGTTGTCGGCCTGTCCGGGTGGGGATTGTTCGGCCGAGCATACCAGCGATATGGCTGCGTGTTATCCCTTGCGGGTGGAGGTTTTACAGCCCGCGGAACGCGCGTTGGATGGGTGGTCATCGCCAGCGGTAA
>NZ_SDLH01000046.1:0-578 GCF_013096955.1 Anoxybacillus sp. EFIL | reverse complement strand
TAATTATTTTCGTAATGTTGGTATTTTCTTATTCGTTACCTATTTAATTTCAGGGTCAGACTTTCACTATGAAAACATTGTTTCAACGTATAATACTATTGTGACTATTGACTCGGAAAATATTTTCAATATTAAAGAAGATTTTACAGTTTATGATACAGCTTTAATACCTTCATTCTCTATAAGAGAAAAAACCTTAGCTGCATTCTCTAATAACTTTGATGGTGATTTAGATATACTAAATTACGAATATAGGATTACACAACAAGGAATAGAAACAATTGAAAAAGTTGAGAAAAAAGTTAGTAATAATATGAATGTTCCTTTATATAAAGGGAAAGAATTACTATTTTACCTTAATAAAGATTTAATAATAGAAGGTTTCGAAAAGGCATATAATTTTTTTCTAGAAAACACAAAGAACATAATAAATTTAATAAAAAAATTATTTACCGATGTCCAGATTAGAGTTATTAAAAAACCTACTTATGTTTATAGTGACGCTATATGGTCGAGTTATTCTCCAAAACTTTTAACTGATCTTGATTGTCGAAAGGAATTTTTTCGTAAATTAAGTA
>NZ_SDLH01000045.1:0-585 GCF_013096955.1 Anoxybacillus sp. EFIL | reverse complement strand
CTTAAGCAGGCATTGACCATGTACAAATTGCGGTCCGCGGTCGAGATCGAAGAGACAGATCGCGTTGTGACACGGGGCTTGGGCGATGCACCGGAGGGAGCCTTTGCCGACCCGCGCGATCCGGCGATGGGCTGGCGCGGCTATGACGGACAGCCGGGGGATGCAGGCGTCGATTGGGATGCCGTGCGCGTGGCGGCCTGTGTGCCGCAAAGCGGTATCGAGCTGACCACAGACAGTTTCATCCTTGAGATGGGGTTTGAACGTCTGAACGGCGTCGATTTTCGCAAGGGCTGTTATGTCGGACAGGAAGTCACGGCGCGGATGAAACACAAGACCGAGCTGCGCAAGGGATTGGCGAGGGTCACTGTCGATTGCATTGCCCCTGTCGGGTCAGACATCGTTGCCGGGGAAAAGGCGGCTGGCACGCTTTTCACCCAAGCCGCTGGGCAGGGATTGGCCTATCTGCGCTTTGACAGGGCCAATGACGACATGCGGGCAGCTGGCGCCACCGTGCGGTTCACGCCCGACGCACCCCACGCCTGAAACCCCGCGCGGGTGTGTCCCGGCAGGGGTTCAGGTTTGATG
>NZ_SDLH01000044.1:0-592 GCF_013096955.1 Anoxybacillus sp. EFIL | reverse complement strand
GTCCGAACACGGTGATCGGCGCGGAATAGACCTGTCGTGCATCGAAGAGATACACGCGCAGCCTTGGGTAGAGCGATTGGGTCAGGTTGAGCCAGTGCTCGATTTGTTGCTTGCGCACCTCGAGCGGCAGATCGGCGTAGTAGCCTGTCCCATCGACAAAGCTTTGCACCTCGAAAAGTGGCATGGCGATTTCGTAATCCGAAGCCGACTGCCGCATCCACGCCAACCGATTGGCCGATGCCGTGATCGCCTGCGCGGTGGTGCGTCCCAGATGGGGGCCGTATTCCCAAGTGAGAACTTCGTTGGTCTTGAGCATGTCCGGTAGCCCAGCGGGCACATAACGGCTCTTGTAGCCTTCGGCCTCTCGGTGCCAGTCGAAGATTTGCTGGGCCACCAAGGCACGAGGCGCATTGGTCAGGGTCAATGCGTTTGCCAGCAGGTCTGTTGCGTTTTCGGGATGTTCTGAGAGTCCAAGAAGCCAGTCCGCCGAAACGCCAAGCACACTGGCACAGGCCCCCACCACATGCGCGTTCGGCAGCCGAGCGGCATCATCCCGCAAAAGCTGTGAGATTGTTGACCGGTCGATGCTGGT
>NZ_SDLH01000043.1:0-595 GCF_013096955.1 Anoxybacillus sp. EFIL | reverse complement strand
TCCAGTCGATACGGTCAGCAGAAACATGTATCCGCCACGGGTCAGTGATATGCTAGACCCTCTGCCGGGCCTGCACTGTTACGCGTGGGAAGAAACAGGGTTTCCCCCAGACTATATTACATCTTTCAATGATACGCTGCGGTATCTGACGGTAACGTCAGACCATGTTCGCAAGATCATGATCGATAATGGAGTTTTTGTTCCGGCTTACACCGTGGGCAACGGTGTGGATCATTTTGAGACAATAGCGCCGGAGCCGGTTGATGATATACCTCAGGCGGGTCGGCTTTTCTTGCACGTCTCTTCCTGTTTTCCCCGCAAAGGAGCCGATGCGCTTTTGGCAGCTTGGGCGCTGGCGTTCACAAACCGGGATGACGTGGCGCTGTTGATCAAGAGTTTCCCGAACCCTCACAACGACATTGCCGATCAGATCGCAGCGCTGCGTTTGACTCATCCCGATCTGGCTCCGATCGATCTGATCGACGGGGATCTCAGCGACGGGCAGATGCGCACGCTTTACGGGGCCTGTGATGTTGCGGTTTTCCCGTCGCGCGCGGAAGGATTTGGGCTGCCTGTGGCGGAAGCACTCTTGATG
>NZ_SDLH01000042.1:0-610 GCF_013096955.1 Anoxybacillus sp. EFIL | reverse complement strand
TGCCGCGCCACTCTTCAGCCATGTCCTTGAGGCTGTCACGGATCGGAGCTTTGATCCAGGACGCACCAAGATCCTCGCCCTGCCAGAGCCACTCTTCCATGGTCACAAGGTCAATCAGACCTTCGAGTTCGGTTTCCGCACCGATCGGAATACCAACCGGCACAGCCTTCGCGCCTGTACGGTCTTCGATCATCGCAACGCAGTTGAAGAAGTCAGCGCCGATCTTGTCCATCTTATTGACGAACACCATGCGCGGAGCCTTGTAGCGGTCAGCCTGGCGCCAAACGGTTTCGTTCTGCGGCTCAACACCGGCGTTGTCGTCAAGAACACAGACTGCACCGTCGAGAACAGCCAGCGAACGTTCGACTTCAATGGTGAAGTCCACGTGCCCGGGGGTGTCGATGATGTTCAGACGGTGCTTCGGGCTATCCGGCTCAACACCGTTTTCCGTGCGTTCCCAAAACGTCGTGGTTGCAGCGGACGTGATCGTGATGCCACGTTCCTGTTCCTGCTCCATCCAGTCCATGGTTGCAGCACCATCGTGCACTTCGCCGATGTTGTGCGACTTGCCGGTGTAAAACAGGATGCGTTCGGAGCAGGTGGTTTTACC
>NZ_SDLH01000041.1:0-613 GCF_013096955.1 Anoxybacillus sp. EFIL | reverse complement strand
TTTTTTGCAATGCGTGTCCTCGAAGCGCATTATGCAGACGAGCCGCGTCTTGGTACGGCGCGTCGTCCCCGGCAGGAGAAAGTGCGCTTTGGGCAAGAGCCTGAACTGGCGTTGCCAAAATCAACCATTTACGCTTTTGATCCGCAGTCCGCGACCGAACCGGCAAAGCTCAAGAACCTGTTTTTCGGGCTGTTCGGGTCACATGGGCCGCTGCCACTGCACCTCACTGAATATGCCCGTGGGCGTAAGGCCTTTCACAAAGATACGACGTTTATCGCCTTTGCCGATCTGCTGACACACCGGCTGATGGAATTGCTCTATCGCGCATGGGTCAGGGGGCAACCAGCGCCTGCGTTTGATCGCGGCGAAAACACGGAAACGGAAAACAAGATCGGGGCCTTGGCCGGTTTCATGGGCGACCACATGCGTGACCGTGACGCCATGCCGGATCTGGCCAAGCGGCATTATTCCGGTCTCTTGTCGGCCGCTCCGAAGAATGCCGAGGGTTTGGTTTCCATTCTGAACGGGTTTTTCCATGCGCCCGTCTCTTTGGAGGAATTCATCGGCGACTGGCTGATGCTGGAACCAGATGACCGCTGGCAGCTTGGTGCTC
>NZ_SDLH01000040.1:0-616 GCF_013096955.1 Anoxybacillus sp. EFIL | reverse complement strand
CGCACAATTCACCGTTGGAGCTGCGCAGTTGGCACAGTTGCATTCGACGTTGGAAGCCGCGCGTGAAAACGCCGCTCTCTGGACGAGCGCGCATGACATCCAGATTGCAAAACTGGCTGATCTGCGTGCCAGTTTGAACCAGATTGCCGACCATGTCGCTCAGGGTTGGGACCAAACCACCCCCCATCCTTGGGATGACCTGTGGCGCTGGGGGCAGGACGTCTTGCCGCTTGAGGGGCAAGAGGCATTGCTGGCCGCGATATTGGAGCCGCATGGCGCATTGATCGACGGCCTCGGCGACTGCATGGAGGCGGATGAAAGCGCCCATTTCGCCATCAATGGCGCGATGCCGGTGGGCGACTTGCGCGCCATTCTAAAGGCGCAATATGGCTGGGCGCTGCGGCCCGACTACACGGCCCGCGCGCAATGTGCTCGCTTTTGGTATGTGTCCGAAGACAAACTAGAGCCGCGCTTGGGAGAACGCCACGAGGAACCGGGTGCCGAACGCGAATTGCCGCTGGATACCGGGCGACAGGCTGCGGCACTCTGGCAGGCGTTGCAGGAACAGCCCGATGACCTGCCGGTTGCGCATGTGCTTTTGGCCGCTCCTGAACAC
>NZ_SDLH01000003.1:0-321229 GCF_013096955.1 Anoxybacillus sp. EFIL | reverse complement strand
GCGAATTTTCCTCCAATGGTTTGGTTTGGTCACCTTTACCATACAGGAAAATTCGCATTTTTTGTACCCCTATTTTCTATATGCACACCGATCTTAAATGATCAAGTACAACTTGTGGTGAAGAGCCTATATAAAAGAATTTTTTGTTGTTATAATGAATCTAGTGAATGGTTTTGTCGGAAATATGTGTATGATAGCATCTTACTGTTATCAATGGAGTCACTCGGTCGTGCTGTGGTGGGGACAACGATGTGCCGAGCACCTCAGACGCTTGTCTTCAATGGTGCGGTGTGAGGACGGGGAATGCCAACCTTGTTTTTATTTCTGTCTCTTTTTGAGCGTGTTATAAGGATAAATGGCTACGAAACGATTTGCAGCTTATGAAAGAATCCACCCATTTAATCATGTTGCATTTAAAGGTAAAAACATGATGTGTTGCTCGATTGGATCATAGAACATGAAAAAGAAATGTTCAACTTAATGTCTAACTGGCTAACTCTCAACGGGGGCTATTTTTTGTACATCGACGTATATGTTGTGCATATATAACATGTACGTGGGTGTACAGTTTAGAAAGCGAGGGATCTATGTGAAAAAGGTGCGAAAAGCAATCATCCCAGCTGCCGGGCTTGGAACAAGATTTTTACCTGCGACAAAAGCGATGCCGAAGGAAATGCTTCCGATCGTCGACAAACCGACGATTCAATACATCGTTGAAGAAGCGATTGAATCAGGCATTGAAGATATTATTATCGTCACAGGAAAAGGAAAACGCGCCATCGAGGATCATTTTGATCATGCATTTGAACTAGAACAAGCATTATTAAAAAGCAATAAGCATGACTTGCTAGAAAAAGTAAAAGAACCGTCCAAAGTCGACATTCACTACATTCGTCAAAAAGAGCCGAAAGGACTTGGCCATGCGGTTTGGTGCGCACGCAAATTCATCGGAGACGAACCATTCGCTGTCCTATTAGGCGACGACATCGTCCAAGCAGAAAAACCTTGTTTAAAACAGCTGATGGACGAATTTGAACGAACACATAGCTCCATCATCGGAGTGAAACAAGTCAGAGATGACGAAACACATCGCTACGGCATCATCGACCCACTCGACAAAAAAGGCCGCCGCTATCAAGTGAAACAATTCGTCGAAAAACCAGCACCAGGCACCGCACCGTCCAACTTAGCCATCATGGGACGATACATACTTACGCCTGAAATTTTCATGTTTCTCGACAAACAAGAAACAGGCGCAGGCGGTGAAATTCAACTAACCGATGCGATTCAACAACTAAACGAAATTCAAAGAGTGTTTGCGTACGAGTTCGAAGGCAAGCGATATGATGTCGGGGAGAAGCTAGGATTTATCCAGACGACGGTGGAGTTTGCGATGCAAGATGAGGAGTTGAAAAAACAGCTTATTCCATTTATCGAGAACATATTAAAAGAAGCAAAAGTGACTGAATGAAGGGGGATGAAGGAAGTTGGCTCAATCAGGCAATACTGCCAGTATACAAGTCCAACAAAGATATACACAACAAGTACTCATTAACGAGAGAAAAAGCTACTTAATCACCAAGCGAATGATGGACATTATAGGAGCTTTGATCGGCTTAATTGCCTTATCATGGCTCTTTTTTCTTGTAGCCGTTTTAATCAAATTAGAAGATCGAAAAGGCCCTGTCTTTTTTAAACAAGTTCGTGTAGGGAAAGACGGAAAAGAATTTTACATGTACAAATTTCGCTCAATGGTGACAGATGCGGAGGAAAAGTTACAGGAATTGTTGAAGTACAACGAAGTGTCCGGCGCGATGTTCAAAATGAAAAACGATCCGCGCGTTACGAAAATCGGAAAATTTATTCGCAAAACAAGCATTGACGAACTGCCACAATTATGGAATGTATTAAAAGGGGAAATGAGTCTTGTCGGTCCACGCCCACCGTTGCCAAGAGAAGTAGCGCAGTATAAGGAATACGACAAACAGCGATTTCTTGTGACCCCAGGGTGTACAGGGTTGTGGCAGGTGAGTGGGAGAAATGACTTAGGGTTTCGTGATATGGTTGAGTTAGATTTACAATATATCCGTGAACGCTCATTCTTATATGATTTAAAGATTATTGTTAAGACAATCGTAATAATGATTAAGCCGAATGTAACTATTCAGCCACATCATAAAGTGAGCTGAATATTTTTTGCTTTTCCTGTCTATGATGTGAATATTGATAGACAAGGAGGTGAATCACATGTTGACGGTACAACAAGCTGTATTTACAGTTGAGGGCTTAATCGGCAAAGTCCAACAACAAAAACAGCTCATTCATCAACTCATTCAAGAAAATGAACATTTGCGTCAAGAAAACAAACAGCTACGCAAAGAAAATGAACAACTCAAGCATCGCGTTCAAGAGCTGGAAGCACGCACGAAAAAAAACAGCTCCAATAGCCATTTGCCCCCATCTTCTGACCGTTTTGAGAAAAAGCGTTCCTCCCGCGAGCCGTCTGGCAAAAAGCCTGGTGGGCAAGAGGGACATGAGGGGACGACGCTCCGTCAAGTGGAACATCCACATCATCGTGTCGTCCATCGCGTACATACGTGTCAAGGATGTGGGGCTTCTTTGCGTGACGTAAAACCGTTCAAATTCGATGTCCGTCAAGTGTTTGATCTGCCTCCCGTGTCGATTGAAGTGACACAACATGAGCGTGAAGTGAAATCATGTCCGCATTGTCGATGCGTGCAACAAGCGGAGTTTCCACCACATGTCACGAATCATGTGCAATACGGTCCACGTCTTACTGCGCTCGTTGTTTATTTGCATCATATCCAATTGATCCCTTACAAGCGTTTAAGTGATACAATCGAAGCGTTATATCAACACTCGGTTAGTACAGGAACCCTTGCCAATATGGTGAAACGAGGACGCGAAGCGCTGGAATCCAATATGGACATGATCGAAGACGCCTTACTTGACTCTAACATCTTGCATGTCGATGAAACGAGTTTGCGCATCAATGGTAAACTCGCATGGGTGCATGTCGCATGTACGTCGACATATACGTACTTGGCTTTTCACGCTTCTCGTGGAAAGAAAGCAACGGATGAGATCGGGATTCTTCCACAATACAAAGGGACGATGATGCATGATGCATTCGGTACGTATCCGAGATACACGAAAGCCACACATGCTCTTTGCCATGCCCATCATTTACGTGAGCTAAAAGGCTTCATCGAACAAGGCCATACATGGGCATCGCGCATGACCACGTTTCTGTTAGCCGCCAAACAGGCAGTCGAAGCGCATCACGGTGCACTTTCCGAAGAAGAAGCGAAACGATGGGAACGAGTGTATGATCGTATCCTAGCGAAAGCACAGCACCGATTGGAAACGATGACACCTCTTCCGAAAAAAGCACTCGCTTTTATTCGACGGCTTCAAAAACGAAAGGAAGAAGCGCTGCGTTTCTTATGTGAAGTGCATGTTCCCTTTGACAATAACCAAGCCGAGCGAGATCTTCGCATGGTCAAAGTCAAAGAGAACATCTCGGGTACATTTCGTGACGAAACGTTCGCGCAGTCGTTTTGCATCGCAAGAAGCATCGTTTCCACACTTACGAAACACGAAAAAAACGTGTGGGACTCGTTGTGTCTTCTGTTGGCAGGCGAAACGATCGATCGAGTTCTTTCCGCTACCTAGGTCATTTTCTATGACCGAAATGCCCTATTTGTGCTGGGCTTTTTTATACACTAGCACTGGGGTGAATAGTTACTTAGCGACGTGGTGCTTAATTTGCTCAAGTACAGTTATTATTTAATCCACTCTAAAAATTCGAGTCTGTTGCCAAAAGGATCATTGGCATAAAAACGATTTGCTCCTTCTAGCGGTTCATCTTCCTTTACTGCAATCCCCTTCTCAATTAAGTGGTCACGCAATACAGCAAGATTTTTTACATGAAAGGCTGGGTGTGCTTTTTTAGCAGGTTGAAAATCATCTTGTACACCAATATGTAGCTGATGACTCCCACATTGAAACCATACTCCACCTCGCTTTTGTAAGTTCTCAGGTTTTGGGATCTCTTTCATTCCTAAAATTTTTCCGTAAAACTCACGTGCTTTTTCTTCACAACCTTTAGGAGCAGCAACTTGAACATGATCAATTTCTAAGAAAGTAAAGTTCATGTATATTCCTCCTCAGTAAATATATTAAATTAAGTTAAAATAATTTATTTTAATTTATTTTAATTTATTTTAATTTATTTTAATTTATTTTAATTTATTGAACATGTTTGTCGCGCAAGAACAGTATATGCTTTGCAGCGAATGACAATTATGTTATCACTCTAATTTAAAGTTTGAACAACAGTGAAAAATGATACTCTTTCATAGAACAAATTTACTGAGAACACGGTTATTTGAAGTAACAGTTCAATCCTTAGTAATGTCGTCACGAACTAGAAGATATAGTGAATAGGATTGAATGAATGATTTTAACGGTATTTTCAAGCTAAATGATAGAATAAATTTCTATTCTATACTTATTATAACTTATAAACAGAAATTTTCAATTATTAAAAATTTAATATAATATTGACAATATAATAATTTTTTATAAAATAAAAGTAGAGGTTTGCAATATTTTATTGCAACACCTTATTTTGGGGTAACTATTCAGCCACATCATAAAGTGAGCTGAATATTTTTTTCTTTCCTTGTCTATGATGTGAATATTGATAGACAAGGAGGTGAATCGCATGTTGACGGTACAACAAGCTGTATTTACAGTTGAGAGCTTAATGGGCAAAGTCCAACAACAAAAACAGCTCATTCATCAACTCATTCAAGAAAATGAACATTTGCGTCAAGAAAACAAACAGCTACGTAAAGAAAATGAACAACTGACATATCGCGTTCAAGAGCTGGAAGCACGCACGAAAAAAAACAGCTCTAATAGCCATCTGCCCCCATCTTCTGACCGTTTCGAGAAAAAGCGCTCCTCTCGTGAACCGTCTGGCAAAAAGCCTGGCGGACAGGAGGGACATGAGGGAACGACGCTCTGTCAAGTGGAACATCCACACCATCGTGTCGTTCATCGCGTCCATACGTGTCAAGGATGTGGGGCTTCTTTACGTGACGTAAAACCGTTCAAAGTCGATGTCCGTCAAGTGTTTGATCTGCCTCCCGTGACGATGGAAGTCACACAACATGAACGCGAAGTGAAATCATGCCCGCACTGTCGGTGCGTACAACAAGCCGAGTTCCCGTCACACGTCACCAATCATGTGCAATATGGTCCACGGCTCACGGCGCTTGTCGTGTATTTGTACAACATACAAATGATTCCATATCAACGTTTACGTGACATGATGGAAGAGTTATATCAACATCCGATCAGCACAGGAACACTTGTCAATATGGTCAAACGAGGACGCGAAGCACTCGAACCAAACATGGACATCATCGAGGAAGCATTGCTTCCATCGGATATCTTGCATGTGGATGAAACGAGCTTGCGGATCGATGGCAAACAGGCCTGGGTTCATGTCGCCTGTACATCTGCATATACATACTTAGCTCCTCACGCTTCTCGTGGAAAGAAAGCAACCGATGAAATCGGGATTCTTCCACAATATAAAGGAACGATGATGCATGATGCATTCGGTACGTATCCCAGATACACCGAAGCCACGCATGCCCTTTGTCATGCCCATCATTTACGTGACTTGAAAGGGTTCATCGAACAAGGGCATACATGGGCAAAACGGATGACCACGTTTCTATTATCCGCCAAACAAGTGGTCGAACAACATGGTGGCTTTCTTCCTGAAGAAGAAGCGAAACGTTGGGAGCGCGTGTATGATCGCATACTCTCGAAAGCGCAACATCGGTTGGAAGGGATGACACCGTTGCCAAAAAAAGCGCTCTCCTTCATTCGGCGACTTCAAAAACGGAAGGAAGAAGCGCTGCGCTTTTTGCGTGAGGCTCACGTTCCCTTTGACAACAACCAAGCCGAACGAGATCTTCGCATGGTCAAAGTCAAAGAGAACATCTCAGGGACGTTTCGTCAGGAAACGTTCGCGCAGTCGTTTTGCATCGCAAGAAGCATCGTTTCCACACTCACAAAGCACGAAAAAAACGTGTGGGACTCGTTGTGTCTTCTGTTGACAGGTGAAACGATAGATCGTGTTCTTTCCGCTACGTAGGGCATTTTCTATGACAGAAATGCCCTATTTGTGCTGGGCTTTTTACACACTAGCACGGGGGTGAATAGTTACCGGTTGTAAAACGCTTTCAATTTCATATATAATACAACTAAACCGGTTTATTTACTAAATCGATTTAGTAAAGGGGAATGAATACGGTGCGGAAAGTGACGATGGCGGACGTAGCAAAACTGGCGAATGTTTCAAAAAGTACAGTATCGCAATATTTAAATAAAAGATATGAATATATGAGCGAAGAAACGAAAAGGCGCATTGCGGAGGCAATTGAGGAATTACAATATCGCCCAAATGTTCTCGCCCGTAGTTTAAAACAAAAATCAACAGCGACGATTGGCGTCATTGTTTTCAACATTTTGCATATGTTAACGACGCAAGTGCTCCGTGCAATTGAGGATATGTGTCAACAACATGATTTCCATGTCATCGTTTGTAATACAGATGACGATCCTGAAAAAGAAAGAAAATATATTGATATGTTATGGGCGAAACAAGTGGATGGGTTTATCATTTTCCCGACAGGAAAAAATGTAGAGTTGTATAAAAAAATGCAAGAAGCGCGCTTACCGCTTGTGTTTGTGGACCGTACAGTTGCGGGGATCGATGCGGATTCGGTTTTGTTGCATAATGAGCGTGCTGTTCAGTTAGGTGTACAGTATCTCATTGAACAAGGGTATAAACATATTGGGCTTGTTGCACCGCCATTTGCTCCACACGTCATTCCACGTACAGAGCGCATCGAAGCTTTTCATCATGCGTTGTGTGATCACGGTGTTTCAGTGGAAAAAGAGTGGGTTATTACCGAGCATGTGAAGCGCATCCCGGAGCGATTAGAGGCTCTTTTTAACAGTAATAAACTGCCTGAGGCGATATTTGCGATAAATGACTTAACGTTAATGGAAGTATTAGCGTTCGTGAAAAAACATCAACTCGCCATTCCGAACGATCTAGCAGTCATAAGTATTGATGACGTTCCATTTGCATCGATTTATACCCCTTCGTTAACAACGATTGCACAGCCAACGTTTGAAATGGGAAAAATAGCGGCAGAACGGTTGTTTATGCAAATGAATGGTGAGACGTCTCCACAAATGTTTCGGCTTGCTCCAATGTTCATAGAAAGGGATTCAGCAAAGAAAAGAGGAGAAAAAAATGAGTCAAGTTGTCATCGGAGTTGATATTGGCACAACGAGTACAAAGGCCGTCATTTTTGACGAAGATGGAGGCATTCGCTCCATACATGCGGTCGAATATCCGATGCTTCATCCGCAACCGGGATGGGCAGAACAAGATCCGCACGTTCTTTTTTCCGCGGTGATGCAAAGTATACAAGGAGCGATATACAAAGGACATGTTTCCGCAAAGCAAGTAAAAGCAATTGGATTCAGTGTCGCCATGCATTCAATTATGTTAGTAGATGAACACCACCGACCTTTGACGAACTGCATCATTTGGACAGACAACCGAAGTAGCGAACAAGCGGAACGGCTTCGAGCGAGTGAACAAGGAGTGGCGATGTATAAAAAAACGGGGACGCCGATTCATCCGATGTCACCGCTTGTGAAATTGATGTGGTTTAAAGAATGTGCGCCAGATGTATTCAAACGGGCATATAAGTTTATTTCCATTAAGGAGTATGTGTTATATCAATGGTTTCATCAGTACGTTGTCGATTATTCGATTGCTTCGGCCACCGGTTTGTTTTCTTTGCAAACATTTGATTGGGATGAGGAGATTTTAACATTTCTCGGCATTGAACGTAGCCAGTTGTCTTCTCTCGTTCCTACGACATATACGCTACAAGGAATGGATAAAAAATGGGCTGAACAGCTCGGTATTTCTTCTCGCACACCTGTTGTCATTGGAGCGAGCGATGGTGTGCTTGCGAATGTCGGGGTAGGCGCTGTATTACCCCATGAGGCCGCTATTACGATTGGAACAAGCGGGGCAGTGCGAACGATTTCACCTTTTCCAAAAACAGATGAACGAGGGCGGACATTTTGTTATGTGTTGACAGAAAATGAATGGGTTGTTGGCGGACCGACAAATAATGGGGGGATTTTATTACGTTGGCTACGCGATGAATTTGGGGCACAAGAAAAAGAAGTAGCAAAGCGGCTTGGAGTAGACCCATATGATTTATTGACACAATATGCCGCTCGTGTACCTGCTGGATCAGAAGGATTGTTATTTTTGCCGTTTTTATCAGGGGAGCGGGCTCCGTATTGGGATGCGCATGCGCGTGGAACATTTTTTGGTATTCGTTTGCAGCATAAGCGCGAGCATTTTATTCGTTCAGTCATGGAAGGGGTTTGTATGAGCGTATTTTCGGTTGCACTTGCGGTTCGTGACGTCGTTGGACCGTTATCGGAAATTCGAGTATCGGGTGGATTTGCGAAGTCGCCGTTTTGGCGTCAAATGTTGTGCGATATGATGGGGAAAGAGCTAATCGTCCCTGAAACGCATGAGGCATCGGCGCTAGGAGCAGCAGCATTAGCCCTTTACGCCCAGGGAGATATTTCGTCGCTACAAGAGGTGAAATCGTGGCTACGCATTTCTTCTTCTCATACACCAAATGAACAACATACAGTGATTTATGCGGAATTGTTTGACTTGTACACACGCCTATATATGCGATTAAAAGATGAATTTCAAATCATTTCTTCCTTTCAAAGTAAATATGTATAAACAAAGGGGGTGATTCACTGTATAACTAAACCGATTTAGTAATTGTAAGCGTTTACTTTAAAACAAGGGGGAGCGGAGTGCAATGACATCATCTTCATTAATTTTCATCGTTATCGCAGGGATTAGTTTATTGTTATTTCTTATTATTCGTTCAAAATTGCATGCATTTGTCGCTTTATTGTTAGTTAGTTTACTCGTCGGAATGGCGGCTGGCATGCCGCTGAAAAGCGTTATTGAGTCCATCCAAAACGGAATGGGTGGGACACTTGGATTTGTCGCGGTTGTTGTCGGATTAGGTGCGATGTTTGGACAGATGCTTGAGGCGTCGGGAGGGGCTGAACGACTAGCTCAAACGTTAATGAAGAAGTTTGGTGAAGATAGAGCACAGTGGGCGCTTGGAATTACTGGGTTTTTAGTTGCGATCCCGGTATTTTTCGACGTTGGGTTTATTATTCTTGTACCCATTGTTTATGGTTTAGCGAAAAAGACAGGGCGCTCTCTTTTATATTACGGTATTCCTTTGCTTGCTGGTCTAGCGGTGACGCATAGTTTTATTCCACCAACACCAGGGCCTATTGCGGTTGCGAATTTAATTGGCGCAGATTTAGGTTGGGTCATTTTATTCGGTTTTATTGCTGGTGTACCTGCGATGATGATAGCAGGACCTTTGTTTGGGAAGTATATTGCAAAAAAAATTCATGCTTCTATTCCTTCTTATATGGAATGGAAAGAGCATGATAACGAACGGGATTTACCTAGCTTCGGATTAATTGCGACGATTATTCTCATTCCTTTGCTCCTTATTTTAATGAATACCGTTTCAGGAGTTGTTTTGCCAGAGAAAAATATGTTTCGATCGTTCTTTACGTTTTTAGGGCATCCGTTTGTTGCATTAACGATCGCCACATTATTAGCTTTCTATTTCTTAGGACGAAAGCGCGGTTTTTCAAAGCAACAAGTACAAGATATTGCGACAAAAGCGCTTGAACCGGCTGGAATTATTATTCTTGTCACAGGAGCTGGTGGAGTGTTCAAGCAAATTTTAGTCGATTCAGGTGTCGGTAAAGTGCTTGCAGATATGATGGCGACATCTACGTTACCTCCAATTGTGTTAGCTTTTATCATCGCTGCGCTCGTTCGTATTTCGCAAGGCTCAGCAACGGTAGCAATGGTGACATCCGCTGGATTAATGGCTCCATTTATTGAGACGCTCAACTTAACGGGTCCGATTTTAGGCTTAATGACAATTGCGATTGCAGCGGGAGCGACAATTCTTTCACACGTCAACGACTCAGGATTTTGGCTCGTCAATCGCTATTTTGGTTTAGAGGTGAAAGATACGCTGAAATCATGGACAGTGATGGAAACAATCATCGCTTTCGTCGGTTTTTCCGTTGTTTTTATTATTAGTTGGTTTGTATGATAGGATAAGAAAAGGGCTACTTAAACGGAAGTGGCCCCTGTCAAGTAGACAGGGGTCACTTCAATTTTAGCCATCCTTCTTTACAGGCGCTAACACATTTTTTGCGGGAAGCTTAATTAAAACATATCAAAATCGTTTCCTAACAGACGTTCATACGCGAGAGGACCGTCCTTCCTCAGCAGTCCTCTCACATTTTCACGCTACTTGAAGCGAATGGTCGCAAGTCGTTGGTTTACTTCTTCAATGTCAAAGCGCTCTGGATCAAAGTCGTCTCCGTACCATTCGTCATACCATTCTAAAAACTCTTGACGCTCTTGTTTTCGCGTATCGTCCTTCATCATATCGATCGCATCTTGGTAGCCCCAAACCCCACCAACATCTTCGGGAGGGCATGCTCGTGATCCTTTGATGCAAACAGGATGTGTTAACGGTTCGATTCGTTTTTCGATTTTCTCCAATGTAATGATATGATCCCAGTTGTCCCCGAAGTCATACGTATATAGCACTTTTTGTTTCTCTTTACTTAAATATTTTTTAATCGGTGTTTTTTGTGAATCGAGCTTGTCCTTCCAAAGAGTCATAAATCGATCATCTGGATGCGGGACGTCAATGATCGCATCACTTGTTTCAAACTGATACAAATGGTAATTTCCCCAGCCCATTGCCTCTTGAATAATGAGATGGAGCTGATCGAATGTTATGTCGCTTGGGACGAGCACACGTCGCCAAATCGGTGGACGGATACCGCGCAACTGGATTTTTAATTGATAAATTGTTTCGGCTTTCTTGACTTGTTCTAAAGTTTGTTCAATCTCATGGCGGAGCGAAGCGGGTAATGTCTCGTAATCTGATAATTTTGTAATCTTTTTTAATGTTTCCCATGCAGTTGGCATATGCTATTCCTCCTCTGTCTTTTTACTATAATCATAGACAAATGTTCACTTTCTTATAAGTGAAATGACTTACTTTCTAAAAAATATTTTTCACAATAGCTGTACCGTGCAAAAGTGTTCGTATTTGTGTAAACTGAAAAAAAAAACAGGCACGGAGGGTTTGGAATGAACATTGTCGTCGTTGGGACAGGGTATGTTGGGTTAGTGACAGGTGTAGCACTTGCGCATATTGGGCATCGGGTGACGTGCGTCGATGTCGATGAAGAAAAAGTAAATCGGATGCGACAAGGCATTTCCCCGATTTATGAGTCGGGGATTGAGCAGTTTATGAAAGAAAATATGGAAGCGAATCGGTTGTTTTTTACAACGGACGGTGCGCGTGCATATCGCGAAGCGGATGTGATTTATATTGCGGTCGGCACGCCTGAAAACGAAGACGGCTCAGCGAATTTGACATATATTTATCAAGCGGTGAAAGATATTGCCTCATCAGTGACGAAAGATGTCATTATCGTGACAAAAAGTACGGTGCCCGTCGGGACGAATCATGAGATGCAGCGCATGTTTCAACAGCTCGCTTCGCATGTGCGCATCGATGTCGTGTCGAATCCGGAATTTTTACGCGAAGGGTCAGCGATTTATGATACGTTTCATGGCGACCGAATTGTGATTGGCGCGGATGATGAACGAGCGGCAGCTGTGGTTGCAGACATTCATCGTCCATTTGGCATTCCGATTTTTCAAACAGATATTCGAAGTGCAGAAATGATCAAATACGCTTCTAACGCATTTTTAGCAACAAAAATTAGTTTTATTAACGAAATTGCAAACATATGTGAAAAAGTTGGCGCAGATATTGAAAAAGTGGCAGCCGGAATGGGAATGGATCAACGCATCGGCTCATCGTTTTTACGTGCAGGTATTGGATATGGCGGTTCGTGTTTTCCGAAAGATACGAAAGCGTTAGCGAAAATTGCCGCAAATATCGATCATGATTTCGAGTTGCTGAAGGCGGTCATTGAAGTAAACAATAAACAACAACGAAAGCTCATTGAAAAAGCAAAAAAGCGTTTCGGACATATTCAAGGCAAAAAAATCGCCCTTCTCGGTTTGTCGTTTAAGCCAAATACAGACGATATGCGAGAAGCCGCATCGCTTGTCATCGCACGGGAACTCGTTGCTGAGCAGGCGATCGTTGTCGCTTACGATCCGATTGCGATCAATAAAGCAAAAGCCGTATTGCCGAAAGAAGTTACATATGCAAGCCATGTCGAAGAGGCACTCAAAGATGCGGATGCAGCGATGATTTTAACAGAATGGGATGAGTTTCGCCAACTCGACTTATCTGTATATGTCAAGCAAATGAAAACGCCAATTATTTTTGATGGACGTAATTGTTACGCGCTTGAAGATGTCAAAAAATATGCAATCGAATATTATTCGATCGGGCGAAAGCCAATGAAGTAAGACAGGAATGATGCTCGATTTTTCCATATATGTATAGTAATATGGTTATAGATGGGGCTGAAAGGAGTTTGTGTATGATTTTAGTCGTTGGTGGGGCAGGATATATCGGCAGCCATGTCGTCAAACAGTTAGTGGAAACAAACTCAGTCGTTGTGCTTGATAATTTATCGACAGGACATCGGTATTTAGTCGATAAACGAGCGGTGTTTGTGCATGGCGATTTAGGTGATCGGGCAGCGCTCGTGCGCATTTTTGAAAAATATCCGATCGATGCGGTCATGCATTTTGCGGCGAATAGTTTAGTTGGTGAGTCGGTTGTCGAGCCGATGAAATATTATAAAAATAATGTGGCAGCGACGTTAACGTTATTAGAAACGATGATGGAATATGGAGTGAAGCGCTTCATTTTTTCATCGACAGCTGCGGTGTATGGCATTCCGAACGTCGATATCATTACAGAACAATGTCCGACGCTTCCAATTAATCCGTACGGTCGCTCGAAGTTAATGATTGAGCATATGCTTTCTGATTTTGCATCAGCGTACGATTTACGTTACGTGGTGTTGCGCTATTTTAATGCGGCAGGTGCGCATGTAAGTGGCGACATTGGGGAGGATCACGACCCAGAGACGCACTTAATTCCGCTTATTTTGCAACATTTGCTCGGATTGCGCGATAAAATTTCAGTGTTTGGCACAGATTACGATACGCCAGATGGCACATGTATTCGCGATTACATTCATGTGACCGATTTAGCGGAGGCGCACATTCTCGCTTTGCATGCCCTTCTTTCTGATGAGAAAAAGACGGCTGTATACAACCTTGGCAACGGTCTCGGTTATTCGGTGAAAGAAGTGATCGACATGTGCGAGCGCGTGACAGGGAAAAAAGCAACGATTGAATATACAGCGCGTCGTCCGGGAGATCCAGCTCGCCTTGTTGCTTCATCCGAAAAAATTGCCCGCGAACTCGGCTGGCAAGCGACACGTTCGTTAGAGGACATCATTAAAACCGCTTGGAATTGGCATAATAAGCAAAGAGGTTGAATACGTTTCAGCCTCTTTTTTCGTTTGTTTCCAAATTTGACAATGGATTTATGTGTTCGTTACTCTATCATTAGAACAAACATGGGGGGAGATATAATGGGCATTAGCCATTTTTCGATTCGGCGTCCTGTGCTGACATTTGTCTCGATGATTATCGTCATTCTTTTAGGGGCGGTATCGTTATTAAATATTCCGATGAAGTTAATTCCAGATATTCAGCCACCCGTTGGAGTTGTTGTGGCAACGTATCCGGGGGCAGGGCCAACGGAAGTGCTTGAAAAAGTGACGAAGCCGTTAGAAAGCAGTTTAGCGACGTTGCCGGGGTTAAAGTCGATGACGTCAACATCCCAAGAAGGCTCTACACTCATTTTATTGCAGTTTTCATGGGCGACAGTCATTGATGAGATGCAAAATGATGTGATGCAGCGCATCGATCAAGCACCGCTTCCAGATGATGTGCAAAAGCCGCGATTTTTAAAGTTTGATCCGTCGCAGTTTCCGGTCATTCAAATGACGTTAACGAGCAAAGATGGAACGGGTGAGTTGAACGCATTAGCGCAACAGTTAAAAGCAGAGCTAGCAAAAACGGAAGGCGTGGCGAGCGTGAACGTATCGGGCACGTTAACGAAACGGGTGCGCGTGCTCGTTGATCAAAATAAGCTTCGTACATATCGCCTGTCGCAACAAGATATCGCTAACTTGATTTCAGCCAATAACGTGTCGCTGCCGGGTGAAACAGTTGTCATCGATGAGCGGCAATTGTCGACGCGCATTTTAAGCACTGTGCAATCGGTTGACGATTTAAAAAAGCTCGTCGTTGCGGTGAATCCGTTGACGAATGAACGCATTCGTCTACAAGACGTGGCGAAAGTCGAGCTCGTTTCACCAAAGCAACAAACGATTACTCGAACGAATGAACAGCCATCTGTGCTCATGAGCGTGCTGCAAAAGGCGGATGCGAATACGGCCGAAGTGTCACAATCGTTTCAAAAGCAGCTAGATAAGCTATTGAAAAAAGAACAGTTTAAAAACGTCCATGTCGATATTTTATTTGATCAAGGGGAATTTATTGAACGGACGATTCGCAATATTGCCCAGTCGCTCGTTTTAGGTGGCGCGTTTGCGATGGCTGTGTTGTTTTTATTTTTACGCAATATAAAAAGCCCGATTATTATCGGCATCGCCATTCCGTATTCGGTCATTGTGACGTTCGTTTTAATGTATTTTTCCGACTTTACGTTAAATATTATGACGCTTGGCGGATTAGCGCTCGGAATCGGTATGCTTGTCGACAACTCGATCGTCGTCATCGAAAATATTTCGCGCCATTTAGCGATGGGGAAAGAGCCGAAAGAAGCGGCAAAAGACGGGGTGAGCGAAGTCGGAAGCGCCATTGTCGCCTCGACGTTGACGAGCGTGGCGGTATTTATTCCTGTATTGTTCATTACCGGATTAATTGGTGATTTGTTTACCGAATTTGCGTTAACGATTGCGTTTAGTTTGCTTGCTTCGTTGTTTGTCGCGTTAACGGTTGTCCCGATGCTTGCGAGCCGTTGGCTACGTCCGCGCAGACGTTATCGGGAAGAAGCGCGATTATCTTCTGCCCCGATGCGCGCAATGGAAAAAAGTGTGCGTTGGGCATTGCGCCATCGTTTGATCGTGTTATTGTTCGCGGTTGGATTGCTTGGCGTCGGTGTTGTCGGGTTAACGAAAGTAGGCATGCAGTTTTTACCGAATACAGATGAAGGATTTTTCTCGATTCGCGTGCAAACGGATGACGGCTACTCTTTAGAAGCGACAGAGCGCGTCGTTGCGGCCATTGAACATGAGCTAAAGAAAGTCGATGAGATTGAAACGTACGTCAGTCTCATCGGTTCGACGCAAGAACAGTCGTTTCGCGGGACGACGCAAAGCAACGTCGCTGAAATATATGTGAAAATGAAGCCGAAAGATGAGCGAAATCTGTCTGTGTTCGTCGTCGTTGACGAATTAAAAGCGCCCGTGCAACAAGCGGTAAAAAACGTGAATCAAACTGCGGAAGTATCGTTTAACTTGCAAGCGTCGACAGGAAGTGCGCCAAATACGTTAATATTTAGTGTAAAAGATACGGATGAACAGCGCTTAAAGAAAGTCGTTAGCCAAATTGAAAAACGAGTGAAGGCATTAAAAGAAGTGAAAGAAGTATCGACAGATTTATCAGAAACGGTCGATGAAATTCAAGTACAGATCGATCGCGATAAAGCGTTACAGCATGGACTGACACCTGCGCAAGTGGCGGTCGTTGCCCAACAAATGACGCGCGGAATGACAGCGACGCGCATCATTGACGCATCTGCGAACGTGTACGATGTGACGGTCGAATACGATGAAAACGTGAAAAATTCTGTATCCGACTTAAAGCAGTTGCTTGTGAAAAAGCCGGACGGTTCGTTTGTGAAACTCGGCGATATCGCCTCGGTTACCGTTGGAAAAAGCCGCGTCCAAATTCAGCGCGTAAATGAGCAAAGCGCGGTACAGTTTACAGTGAAATATAAAAGTTCAGTGACGCTGAGTGACATATCTGCCCTTGTTGACCGAGAAATTGCTAAGCTCGATCTTCCGTCTGAAACGGACATCGTCTTCGGTGGCGATCGGGAGCTATTAGAATCGTCGATTGACGATTTAGCGTTAGCGTTTGCGTTGGCGGTGACGTTCGTCTATCTTGTTATGGCAGCGCAGTTTGAATCGTTTAAACATCCGTTTATTATTATGTTTACCATTCCGCTCATGATCATCGGCATTACTGCTGGATTATGGCTAACACAAACGCCGATGAGCGTCATGGTCATTATCGGTGGCATCGTCCTTGCGGGCATTGTTGTAAACAATGCGATTGTGCTTGTGGACTACATGAACCAGATGCGTGCGCGCGGGGAGCGGGATATTATTGTCACAGCGGTGAAACTTCGTCTTCGTCCGATTTTAATGACGGCGTTCACGACGATTTTAGGTTTGTTGCCACTTGCTTTTGGTATCGGTGATGGGGCAGAACTCAATCAACCGATGGCGATTACGGTCATTGGCGGATTAATCAGTAGCACCTTTTTAACTTTATTTATTATCCCGATTGTATATAGCTTTACGTTGCCAAGAAAGTTTTACATTCAAAAATAAACAGCCGGTCGTGCCGGCTGTTTATTTTTTTCGCTCTGCTAGTTTTTTTAACATTTGTTCGATGAGCTTTTCCCAACTTTCTTTTTTCTTTGCCATGTTTCACCTCAATATGATAAAGTAAATAGTTCGCGCAGTTGTTCGTTGGACAGTTCGGTAATCCACGTGTCGCTTTGGATGAGCTGTTCATTGAGCGCTTGCTTCATTTCAATCATTTCGTCAATTTTTTCTTCAATCGTACCCGTTGTAATGAATTTATGCACATGGACGAATTTCGTTTGCCCGATGCGATACGCGCGGTCTGTCGCTTGATTTTCAACGGCTGGGTTCCACCAACGGTCAAAATGGATGACGTGATTTGCGGCGGTTAAGTTTAACCCTGTGCCGCCTGCTTTCAGCGACAAAATGAATATATGAAACTGTCCGTTTTGAAATTGCTCAATCATCGTGTCGCGCGTCTGTTTCGGTGTGCTTCCGTTTAAAAAGACGACGGTTTCTTTCAAATGTGTCGATAACACATGTTGGATCATTTCACCCATTTGAATATATTGGGTGAAAATTAAACAACTTTCCCCGTTTTCACGAATTTGTTCGACAAGTTCAAGCAATTTTTCTAGTTTATGTGACCGTTCAACGACTTGTTTTGGATGCTCTTCTTTTAAATAAAGCGCAGGGTGATTGCATAGTTGCTTTAAATTGTTTAACATTTGTAAAATAATCCCGCGCCGCGCAAAGCCGTCTACTTGTTCGAGTTTTTCGAGCGACTGTTGCACAATTTGTTCATATAATGAAGCTTGCTCGACGGTTAGCGGACAATATTCTTTTTGTTCTAGTTTATCTGGTAAATCAAGCGCAATGCGTTCGTCTGTTTTCGTTCGGCGCAGTAAAAACGGGCGAATCAAGTTTTGTAGTTTTTCTGTCGCCTGCTGCTCGCCATTTTTTTCGATTGGCGTCGCAAAGCGGCGTTGAAATTCTGTTTGTGAGCCTAAGTAGCCCGGATTTAAAAAGTGGAAAATGCTCCATAGCTCGTTTAACCGGTTTTCAATCGGTGTCCCGGTAAGCGCGATTTTATGCTGTCCTTTCAGCTTGCGAATGGCGCGCGCTTGCTTCGTTTGGGCGTTTTTAATGTTTTGCGCTTCATCTAAACAAATGACGTCCCAGTTGATGCTGGCCAAATCGTCAAAATCTAAATGCGCCAAGCTATACGATGTAATGACGAGGTCGTAGCTTTTTACCTTTTCGGCAAACGCATCGCCGTGTTCGCGATTTGATCCGTGATGGACGTAAACGTTTAAAGACGGCACGAATTGCTTACATTCTTTTTGCCAGTTGCCGATGACGCTCGTCGGGCAAATGAGCAAGGCAGGTCCGTTTCGTTTCTCATTTTCTTTCACATATGCAAAATAGGCGAGCATTTGGATCGTTTTTCCGAGCCCCATATCATCAGCTAAACAGCCGCCAAAGCCGAACTGACGCAAAAAGACGAGCCAATCGACACCGCGTTGTTGATATGGGCGTAACGTACCGTGAAACGTTTTTGGTACGGGGACGGTCGGAATATGGTCGATATGTTTTAACTTTTGAATGAGCGACGTGAATGAACGGTTTAGTTCAATGTCAATCGGATCATCATGTTCATCTTGTTCTGTTCGTTGCTCGGCAAGTGTTTGCGCAAGCACGTCGCGAATAGATAGCCCTTCCTTTTTCGCTTGTTTGATTAGCGTTTGAACGCGTTGAATAAGCGCAGGATCAAGCTGCACCCATTGATCGCGAATGCGCACGAGGCGACGTTTTTGAGCCACGAGTTCCGCAAATTGCTGTTCTGTCAATTCGACACCGTTTGTGGCGATGCGCCAGTCGAAATCAAGCAGTGCATCTAATCCGAATACAGATGTCGATGATGATTTGACACGGGCTTTTACCCGAAGTTTTGTTTGCTTAACGACTTCCCACCATTCTGGCACAATGACGCGGACGTCTGCTTCAGTTAGTTCAATAGTTGCTTCCACTAAAAAACGCCACGCTTCTTCTTCGTTTAGTTCGTTGCGCAACGCCCCGTTTTCGCTCAGCCACGGGACGATCGTTTGCCATCGTTGTTGTGCCCGTTCGACGTGGCTAGCGTACGCTTGCCAAGCGCGCGGCATATGTGGATAAACGGTGATGTCGTTTGTTGTTGTGTCGATGAGCACCGTTTCAAGCGACCATGCTCCACCATCTTCCTTAGGTTCGTTTAAACGAATCGCAACGACAAAAGGCGGACGGTTTTGATCCCAACCGATTTCCGTTAACCAATCGTGCTCGTCCATCAATGGCACAACGTCACTTGTCAGAAGCGGATACGTTTTCACGATTTGTTCCCACGTTTCTTTTAGTTCTACGTCAGATTGAATCCAGTCATTTATCGCTTCTGAGCGCCACATAGCAACGAACGGATGGCCTTCTTCTATTCCTTTCCAGCCGAATTGTCCGTTTTTCCATGCTGCAAAGTCAGGCATAAACTGTTTTTGTTCGATATGTGCAATGATTTGTTTTGCCCACGCTTGAAATTGTTTACTTTGTTCATCCCATATGATGTCAACGAACTCGTTTGTGGATGGATAAGCAAAAAACGTGAGCGCTTCCCAAGGAGAAAGGAGAACACCAATATGTGTTCCAATCGTCTCGATAGGGGCAAATGTGCCATAAAACGTTTCCTCATGCCAACAAAAGACGAGGTCCCTCCAATTACTTGGATGTGTATCGTCACTATAAATGAAAAATTGTTTTTGTTCCTCAAGCCAGCGGCTTTGTAATTCCAGTTGCATCATATGAATTTCCCTTTCCGTAATAAATCTTGAAAGGCACGCAATCGTTTTGTTTGTTCAGCGAGTTTTGTAATATATGCTTCCCAGCGAGGCATTTGTTTTAATGCTCGGTAATGTGCTCGCAGTTTTCGTAAATGTTTAATTGCTTGTTCGTATGCGCTCCGATTTTTTTGTTCGATGTAGTACATAATCGTTTGATGATAAAGCGGAAGAACGAGCGAACGATCCGTTTGTTCGATTTCCTTTAAATGGAATGGATGAATCATATCGACGTTTGCTTTTTCGAGCATATACAATTCAATGAGTTCTCTCCATTTTTGTTCATCGAATAAGTAGTCGATGTACGTATAAAAACTATACGGAAGAAGCTTTTGAAGAAGCTGTTCGTATCGTTCTGTTTCGTCGCTTTTTGTTGCAATGCGGTATTGACTATACGCAGATAATACGGTGCGAACAAACCAATCGCGGTCAGTCATACGAAGCGAATGTAAGTATGATTCCATATTTTTTTCAAGCCGATGAAACCACTCAGCTCCGCGTTGTATTTGTTTTTTCGCAAATGACATGTGCATAAAATCGACGATATGTTCCGTTGCTAAATATGGAAACGGTTCAACGAGCTGATAAGCTTGCTGATCGTTTTCAAGCAAAAACGATACGTATGAAGCGGTAGCGATAAATGGTAGTTTTTGTTCGACTGTTTCTTTCTCATTTAGCTGTTTTATCGCCCAGTTGCATTCTTCTTCGCGATATGACGGGTCGGTGAATACATATGTCCACATTGTTTCATATACATCTAGTATTTGTCTAAAGTACGTTAATTCGCCTGACAATATGCTTCGTGCGTACGGCATTGACGCATATATGAGTTGTTCGTGCAGCTTTGTACGCGGCTTTTTCGCTAAGTCTTTGATCGCTTGTTGTACTTTTGGAACAAACTGAGTGATATGTCGCTCTTGCATGATGGCGGAGTAGCCCCATGCATGTTGCGGGATGTGAACGAGTTTCACAAATGTAAATAAGGCGGCATGGACATAATAAAAATGATCTAAAAACGGTGCTTTTGATGTCGGACGTTCGAATGTTGAAAAAAAAGATTGAACGAGCTTGCGCATATGTTCTTCCTCTGTGAGATCGTAAAGAAACATGCGACCATACCGTTCTTCAAACGATTGCCACCACGCATCAACGACGTTTGTTTTCGTCGTATCTTCTATGTTTGAATTTGATTGAGTTTTTGTGACCTTTTGTTTTTCTTCGCTTATCACCTGTTTTTTCTTGCTTCCTGTCTGTTTTTCCTTGCTTCCTGTCTGTTTTTGTTTTGCATTTGGCTCTTTCCATTGCCGAATCAAGTTTCCGACCGCATCGATTTGATTGTACGCATATAAAAATAACGCAACATTGTGCGGACATAATCCTACTGTTGTGCAAGAACAAGACGAGCCGGCCGCTTGTTTCAAGCGAAAAGAAGGCTCATACGTATGCCCTCGGTCTGTCACCTTCCCTTTTAGTACATCATTTTCTACCGTCACATTATATACATGTCCTGTGCGATACAGTTGCCATGCTCGCTTGATGACGTCGCTATGTTTTTTGTACGGTAAAAGTTTCATGAGACGTCGAGCCGCTTTTGTCATCACTTCTTGCGATAACATCGTCTGTAACATACGAAAGCTCCTTTTTTATCAATTTGCCCTTATTTTAGCATGTGTGCTTGTTGTTTACAAATGGAACAAATCAATCGTACAAAGGCGATGAAAATGGTAAAATGATGTGTAGATTTCCATATGTAGAAAGGGCTTGAAAGATGACGAAAACAAATCGTTTGATATGGTGGGGACTTGTGTTTATATGGTGTATGCTCATTTACTATTTTACGGAGTCTCCGCTATTTACTGGAGAGCAAACCGCGCAATGGATACGCCATTGGTTAAATTATTTTGGAATTGAAACGAACCGTCCTGTGAGCGATGGGGTATTTTCGTGGAATTTCATCGTTCGGAAATGTGCGCACATGACGGTGTTTGGAACGTTAGCGTTTCTTGTGTGGAAAGCTACGCACCCACACCGCTATCGTTACCGAATTGCTTGGATTTTTACGCTCATATATGCTATCTTCGACGAATGGCATCAATCGTTTCAGCCGAAACGAACGGCCTTATTTTCTGACGTCATCATCGATATGGTCGGAGCAACGATCGTTTTATGGATCGTTTGGAAAGCGAATAAGCGAGCATAGTCGCTCGCTTATTCACCTATTTTCCGCCACTTCGAACCTCTCCCTTTACCGATTGGTGTAATTTTCTTCGCTTCCTTTAATTCATTCAAAACGCGATTAATTGTTGCTTCGCTAATGTCAGGATAAGCGTGGCGAATATCTCCCTTTGTAAAATACCCAACTTTTCCTTCAATAAAATCTTGAATGCGTTTTCGTTTGTGTCCACGACCTGTTTCTATATAGCCAACACGTTCTTCAAGTTTTTTATATGCGGCAACAATAATCGATAAGAAGTAATGCAGCCAAGGGAAAATGTCATTTTTCCCTTCATGCCAATGGATTGATGAGCGCTTTAGCACGTCGTAATACGTTTCTTTACTTTCTTCGATGAGTGTTTCCATACTAATGTAGCGACCGACTTCGTACCCGAATTTGTATAATAAAAGAAGAGTTAATAAACGTGACATCCGTCCATTGCCGTCTTGAAATGGATGAATGCAAAGGAAATCTAAAATGAAGGTTGCAATTGCGATTAATGGATGGATGTCGCTTTTTTGAGTTGTATGTTGAAAAGTCATGCAAAGAAGGCGCATATGTTCATCGGTTTGGAAAGCTGGTACAGGAATAAAACGGATAAACTTTTCACCATTCGGGAGTGTTTCACTTATATAGTTATCTTGATTTTTCCACTCTCCACCTTGCGAAGGAACATACTCGTATAAATCGCGATGCAGTTGTTTAATGATAGAAGGGGATAGCGGAATAGCGTCGTATGATGCGTGGATCAATTTTAACACATTTCGGTACCCGGCTATCTCTCCTTCCGATCGATCCATCGGTAACGTCCGTTCAGCCATAATGCTTTTGAGTCGTTTATCTGTAATAACAATCCCTTCAATTGCGTTTGATGATTTTGTTGATTGAATGATTGCTACATTTTTCAGCGTTTCGAGTATTTGAGGAGATTGCTTTTTGTATAAGTCTTGTTTCCCTTTATATTCATCAATTTTTGTCAGTAGTTGAATCGTTTCCATGGAGTATGGGAGATGTTTCAATAGCTCGTAATTGTATATGCGCATCATACCACCTCGTTTATAAATGATTACATTTAATTATAACATAGTGAACCTATTTTTATAAAAATATACTCATTATAAAAAAAGAGAACGTTTCGTTTTAAGCGAAACGTTCGTCTGCAGGAAAGACAATGCCTGTTTGTTTTCGTGCTTCTTCCATAATTTTCATCGTTACGAGGGAACGAGCGTGTGAGTTGATCGTTGATTCCTTTTCTCCTCGTTCGATGAGCGTCATAAATTCAAGTGCCTCGTAGTACATTGGCTCATGCGGTTGCGGAACGCTTATATCTTCTGTACGCCCGTCGCGGTAATGAATATGGACGCGCGTGGGAGTATGAATCGTGTCGATCACGATTGTTCCTTCTTCCCCTTGAATTTCGGCAGGAGTATAAGAGTTTGCGATTTTTGAATACATAACAACCGCATCCATCTCACCGTAATCGAGTATAATGCTTCCTTCGCCATCTACTCCAGACGATAAGCGAACGCTATGCGCCTGAATCGACTTCGGTTCGCCAAATAAAACAACGAGCGGATATAAACAATATACGCCAAGATCCATTAATGCGCCGCTTGAAAAGGCAGGATGAAAGGCGTTGGTAATCGTTCCTTGCTTAAACGCATCGTAGCGCGAAGAATATTGGCAATAACTTGCGACGTAACGACGAATGCGCCCGATTTTCGGCAAGTGATGTTGAATGGCTTGAAAGTTTGGCAAGCACGTTGTTTTCATCGCTTCCATGAGCACGACATCGTTTTTTCTTACTGTTTCAATCATCGCTTTTACTTCTTTTACGTTAGAAGCGAGTGGCTTTTCACATATGACATGTTTGCCGTGATTCATAAGCACGATCGCTTGTTCGGCATGAAACGCGTTTGGGCTTGCGATATATACGGCATCAATATCATCGCTTGCGGCAAGCTCGTGTAAATTAGTAAACGTTTGCGTGGCCCCTGTTTTTTCGGCGAAAGCATCTGCCGTTTCTTTTTGGCGAGAATATACAGCTTGTAAATGAAATGACGGGACTTGTTTGGCGGCGCGAATAAACGCCTCTGTAATCCAGTTTGTTCCGATTGTCGCAAAGCGAATCATTCGTTTTCTCTCCCTTTGATGTATGTCCAACCGTCTTGTTGGTACACTTTGTTTTCTTTCATTAATCGTCCGAGCGCCCGTTTAAAGGCAGCTTTACTCATATGAAAGCGCGCTTGAATATCTTCGGGATCGCTTTTGTCACCATATGGCATCGCCCCACCGCGACTTTCGAGATATTGGTAAATCGTTTCGGCATCCGTTTGTAAACTTTCTTGTTTGCGAGGAAGGAGTGATACGTTCATCGTTCCGTCTTCTTTCACCGCGATGACGCGTCCTTCCACAAGTTCGCCAAGACGTGGCTCTCGTCTTCTTTGTGATTCGTGAATAAATCCGAGATAGCCAACGTCTGTGATGAGGAAAGAGCCAGCTTTGATGAGGCGATAAATGCGCCCGCGCACGTTTGTATTAAACGCAGAAGGTGGCGCAGGAACGCTTATTTGTTTCATCGTTTCTTCATCTGCCAGTTTAGCGAGCAGTCGCCCTCGTTTGTCCACTTGGAGTGAACAGTACAATTCATCTCCTTTTTCAGGCCAAAGCGTCGCAAGCGACGGTAAGTCGTCAATCGATAATAACATATCTTTTTCGATGCCGATATGAACGAAAACGCCTAATTGCGGCACAACATCGACCACTTCTACCCAACCGTATGACGATGTTGTAATGAGCGGTTTTTTCATCGTCGCGCGCATGCGTCCGTCGTGATCATGATATAAAAATACATGCACATCTTCCCCAATGTGTAATTCGCCTTCACATTGACTTTCATGAAGCAACGCCGTTTCTTTTCCGTCTGTGACGATATAACCGAACGGTTTTTGTTCTTTTACTTTCCATGTAACCATTTGTCCAATCATGTATCTCTTCCTTTTTTGTAAGTAGTTTATCCATTATTGTACATGATTAAAATGAAAGAGACAAAGGATGTATCTTGTTCCAGTCTGGCGTGATACAATAAAGAAAAAGAGATTGAGGTGAAGACGATGAATAAAGTAGCACGAAATGCGTTATGTCCGTGCGGAAGCGGGAAAAAGTATAAACATTGTTGCGGCGATAATGTCATTTCCATTCATAAGCTCGTCGATCAAGAAGTGGAACAGCATATGCACGATTTCATTCGCTATGCCGCTTTCGAACACGAGTCATTTTTATACCAACATACAAAATCATACATAAATCAAAAAGAACGAGATGAAGACGCGCTCATGATTTTCCGATTTTTTATTAGCGTGTGGGTGATGTTTTTTAAAAAAGATATGCGCGGCATGACGATTCTCGATTATTACTTAAGCACGATTCGGAAACATCACGTCCGCCCATCTGTGCTGTCTATTTTGACATCTTGGAAAGAAGCGTTTCCGTCATTTGTACAAATCGATCATATGGACGGTTCGTTTGCGTTCGGAACAGATCTCGTCACAGGCGAAACGAAACAAATTAAATTTTTAGATGAACATATTGATTACGATCTCGAAGTGGGGCAAGTGATAACAGGCGTTTTCGTTCCACATGGGCAATATACCACTTGTTTTTCAACATTTTTCCCGATGCCGATCGTGTTATCGAACGCTGTAACACATTTTGTACAAGAGCATTGGGAGCAATGTAACAACGACCGTCAACAATGGCTCGAGCAATATCCATATATTTTTCAACAGTCGCTATCGCTTTCATTAATTGATACGGACGAGTTGTCACCGAAACATCAAGAAGTATTAACGATACTTGAACAAAAAGCAAACATTGACGATCGAAACGTTCTTGATACTGCGCGTATTGTATGGCGCCAATATTGTCGCGCGAAAAACCCGAACATTCGCAAGCCGGAAGTGTATGCGGCTGCTTTGCATTACCTTCTTATAGAAACCGTTTTGCAAGAAGAATGGATGTCACAAAAACAGCTGGCGGAAATGTACGGCATATCAGCAAGCACGCTTTCGAAACGCATTGATGATTTATATATCGCTCTTGAAGATTTAGATTTCATGTTGGAAGAACAGATTGACGAATTGGCCGAAGCGCTTGGAGTAGATGAAGACTGGGACGATTGGGACGATGACGATTGGGACGATGACGATTGGGACGATGAAGATATATTCGAAGTATGTGAAGATTGCGATGAAGAATAAAGGGAGCGAATCGGCTCCCTTTTTTATATGAGTTCGATTCCTTCTAAAATCATGCTGGCGAAAAAGCCGCTGATATGATGAAGCGCTTCGAGCACAGCTTTCGGATCTGCGTCGAAAAAATCTTTCATCATCGGTTGATTTTGTTCATGAATGAAAGCGAAAATGAAATCTGTTTTGATGCGATTACTTAGTAACATAGGGCAATAACTTAACTCTAGCTTTCTTTTTATATTTTCTTCGCCTTGTGCGTTGCTAAAATGTTTCCAATACACGTCGCGCAACGTTGGCAATTGTTCTTGAATTTTTTCATGCGCATCCGTTAGCCAAGCTTGTACGGCTTCAGCAGGTGGAAATTGTTTATTTAATAAAATAAGCTCAAATATTTTTTGTAGGGCAAAACTCGATTCCGTAGCGAAGGCGACATTCGTTAACAGCAAATTCACATATTCTTCCTCATTTTTCGTTTCTAAACGCATGTTCATGAAAATTTCTAATATTTCTGAGTGTACTTTCGTTTTCGTCCAGTCTTTTGTCAGTTGTTGTACAAGTGCCATGACTGTCCGATTGACCGTATCATTTGTCCATTTTTCCATTGTGTACACAATCCTTTCTTTTATGTGTATGTATACCATTAGTTTACCAATGTTATGTCGAAGAAGAAATAGTCAATGTCATAGTCATGTGATATCATTAATAATGTTGTCGAACAATTGAATTGAAGGAGCGTTTTGTATGTCGTTTCAAACGGTTCATATACTCGGAGTCCCGTTTGTGCGCGCAACGATGGATGACATGGTTGCCATCGTTCATGAGCGCGTCAAACAACAAAAGCCGTGTTTTATCGTCACGGCCAATCCTGAAATTGTGATGAAAGCAAAAGAAGAACCAACATATATGGCAACGATTCAACAAGCAGATTATGTCGTTGCGGATGGGATTGGGGTTGTCAAAGCGGCCGAGCTGCTTGGCACCCCTTTGCCTGAGCGTGTCGCTGGCTACGATTTATTATGCCGATGCTTGCAGCTTGCGAATGAACACGAATATCGCGTATATATGATTGGCGCAAAAGAAGAAGTTGTACAAGCTGCCGCACAGCATATTCGAAACCACTATCCAAACGTTCATGTAGTCGGGGTACGCAACGGCTACTTTGATTGGAATGACAAAACGATTGTCGAAGAAGTGAAACAAGCGCAACCAGATTTCGTTTTTGTTGCATTAGGAATGGGAAAACAAGAGCAATGGATTGCGGAACATATAGGGATGGTAGGACGAGGTGTATGGATGGGAGTTGGCGGAAGTTTTGACGTGCTTGCTGGGGTGGTCAAACGCGCCCCTGAACTATGGATTCGCCTTCATTTAGAGTGGCTATATCGTTTATTGAAGCAGCCGACGCGGGCGAAACGAATGTTGGCGTTGCCGCGGTTTGCGTGGACGATTTTAAAACAAAAGGTTGTCGGAAAATGAGCCAGTCATTTGTCAAAGGGACGATCATTTTAACGATTGGGACGATTATTTCAAAAGTGCTTGGCAGCATTTTTCGCATCCCCCTGCAAAATATTGCAGGAGATAAAGTGCTTGGCATTTTTAGTCTCGTTTATCCGCTCTATATGGTCGCTTTAATTTTATCCGTTGCCGGTATTCCGATTGCCGTATCGAAGTTAATTTCCGAAGCGCGCGCTCGGCAAAAAGAAGACGAGGTGGCGCGACTTGTACAAACCGCAAGCTTATTGGCATTTAGCTTCGGTGTGCTCAGTTTTTCACTCCTTGCAGGCGGTTCATTTTGGATTGCGAAGGCGCTTGGCGGTCCAGAAGCGCGATTAGCCATTGTTGTCGTTTCCACGACGCTTCTCATCTCACCGTATATGGCGGTATATCGCGGATTTTTCCAAGGTCTTGAAAATATGAAACCGACCGCTGCTTCACAAGTGCTAGAACAATTCGTGCGCGTCGCTTTCATTTTACTTGTTGCTTTTTATATGGTTCAAGCTGCATATCGCGATGATATCGTTGCAGGGGGAATCATGATCGGCTCGCCGCTCGGTGCCTTAGCAAGTCTCATTTACTTACGTATATTATATGCCCGTTCCCCTAACCGTCCGAAACGCGTGAAGCTTTCGCGCGTGCAATGGGTGGAGACAAGCAAAACGATTTTAAAATTATCTATCCCGATTGCGTTTGGGGCGCTTGCGATGCCATTTTTAAATTTAGTTGATTCGCTTTCTGTTCCGATCGCCCTTCGTTGGTACGGAACAGCAGAGGGAGAGACGAGCTATTTATTTGGATTGTATAGCCGCGGAACAGCGCTCGTCCAAATTGCGACAGTGTTTTCATCTTCGCTTGTGCTTCCGCTTATTCCTTTGTTAAGTAAACAAATGGCAAAAGGGGAAGCGAGTTTAGCGCAGCAAACGGTTCAAAAATCGTTTGACCTATCACATTTTTTATCGTGGCCTATGGCAGCCGGCTTAGCTGGGTTGACCGTCCCTTTAAATATTGCTTTATTTACAAATAATGAAGGAAGCGTGACAATGGCGGTCGTATTAGCAAGTTCCGTATTTACGTCGCTTGCTTTGCTTGGAACAGGCATTTTGCAAGGGATTGGTGAGTCAAAACGCGCGGCAGCCATCATTTTAATCGGCTGTATCGTGAAATGGGGAACAAACGCCTTATTCGTTTCATTATACGGCTTAATTGGTGCCGGTATTTCGACATTGATTACATATGGGTTTATTACATGGGCGAATCATATGGCGATTCGTCGACGCGTTTCGCTCGCTTTTTGGAGCCGAAAAGTCGTCGTGTATGTCGCTGCTTCCGTTATGATGGGAGTCGGTTTATTTTTCATTTCTCCAACGTGGGGACGACTCGCCTCCCTCGGTTACGTCACAGCTGCGACGGTCGCAGGCGGTTTATTTTACCTTGGGGTTGTGCTCGCACTCGGTGGTGTGACGCTTCAACAGTTTCGCCAATGGTTGAATCAAACGAAGAAGGGATGAATGATGTGAAAAAGTGGTTGTTGTTCATGATGGCCATTTCGCTTCTCCTTGTTGCGCCAGCGATTGGCAAGCGGCATGAAGCAGAGTGGAACAATCGAACGTATGAAATGATCATGCCATACGATGAAGTGGAAGCGTGGTTGCAAGAAGACGAAGAACAAGTATGGAAGCAACTAAAAGAAGCGGGGCTAACGACGGTCAGCGTTGAAGCAGAAACGCTTGATTCACTTGAAAAGTCCGGACGTGTGTTGCTATTCAAAATGGGGGAATGGAAACAGGCACTTGTGTTAGCAAATGAACATGTTGTGACGCCAGCGCGTGGCATCGTCGTTTATCCACTTGATGATACGTTTCCGACTGTTACACGATTACAGGAGACGTTTGGCGATGACGTCAAAGCGATGCAAGTAAACGGAAAAACGTACTATATGATTGAAGGAAATGCGAAAAAAATCGAGCGCGTTCCCCTTGGATATGACGAAACGAAAATTTCTGACCTAATGACACGTGGTTTCATGGTCGTGCTTCGTATTCCAGATGCGCGCGATATGAATGAAGCGAGTGCACGTGTCCTTCAACAAGTAGAAACGTTAAAAAACGAACATATATCGAAACTGTTACCGACAGGGGAAGAAGTTGCTGGTTATCCGTCTGATGTTGAAAAATGGGGAAAAAGATGGAACGAAGCAGGGTATGGTCTACTATCAACGGAGTTTTACGAAGCGAAAGGATTGACGACATTAGCGAAAGCGATGAATGTCCACGTCGTTCGTTTGCATAGTTTAAATTTAGAGCAACGTAAACCAGATGAAGCGGTAGATGTGGCGGTTCGCGCAGTAAAAGAACGAAATATTCGCGCCTTATTTATTCGTCCGTATACGTCATTAGATGAGCAGCAAAATATTGAAAAAACGATGACGGTGATGAAACAAATTGTTCAACATATGCCAAATCACTATACGCTAGGCAACAGTGAACCGTTCGCACCGATTGCACGTTCACAGATGGCGACGATCGGATTTATTGTCGGGGCAGCTGCTTTTGTGTTTCTCGCCGTTCGCTCTCTCTTGTCACCGATCATTGCACCGCTTGCGGCAGGTGGGGCGCTCGTTTTAGGCATTGCAGGTACGGTGTTAGCAATTGATTTCGCTTTAAAAGCGCTAGCGTTGCTTGTGGCGATTGTCACGCCGATTTATGCAGCGAAGCCGTCTTCCGTTCGGGAAGGATGGCGCGGAACGATTACCGCATACGGCCGCGCGATTGCTATTTCATTTATCGGAATAAGCTGGATTGTGACGATGTTGTACGGAAATGAATATATGGCTTATGTCGGTGAAGGATTTCGTGGGGTGAAACTCGTTTACGTCGTGCCGCTCGTGGCAATGATTTTACTCGTATTACCATCGATCATCGGACAACCACTTATACCGTTTTTTAAAAAACTATGGAAGCAACCGATTACGATTGGACACGTCGTGCTTAGCATGTTTATCCTCGCTTTGCTTGCGTACTATGTCTTGCGCTCTGGCAATACGGGAACTGCAAGTGCGTTTGAGCTAGCAGCGAGACAAAAACTTGAAGAATGGTTGTACGTACGTCCCCGCACGAAAGAGTTTTTGCTCGGTTTTCCAGCGTACTTGCTTGCGTTATTTGTCATAAATAAGCAAAAAAAGCTAGGGGCTATTCTCCTTATCGTTGGAACGATCGGATGGCTATCGATGATCAATACATTTACTCATTTGCATATCCCACTATTTATTTCGTTTATTCGCACGGTATACAGTCTTGGGCTTGGATTCGTCATTGGCATCGTGCTTATTTACGTATATGAGTGGGCATGGAAAAAGGTGATAAGATGAACATCGTGTTATCTGGATATTACGGTTTTCATAACGTCGGTGATGAAGCGATTTTATATGCGATTATTCAAGCGCTCCGTGCGCATGATCCAAATGTGCAAGTGACCGTGCTTTCTAACGATCCTGCCTTTACAGAAAAAACGTATGGCGTTCATGCGGTGAACCGTTGGCGAATCGGTGATATCATTCAAGCCCTTCGTCATAGTGACGGCTTAATTAGCGGCGGGGGAAGTTTGCTTCAAGATCAAACGGGATGGCGCAGCATCCCGTACTATACAGGAATTATGCAAATTGCGAAATGGTTAGGCAAACCGGTCATGGTTTATGCACAAGGCATGGGCCCTGTCAACAAAAAGCAAAACCAGTGGCTCATGAAATGGACGCTTAATCAAGTCGATCGTCTAACGGTGCGCGATGAGCCGTCGGCGCAACTATTAAAAACGTTAGGTATTACAAAGCCGATCACCGTCGTGCCTGATCCGGTGATGGGGCTAAAGCCACCGACAACGCCAACCGTTTGGTGGCAACAACAGTCGTTTACACGTCCTGTCATCGCTGTTTCTGTGCGCGATTGGGCGCGCGGTCGCGATTTTGAAAGAAAAATGGCGATTGCGCTTGACCGTTCTGTCCAAGCAGGTTTTGACGTCGTATTCATCCCGATGCACGGACATCACGATGATGAAACGTCGCGGCGTGTGTTGGGAATGATGAAAGAGCGTGCTATCGTTGCCCCTCATGACGCAAGTATTGAAGAAAAAATGGCGATGATTGCAAGTGCGCACTTGCTCGTTGGGATGCGCTTGCACGCATTAATTTTTGCCGCTGTCGGTCAGACGCCGTTTATCGCTTTATCGTACGATCCGAAAATTGATGCGTTTGCCAACCAAGCGAATCAACCGGTGTTCGCTCACGTGGAAGATGATCACTGGGACGGCGAAGCACTATTTTCATATATTCAACAATGTATGAATAAACGAGAAGAGCGAAAAGAAGCAATGATTTATGCCGTTGCACCGCTTCAACAAACTGCGCAACAAACTGCGGCAGAAGCGCTCGCTTTGTTCCGAAAATAAAAATAGGTCGAATGACCTATTTTTATTTTTGTTATATAACTTTTACGAATCGTCTGATAAAATAGAAAACAATATAGACATATTGTTTTCGTAAGGAGCGTGAATGCGCCGATGTTTACGTTAGGAAAAAAGCTATTGAATCGCTTGCCTTTTAGTAAAAAGTTTATGTTGCTCGCAACCATTTTTATGTTCACCCTTTTTTCAATAAGCGTCTTGTACGTTCGGTTATTGACCGATAAAGCGACGCTACTTGAAAAAGAAAAGCAAGGAGTGGCATACATCGCTCCGATGATTGATGCGATGTACGGCATACAAAAACATCGCGAATATACGGCGACCGTTCTTCTCGGACACGGGAAAGAGGACAAAGTAGCAGAGGCGCAAGCGATGTTGAAAAAATCAATACAAACATTACGAAGCGTACATAAAGAGCAAAAAGCAAACTTTATTGAGGAAGAGAAATGGAAGCAGTTATTGCAGCAAATGCAAGATGTGCAAGACAATTGGAAAATGTACACGGCAAGCGAGGCGGTGAAGCGTCATAACGCTCTCGTCTACGATTTGCATCAATTGTTGCTTCATGTGGCTAGCCGTTCGAACGTGTCGCTCGATAACGATATGAACAATCATTATTTAGCCCGTCTATTTGTTGAGCACGTGCCATTTCTGACGGAAACGATCGGAGGGGTGCAGTCGTTTGCGGCAGAGCTGACGTTAAAAAGCGAATTGTATGAAATTGAACGTTCAAAAATGACATATTGGATAAACGTATTAGAAACGTCGATGCAAACGATCAGCCGTGCAACTGCTCCGCTTTTTGCTGACGATGAAAAGATGCGCAAAAAAGTACAACAATATAATGACATCATCTCAACGGATTTATTAAGCATGACAAGCTTATTTCAACGCGAATTTTTGCAAACGAATCGCATTTCGTTAACATCGGTTGACTTATATGAAAAAACGAACGACGCACATGAGAAGCTTCATGATTTGGCTCGCTTTTCATTACATGCGTTTCAAACGCACTTAGATGGTGAATATCGGGCGGTGACGATTGAGAAATGGGCGACGATCGGCTTAGGGGCGTTCGCTGTTTCAGCTGTCATTTACTTGTTTATCGCTTTTTACATGGCGGTGCGTGAACAAATTACAGCGATTGAGCAGGCAAGCAAACAAGCGGCAAGTGGGGATTTAACGGTGCAAATGTCCGTCTCGTCAAACGACGAATTTGCGCGTATTGCTCAATCATTCCAGTCGCTCGTTGCTTCATTCCGTTCGATGATTAGCGCCAACCAACAATTGACGTATGACGTGTCCGCATCCGCTCACGAGTTGACTGCGATTACTGAAGAAGCAGCGCAAGCGATGGAACAAGTCGGTGCAACGATGGAAGAAGTCGCCGCTGGATCGAGCAAGCAACGCATATGGGCGCAACAAAATGTCGAGGCTGTTCATACGCTTGTCAACGATACAAACTACATTTTATCTCGTTCACAAGAAGCAGCAGAGGCGGCGCGAGCAATGACAAATGAAGCCGAAAAAGGAACAGCGGCGATGGATAAAATGATTGCACAAATGAAAACGATGAACGATTTTATTACGCAATCAAGCGAATGGATTCAAGCGTTGCATCAACGCTCTGCCGATATTGCCCAAATGGCGACGATGATTACAAACATTGCAGAACAAACGAACTTGCTTGCGTTAAATGCCGCCATTGAAGCCGCGCGCGCAGGCGAGCACGGTCGCGGATTTGCCGTTGTCGCAGACGAGGTAAGGAAACTGGCGGAACAATCGTCTTTATCTGCAAAGCAAATACGCGAGCTATTGCAAGAAGTGCAAACGGATACGTCACAATCGGTGGAAGCGATGCAACATGTGCGACAACAGTCCGAAAAAAGCATGACGATCGCACACGAAGCGGACGAAACGTTTAACCGCATTCACCAAACGACAAATCATGTCATGACACAAATGGACGACGTCGCTCAAAAAATTGCGGTGATGACAAATGCGTTTGATGAACTGGCGATGACGATGAAAGAGACCGAAGCGATCGCACAAGAAGCAGAACAGCAAACACAAACGGCAGCAGCTGCACACGAACAATTGCTTTCTGCTGTTCAAGAAATTGCCGCAAACGTGCAAACGTTAAGCGACAAGGCGCAACATTTAGCGGAAAAAGGGAAGCAATTTACCGTTTAGTCCCGGATATTTCTCCGGGATTTTTGTTGTTAAAATTATGAAAATTCATTATAATAAATGCGAACATATATTTGTGAGGGGGAGTTTGGATGGAACGGATGGAAGAATACATTATTATGGAGGAAACGGCTGCGCTCGTGCCGCAATATGATGAATACGGTCGGCTTGGCACAATCGTTTATGAGCTGTACGACACGTACAAAGTGGACCAGTCGCCGAAACAAATTATGCAACAAAGCTGCCGCTATTATGGAAGTACGTATGAAGGGAAAGTACAAGCAGCAAAACATATTCTCGGCATTCGGCAAATGGCTCCCGTCTCCGTTTGTGAAGCGCTTCGGCTTTACTTCTTTCCAACATGTTCTCCTGACAGCGACCGATGCGTATGGATTGCTCAATCTCACATCAAGACGATACAACCGCATGGGAAAAAGAAAACAAAAGTCGTTTTAAAAAATAATAAACAATTAATTGTTGATATACAAAAAGGAACGATGGAAGGGAAGATGTATAAAACGGCGATGTTAATTTTCATTTTACAACAAAGAATAGTGAATAACTATGAAAAATAGTGTATAATATTTCGAGGGAGAAAAGAGGAAAGCGATGCGGACGTTACGAGGACATCATTTATTATGTGTACATGGGTTTCAAGGAATGGGGTATAGTGAATCGTTCGTCAAAAAAATGAGCGAAATTGTCGATGATATACGAAACGACGAGTACGATTTTCCGATTCGCGTCATCGCCGCCCTCGATGAAGCATGTGATGCATGCCCGCATCATGGGATGGATCGCTGTGAAGCAGATGAAGCGTCGAACGATCATGTGTTGGCAATGGATCGACGTGTGCTCAACCAGTTACAGCTAGAAGAACGAGGCGTATATATGAAATCCGAGCTGATCGAACGAACGAAACGAATGGTTGAACCGAATGATTTAGACATGCTTTGTGAAGGGTGTTCATGGCTGTCGTATGGCGTTTGTAAAGAAGGAATACGAAAATTAAAAAACTTTTCTGACAAAAACAAATAAAGTTGTGCTATGATTATGAAATAAAAATAGAAAGAAAGGGTTATTGCATATGAAAGTAGCAAAATTCGGGGGAAGTTCTGTTGCAAATGCAGCGCAATTTCAAAAAGTAGCAAACATCATCACATCGGATGAAGCGCGCAAATTTGTCGTCGTCTCTGCGCCGGGAAAACGGTTTAAAGACGACACAAAAATGACGGATTTGTTAATTGCATTGGCGAAAAAAGTCATTGAAAATAACATATACGAAGGGGTGCTCGTCCAAGTCGTTGCGCGCTATGATGAAATTGTAACTGACTTACAGTTGTCGCGCGACATTTTAGATGTCATTTCCGCCCATTTACAACAACTCATCGATACGTATCATGATCAGCCAGAACGTTTACTCGATGCGTTAAAAGCGAGCGGGGAAGATAACAATGCAAAACTGATGGCGCATTATCTCCGCCAGCTCGGATATGAGGCGCATTACGTCAGTCCGAAAGACGCAGGCATTTTCGTCACAGACGAACCGGGCAATGCGCAAGTGTTACCTGAGTCATACGAACAGCTCGCCAAATTAAATGAACGAAGCGGCATTTTAATTATTCCAGGCTTTTTCGGCTACTCCCGTTCAGGTCATATCGTCACATTCCCGCGCGGCGGCTCGGACATTACAGGTTCGATCGTGGCGGCAGGTGTTGGAGCAGAGCTGTATGAAAACTTTACAGACGTTGATTCCATTTATTGCGTCAATCCGTCGATCGTTGAGCATCCGTGCCAATTAAAAGAATTGACGTATCGTGAAATGCGCGAATTGTCTTATGCTGGGTTTTCCGTTTTTCACGATGAAGCGCTTGAGCCTGTATATCGCCGCGGCATTCCAGTATGTGTGAAAAATACGAACAATCCAGAAGCGCCAGGAACGATGATCGTCGCAACGAGAGACCATCGTGAACGTCCGGTGGCAGGCATCGCCAGCGATACAGGATTTTGCAGCATTAACGTCAGCAAATATTTAATGAACCGCGAAATCGGATTTGGACGCCGTCTGTTACAAATTTTAGAAGACGAAGGCATTTCATATGAGCATACACCATCAGGCATTGATAACATGTCTGTCATTTTACGTGAAGAACAATTAGCAGGCGACGTCGAGCGCCGCGTATTACATCGCATCGTGAACGAATTGCGTGTCGATGAAGTGTCGATCGAACGCGATTTGGCGCTCATTATGGTCGTTGGGGAAGGAATGGAGCGCAGCGTCGGTATTGCAGCTAAAGCAACAGCGGCTTTCGCACGGGCGAACGTCAACATCGAAATGATTAACCAAGGCTCATCGGAAGTCAGCATGATGTTTGGCGTCAAAGCCGATGCGGTAGAAAAAGCGGTGCGCGCACTATATGAAGTATATTTTTAATCGTATAAAAATGGAATAATCGAACAAAATAACCATAGCACACATAAGGGAGGAAAAAAGATGCGCGTGCTATGGTTATTTCTTTTTTTATTCGCCACACCAGTGCAAGCAGCGACATATGAAGAAGCAGTAAAACAGTATGTACAAGACATCGGGTGGACGATGGAAGATTTGACGCGTTATTTGGCGAAATGGAATATGACGATTCACGATTTTTCATCGCTTGATGCGTTAAAAAAGCAGCTCGGTACCCCGATCACGCCTGAACGTCTCGATGCGTTGTTGTTACGGTACGATATGACGAGAGAAGAAGCGGAAGCGCTTCTCGGGCAGTTCGGTGAACAACTGCAACATTATACGTTCGTCGAAGATTTAAATTATGCGTTATCGTTTTACCGCGACCGTTACGATACGATGCAAGCGATGACAGATATGTTAGCGACGATTGGGCTAACGGAAGATGAAATTCGTCGCTTATTTGAACGTACCCCTCTGTCTGCAAAACAAACATTTGAACGTCTCGACGAACAAATGCAAACGCTCGTCTTGCGTGATCCATCCACACCGTTAACAAAACAAGAGCGAGAAACGGTGCTCCATTTTTGGAACGAATGGCTCTCACTTTATCGGCTTCAAGCAAAAGTATATGAAGTCAACGAACAAGGACGAACACCAATTTCGTTTGAACAATTACAAACCGTTCATGCCCCTGTCGTGATGGAATGGTACGATGAGAAAGGGAATTTTGTTGCGGATGTGTACATTCCGCGCGAACGAATGAATGAAAGTACGTTTATTGATGTAAGCGAACAACTCGCACATATCGGTATGATGGCGCTCGATTTAGAAAGCGGCTTGCTCGTTGCGCGCATGCCAAAAACAGCTTCTTCGTACGGAATGAACATCATCATCGGCGTTTGCTTTTTGTTAGGAAGTTTCGTGTTATGGAGGAAGGGAAAACGATGCGAGCCGTTGCGATAGCGTTGTTTCTTTTTGGGGCATCTTTCATTTGGGCAAATGCGCTCGGTTGGCATCGGGCGTATGAAGCAGTGCAACAGAGTGAACAACCGCATGATGCGATCGGGACGCTTTTCATTCCGAAACGAAACATATATACGCCGATTTACGAAGGGATGGAACAATTGGATAAGGGAGTCGCACATGATGAACGAAGCGCGCTCCCAGGGGAGGGAAACCATACCATTCTAGCAGGGCATCGCGATACGGTATTTCGCCAGCTCGGTGACATTCAATTAGGCGATGAGCTGATCGTGCGGACGAACGACAAAACGTGGACGTATGTCGTGCAACATATTCGCATCGTTCGTCCTGACGATCAAACGGTGCTCGTTCCAAAGGCACATCCGACGTTGACGTTAATTACATGCTATCCGTTTCGCTGGATCGGGGATGCTCCGAAACGGTATGTCGTCGTGGCGAAACAAAAACGTTAGCCTTTTTTTGTATGCATTTGTTGTTTAAATTGTTGTAGAAGCGTTTCGCCGTGCAGTCCGCGTTGAACTAAATCTTCTAATACGACTTCAGCTAAATTGGAGCGTTTCACAATTGTCGCATCCATTAATACGCTTATTCGTTCACCCATCAACGTCACCGAACGGACGGTGGCACGGACGTGGGCGGGATCGTTCGTTGTTCGTGAAATCGTGACGAGTGCATCAAACGTCGTTCCGTTTTCTTTTAACGATGTAAACAACTCGCGATATGTTTGCTCGATATACGCTTCAACGAGCCATCGTTTATTTTCATCTTCTTTATTAATCATTAAACCGTCAATGAGCGGAATGTCTTGTTTTTGCTCATGTAATAGCGTGAGCGCAACGAGCTTAAATGTTTTCACAAAACCACCTCGCAACAGTAGTTATTTCCATTATATCATACGAACAACATACAACAAAAAAAGAAAAGAAAAAGTGAAAATTGAATTTTCAAGCACTTTTTTCGTCAAAAACGGCCGAAAAACGGCAAAAAAACGAAAAAAATCGCTTAAAAATTGAAAAATCGAAATTTTACATTATTTTTTCCTTCCCGTATCATATGAGTCGAGGAGGTGATGCAAAACCGATTCCTCTCATTTCCTTCCAAAATGCGTCCTCTTACTGCTCCCTCACAGTTTGGCTAGCCCCCCTTGCTAGCCTCTTTTTTTCAATTGACCGTCTATGATGGGAGTGATATGCTAGGGGGGGAGAAAGGGGTGAATAGAAAATGGAAAGCCAAGTTTTACAAGCCGTAAAAGAATTGCTGTATGAAGTGCGTGAAATGCGCGCAGAGATGGAAAGTTTGAAACAAGAAATAAAAGAGCTGCATGTGCGCATCGGAAAGTTAGAAACAAAAGTGGACAAGCTGCACGATAAATTTGAATTGCATGCGCAAAAACAATGGCAAACAGAGGCTGACGTGTATCGGTTAAAAAAATTAATTGGCATTGAATAAAGGGCAAAAAGCCCCTTTTTTTTATTTCAATGCTTCAATCATTTCATCAATCATTTTTATGACTACTTCTTCCACTCGTTTTCGCTTATGCGAAGGCAATGATTGCAACGCATATAGACGCTTTGCGAGCTCACGCTGTTCATTGATATAACGAATAAGCGCGAGTCGTTCTTCATCCATCTCATTCGTTCCGTACGCGAGTTTGACTTCTTGCAGCAGTTGTTCATCTGTCGGATGTTTGCCAAGTAAAAAATCAACGCTCACACGAAACAAATCGCTCATGTCAATGATCGATTTTAAATCAGGGAGCACCTCGCCGTTTTCCCATTTGCTCACTTTTGAACGAGATACGTTTAGCCGTTGCGCCAGCTGCTCTTGCGTCCAATGGTTTGCTTTGCGCAAACGTTTAATTTGTTCGCTCATATGTTGTAACATCATGTTCCACCAAATTCCCTTTTTTCTTTTTACAATAGAAGAAGAACAAGGGATGTTTTGCTCTTTTTAAGAACAAAAATTAAAATGTTCAAAAATAGAACAAAAATCAACAAGTTCTTTGTCGAAAAAAGTTGATTGAATATTCTTTAAATGTAAAAATATACATTGGAAAAACTTGAAGGAGAGGATGAATTGTGAATATTTATTTTTCGAATTTCATTGTTCATCAAACAAAAAGGGGAGGAAAAACGTGTGAAGTGCTTATTAAAGAGAAACCGTATCCTCCTTTTCATGAGTCCCGAACAATTGAACCAATTCACTTTTCTGATTCACTTCAGTTTATCTCACCGATCGAAAAGTTGCCGCTGGAACCAATTCGCTATCGCATGATTACATGTACAACAAAAGATGATGTATTTTTATTTTTTAAAACGATAGACGATCAACTAATGATTGTCGTGACGCTTTTGTTTGGAAAAGGGAAGTTGCAAGTATGCGTCAAACGTTGGAATGACCTCGAGAAGCGCTACATCCCCGCACCGATGAACGACCTCACAGCTGCTGAAGAACGGGCCATCCTATGTACAGTCCGCTCAGTTTCCATTCGTTCTGGGCAGAAAATTCGTTATTGTTTATTTTAGTTTCGTGTAAGAGGTGAAAGAGGAGAAAAAAATCATACGAAAAAACAAAAAATATGTTTGTTAAACATAAAAAATGATGCTAAAATATAACTGTAGTACTATTTCCTTCTGTTTACGATAGAGAGCGGTTGGTGGCCAGAGGCAAAGAAAAAGAGCTGATGACAACATCAGCTCTTTTTCTTTTATGATTGTGGAATGTAGGCACGCCACGTGGAAAAGTCAAATTCGTCTTTTTGTAAAAGAGATTTTGGAAAAATAAATGTCCATGGCTTGCTTGTGTTTGCTTTTACTTCTAGTTGTAACGTAAATGCCCCGCGGGCGATAACATCCCCCGATGCATCTTCGACGATTAATGGCATTTGCTCAAACGTAATGTTTTTATCACTACCGTTACGAATGAGTAGGGTGACGACTAAATTCCCTTCGTTGTTGATGAGCGCTTGCAACCCCATGACGTTTACCTCGCCTTGCTTTGGTGGAGTAAGGGAGCGCACGAGTTGCTCAAGTTTTTGCTTGTCTTCTTCTTTTAAATGCTGCTGCCAACTTTCTTCTAAATCTAATCGATGTGGCTTCTTTAACTCAAACGCTAACTTCCATCCCGTTTCAGGAATGTTTTCTGTGTATAAGTCACTTGTTGTAAATACAAATCGCCACGGACGGCTACTTTTTGGCGGAATATCGCCAAGTTCACTCATTGGAAATACTTTTCTTCCAACCACTTTTCCGTCTGGCCCAATGAACAATAACGGCATATGGTCAAAACGAATAGGCTGGTCCAAACTGTTGCGAACAAATGCTGTAACAACGTAATGATCGCCTTCCTTTTTCCATTCCACACCGGATAACGATACTTGATTTTTTTTCAACGGCGGCAATTCGTTATTAACGTATTGAAAATAATATTTTTGTTCTGTCGTCAGCGACATCATTGGGTGAATGGATAATGTCGTGTGCACGTCTTCATCTTGTTGTTCATCTGCTCCGTCAAATAACTGACCAGCTTGAATGGTACTATCTTCCCCTTGTTTTTTCTTTTTGAAAAATGGAAACATTGTTCCATCTCCTTTCTTATTGTAAGATGAGCTGGGCAAGTTGTTGGGAAACATCTTTTTCTAATCGGTGATACATGACTATAAAGAGCTCCAACCCTTCTTTTGCATATTGGCGCATCGGATCCTCTTGTCCGTAATAGCGCAACCCAATTCCTTCCTTTAATAACTCCATTGCTTCTAAATGTTTTGTCCAGTGAAAATCGATGAGTGAAAGCATGGCACGTTTTAACGCCTGTTGATGTTCTTTTGTATATTGTAACGTTTCGAGGCGTCTTTTCCATGCCGAAATCGCTTGTTGTACGATCGTTTCTACTTCTTTTCGTTCCACTACCCCTGTGAACGTCACTTGTTCATTTGTCACAAGGTGGATCGTTTCAGCGAGACGAGCGAGATCCCATTGCTCTGGAATAACATCTTCTGGACATGTATAAGCCATTTCTCTTTCAAGAAACGCAGGGATCATACTTGCGACAATTGTGACGGCGTCCTCTTGTTCGAGCACGCGATTGCGTAGCGTATAAATCGTCCGACGCTGCTCGTTAAGTACATCGTCTAGCTTTAAGTTATATTCTCGCACAGAGAAATTGCTTCCCTCACAAATGCGCTGCACACGGTTGACAAATTCATGAACGTCTTTGTTTAATACTTCGCCTTCTTCGTTTACTTGTAGTGATTTTTTCAATTTTTCTAGCTCTTCTTTCGCGAAGCGACGGAACATGTCATCTTCAAGCGAAATGAAAAATTGCGAGCGCCCCGGATCGCCTTGACGGCCTGCGCGTCCTTTTAATTGATTATCAATGCGTCGGCTTTCATGGCGTTCGGTACCGAGGACGTACAATCCGCTAAGCTCTGCCACTCCTTCACCGAGCATAATATCTGTTCCGCGTCCCGCCATATTTGTCGCAATCGTAATTTGTCCTTTTTGACCGGCACGAGAAATGAGTTCGACTTCTTGTTCGACGCTTTTGGCGTTTAACAATTGAAACGGCAACCCTTCTTCCGCTAAATATTGCGCCACTTTTTCCGACTGTAAAATGGACGTCGTTCCGATGAGCATCGGTTGCCCTGTCGCATGAACGCGCTTCGCTTCTTTGGCGACTGCTTTATATTTCGCTTCGACTGTCGCAAAGACGCGATCCGGCAAGTCTTGACGAATGACAGGACGGTTTGTTGGAATTTGGACGACATCCATTCCATACAACGTTTGAAACTCTTTTTCTTCTGTTTTCGCTGTTCCTGTCATTCCTGATAAAATCGGATAAAGGCGAAAATAGTTTTGGATTGTGATAGACGCTTGAATTTTATTTTCTTCCGTTAACTCCAATCCTTCTTTTGCTTCAATCGCTTGATGAAGCCCGTTGCTTAAACTGCGCCCTTCCATCGGACGACCGGTGAACATGTCGATTAACAACACTTTCCCGTCTTTCACGATATAGTCGACATCGCGTGTAAACATGACGTATGCGCGCAACGCTTGAATGACGTAATGGTACAACACTTGATGTTCAAGGTCATATAAATTGTCGATGCCGAATCCTTTTTCAATTTTTTCAATGCCTCGTTCTGTTAAATTCACTGTTTTCGTTTCTTCGTCGTATTCATAATCTTCATCGCGGACGAAATGTTTTACGATGCGCGCGCATAAATAGCTTAACTCCGAGCTGACACCTGTTTTCCCTGCGATAATGAGAGGAGTTTTCGCTTCGTCAATTAATACGCTATCAACTTCATCAATAATCGCATAATGAAACGGGCGTTGGACACGATCGGCGACACTGTATGCCATATGATCGCGCAAATAGTCGAAGCCAAACTCATTGCCGACACCGTATGTAATGTCGGCTTGATATGCGGCTTGTTTTTCTTCAGGTGACATGTGTGGCAAGTTTAGGCCGACAGTGAGCCCTAAAAACTCATGAATTTTTCCGATTAAATCACGGTCGCGTTTTGCTAAATAGTCGTTTACGGTAATGACGTGCACTCCTTTTCCTTCAAGTGCGCGCAAATAACTTGGGGCGGAAGCGACGAGCGTTTTTCCTTCCCCTGTTGCCATCTCCGCAATATTTCCTTCCGCAAGCACAAGCCCACCAATGAGCTGAACGTCAAAATGGCGCATGCCAAGCACGCGTTTTGACGCTTCACGAACAGTCGCAAACGCTTCAACTTGTATATCAAATACGGTTTCTCCATTTTGTAGACGACGTTTGAACTCCTCTGTTTTTGCTTTTAATTGTTCATCCGTCATTTTTTCAAACTCTGGTTCAAGCGCATTCATGCGTGCCACCGTTTTATAATAGTTTTTTAGTTTCCGTTCATCGCTGTTTACGAACTTTTTTATGTAAGATAACATCGGAACCTTCTCCTTCGTTGTAAATCAAATCGTTTCAACGTACAGTATACCATTGTTCCCAAAATGTTTCACGACCCGGAAAATATTTCTTTACTTTTTTGTGCTTGGGTGATATTGTAAGATTGTTAGAAAAAATTATCAAAATATGAAACTTTTTTGTCTTTTTTTCGTTTTAGTAGGTGTATTTGCTTTTGAGGGCGAACATGTATGTTACATTCTTTTGAAGGAGGACTTTTATGAAAAAATGGAAGAAGACCGCATTATCTGTTAGCTTGGCTTCCGCACTGATCGTGCCAACAGTCGCTCAAGCGTCGACGGAACCGCCAATAGCGCAATGGAAAAAACAAGTGACAAAAGGGCAAACGTCTCTTGCTTACAAACGGTTTGACGAGGCGCAAGACCAAGTGAGCACCGACACGCTGATTGTCAAGTACAGCGAGAAAATTCCGGCTGCTGTTCATCGCAGTTTAGGAGCGACATTAAAGCAGTCGTTTCCGCAATTAGGCTATGATGTCGTCACCGTGCAAAAAGGAAAAGAGATGCAGCAAGTGATAAAAAATTACGCAAAATTAAAAGCTGTCAAACGTGTGACACCAAGTTTTACATACAAACGGCTCGGTTCAGCTGATCCGAAAGCAGATCATATGTATTTATTATCGCTTTTAAACATCGATAAGGCGTTAAAACTTGCTGGGAAGTCTAGTGTGACGGTTGCTGTCATCGACACAGGAATGGACACGAAACATCCTGAGTTCAAAGGGCGTCTCCTTCCAGCTTACAACGCGATCAATCCCGCAGGGGCGCCGATCAAAGATGTGCACGGAACGCATGTTGCTGGCATTATCGGTGCGAACGCCAACAACGGTGTTGGAGCGCACGGCGTCAACCCAAACGTCAACATTTTGCCAATTGACGTATTTGGTGGGGGATGGGGGGCAAGCGATTATACGATTGCCCAAGGCATTTTATATGCGATTGAAAAAGGGGCAAAAGTCATTAACATGAGCCTTGGCGGCTATTTTAGCTCCCCAATTTTAGAAGAAGCCGTTCAAAAAGCGATTGACGCAGGGATTACGGTCGTTGCAGCAGCAGGAAACGAAGCGACAGATATGTACTCCATCCCAGCTTCATACGAAGGCGTCATTAGCGTCGGGGCGACCGACAGCAAAAATAAACTTGCTGAGTTTTCAAACTACGGTCCGTCTGTAGACATTGTGGCACCGGGTGTGGACGTGTACAGCCCAATTTATGACTACACGAAAGGATCTTCGTTTGCCGAGTTAAGTGGAACGTCAATGGCTTCGCCAGTTGTGGCAGGCGTTGCGTCACTTCTTTTATCGAAATATCCGAATTTAAAGCCGTATCAAGTCGAATGGATATTAGAACGTACGGCGACAGATTTAGGGGAAAAAGGATACGATTTAACGTACGGCAACGGTTTAGTCAATCCAGTGGCAGCATTGCAATATAACATCAAAAACGTGCCGCAAAAAGAAAAGTGGAACGATGAAACGATTTTAGCGAAAGCGCCAGTCATTGATGCGAAAGAACCGTACGTGAAAACAGGTTCGTTCACAAAGCCAGAGGAAATGCATTGGGTGAAGGTGAACGTTCAACAAGGTGAAAGCGTGCAAGCGTTGCTCGAAGGAGCCCAATCATACGACTATAAGCTCGTATTCCGTTTTTACCCAGAAGGAAAAACAGCGTCTGACAAGCCGATTCAAGTGAATGATGGTCGTGCAGGCGAAATGGAAGCGAAACTATTTACGGCAAAACAATCAGGCGTGCTTGCGATCGGCGTCACAGATGCGAACGGCAACTACAGCTTGCAAGGAAAGTCAACATATACGTTAGCCGTACAGTCGTTTACAGAACTTGCGGACGATGGGATCACAAAAGAAAATCCAGCTATTATTGAACAGTTGCCGTTTGTTGCAGAAAACTTAACGTTTGTTCCTGAAAAAGATGCAACGGAAAGCGACCGTGACTATTTCCTTTTTACCGTAACAGAGCCAACGACGGTGAAGTTTACATTGTCGCCTGTTCCAGGGATCGATTCATCATTAAACATTTATTTCGCTGATGAGCTATATCGCCCTGTTAATCCAGACGCGAAATATAAAGAAATCACATTCCCGACTGCATATGGAAACAATAATGGCATAAGTAAAGGAGAAACGCTCACGTTTGAGGCGCAGCCGGGCGTGCCATATGTCGTTGAAGCTTCCAGCGAACCAATGGGCGGATTTTATCCAATGATGTTTGATATGGCGATGTCAAGCAATCAAGTAAAACAGTTAACGGGTTCAGCAATTCCATATGAGCTTCGTGCAGAAGTCGTGACGCTTCCAGCTGATGAAGACAACTTCCCAGCACGTGAGCCGATGCAATCGGAGAATGGGGCTGTGGAACAAGCTGAAAAAATAAAAGAACAAATGCGCAAACCGAACGACATCGCTGTCATTATCGATGATGGAAGTTGGAGTTATTTCGATAAAGAACAAGTACGACAAATTAAAGAAAATGCCCGTCCTTACAATATTGGGGACAAAACAGAAGCGTTCATTCAATTTAGTGGGGATCAAGACTTTTACCGATTTACTGTCCCGACAACGGCAGTGTACGAGTTTTCGTTTGCGACACCTGAAGATATGATGCCTTCAGCTACATTATTTGAATACGATGAGAAAAAAGACGACCTCGTACATGTAGACAGTTTTTTGCCGTTTGATTGGATGACAGGCAAAAAACAAACAGATTGGACGCTCATTTTGGAAGAAGGAAAAACGTATTACATGTCGGTGCAAAACGACTATTATCAACCGGTCGCTGAACCGTACAGCATTGCGTCGAAAAAATTAATCGATGTACCGAAAGATAAAAATGAGAAAAATAACGAGCCAATTCAGGCAACGGTTGTGAACGTCAATGAAACGAAAACAGGAAACTTCGTACTTCCGAACGATGTCGATTACTACTACTATAAACATCGCCAAGCGACCGAACTGTTGACGCTTTTTGCACAGCCAAGTAAGCCAAATGCGTCGCTGCCGAAACGATTGCGCGGCACATTAGTTCCGATTATCTCCGTCGTTGAAGATACGAACGGCAATATGACGATTGACGAAGACGAATACGGCAAAGCTGTCACGTTTTTCCCGAGTGGATGGAGCCCGTTATATGACGTACACGGATCGTTCCGCGCGAAGAAAAATGTCGGATATTTCTTTGTTGCTAACTCATTTATGTTTGATGGACTATCGCTTCAGTCTTACAACTTTGGTATTCAATCGTTCAACAAAAAAGATGAAGACGCATCGTCTGTCTTGAAAAACAACGTACCATCGAAGCCACTTTCTCTTTATAAAAAAGGAAATACGTATGAAGCAACGGGATACATGAACATCGTTGACTATGGAGATAAAGACGCGTACAAATTTGTCGTTGAAAAAGACGGTGCATTTACATTAAAGCTCGAAGTACCGGGCACGATGGATGGCGTCATGTCCATTTTCGATGCAAAAGGACGCCTCATCCAAACGTACGACTATTACGGTGACGGCGATGCAGAAATCGGTACGCTTTCGTTGAAAAAAGGAACGTACTATATCGTCATCGAAGAATCGCTCGCTCGTCCAAATGCTAAGCCATACACGCTCTCTATTACAAAGAAATAGATGAAAGGAAGGTTGCCTGCAGGCAACCTTTCTCTTTTTCTATACGCATCGTGCAACCGATCGTGTTAAAATAAATATAGATTCATAGACAACGAGGTGAATCACATGCGATTCATATGGCTTACGTTCTTTTTTTTATTGTTTTTTCAACATCCAGTTCATGCTAATGTCGTTGATTTAACAAATAAAGCAAAAGCGCAAGCGTACGAAGATTATTATCCGCTTATTGCGCGCTATAAAGGAACGAGTGGAGTGACGTTTGAAAGTTACAGCACATATTGGAACGAAACGAAGCTTGCCGAACTTGAGAAAGAGCTTCTAAAAAACAAACATGGTGTCGAGCTTTCCTTGTTAGGAAGTGTAAAAATTTTTCCTGATTACCCCGCAGGACGAAACGTGCTTGGACAATATTTTGCGCAATATCAACTTAGCCCAAAGCTTGCTTTATTGCCAAATCGGTACATTCACTTATACGGTGGAAACGAATGGACGACGGTTGAGGAGATGGCGACGACGTTAGCGCACGAGTATGGGCATCATTTCACTTATTATTATTTGTTAAATAAAGAACAGCGCCGACCGAACGAATGGCTACAGTCGCAGTATGCCGCTGCGCGCCAGTTGTTTCGCTATCCGTCCGTTCATGCTGACGGGAGTGGAAAATATGAATGGTATATGCCTGAAATATTAGCTGAAGATTATGTGCAGCTATTTGGGTCACCGAATGCGCTAAAAGGGCATATGCAAATGAACGCCCAACTTCCGACGCCATTTGAGCTTCAAGCGCTTCAAACGTATTGGAAAAATTATATTGGTGCTCCGTACGAGCCGCTACCTCCGCTTTCATTACTGCTGACAAACTATACGGTAAAAAATAACGTGTATTCGCTAAAGCTTTACACATATGCCGATACAACAGCATACTTGAACGCACAAGATGGACAAGGGCGCTATGCTTCTGTTTATATCGGGAGTGTGCCAAAAGGGATAAACGAAACGACATATGATGGAGCAAAGCTGAATAATCAAGTTTCTTGGCTATTTCGCTCAACGATTGTCGATACGGCATTATTTCGTGTCGTTCAGCCGACAACAAAAGGATTTAATCGCGGTTCAGCGACGTTGCGTGTATCGTATGGAGCGATCGATTCGCTTCTTTCTACCCCTCCACTTTTTCCAGACGTCGTCGGGGAGGAGTTGCAAGAAGCTGCACGGCTGTTATATGAGCGCGGGATTATCTCAGGATTCCCGGACGGAACGTATCGCCCGAACGAACGAATATCTCGCCGTCATGCTGCCCTTATGCTTATTCGCGATTTAAAGTTGACGCTGCCTGAAGGGTATGTCATCAAGGCGAAAGATGTCAAACCGACGGATCCGTGGTATAAAGAGATGGCGATTGCTGAGGCATATGGATTGCTGACCGGATATAACGGAAAGCTATATCCGAACGATTATATGACCCGCGCCCAAATGGCAACGATTTTAACGAGAGTGTATGCTGATGTGTACGAACAACCGACAACGAATCAATCGTTTTTCGATGTGCCTCCTTCTCATTGGGCATATCGGGCGATCGATACGCTTTTTTACAACGGCATTACGATCAACAATCCGTATCGTCCGAACGACGTCGTGACGCGCGGACAGTTTGCCCTTTTTTTAAAACGGACGCTTGATAAAAAATAGCGAGGAAGGCTTGTCCTTCCTCGCTATTTTGCGTTCATCGCACGGTAGAAAAACACCGCAAATTGTGCGCGTGTGACCGTTTCTTTCGGACGGAACGTTCCGTCTTCGTACCCGTTCGCGATGCCCGATGCAACGAGCTTTTCAATCGCATCATATGCCGCGTCCGTTTCTTTGACGTCAGTAAATGGGACATCTGCTCCGCGCTTTAACTTCCATGCCTCCGCAAACCACATGGCAAGCTGTTCCCGCGTCAACGGTTCATCCGGTTGAAATGACTTGTCGTTTTTACTCACGATATTTTCTTTCACAAGCGCGTTGATTGCGCCAACCGCCCAATGATCGCTCGGTACGTCTGTAAACGTTTCTTTGCGATTGTTCATATCGAAATTGAAATATGTAGCAATCACTCCTGCCGCTTCTGCACGCGTCATCGTTTCATCTGGCTTAAAGTAGCTTTTTGCATATCCGAGCACAATTTCTTTTTTGCCTAACGTTTCAATTTCTTTATTTGCCCAAAAATCGTTTCCGACATCTTGAAATTTCCCTGCGTCCTGTGCGTATGCAAGTACGCGTCTTGCTCCTATGTATCGTTTCTTATAATAGGAATCATCTAACGACGTGACGATAATTCCTTTGGATGAACTGGCATGAATAAATTGGTTGTCGCCAATATAAATCCCGGCATGCGACGGACCTTTTTTATACGTCTCAAAAAAGACGAGATCCCCTATGCGCAAGTCTTCTTTTTTCACCGCACTTCCTTGCTTATACTGCTCCGCTGTCGTGCGCGCTAACGTGACGCCTAGTCCACTCATTACATGTCTCGTAAATCCGGAACAGTCAAATCCTTTTTCTGAACTCCCCCCGAATTGATACGGCACCCCGACATATTTTTTCGCAAGTGGAACGAGCCGATCATAGCTATCGCTTGCATAGGCGAAGGAAGGGAAGAGGAAAAATAAAAGCAATGCTGAAACGAACCGTCTCACAACATACACCTCACTTCGCTATTGTTCTTGCAATTTCGACATTTTCACACTATTCCAAGTGTATCATAAATAGGAGAATGGTAATTTTACAGTTATGTAACAAAAGTTTTTGTCAAAAGTTACGCTTATAGGTATTGAAAAAAGTCGAACATTCGGTAAAATGGTGAATAGGTGGAAGACTACATGTGAAAAAGTTTTGTTATTCCAACAAAGAAAAACTGTTCAAAAAATGGTTGACACGATGTATGGAAAAAATTATAATGTAGTTTGTAGTCGTTCACTCGCTAAGTTTAAGAGTTTGATAGAGAAAACATACATATCTCTTAAATTTAGCTGAACTTAAATAGAAATAGAAACAAAAGGAGGAAATATGTCGATGGCTTACCAACCAAAGTCTTATCGCAAATTTTTAGCTGGTACAGTTTCTGCGGCAGTTGTTGCTTCAGCGATCGCACCAGTAGCAAGCGCGGCTTCTTTCACAGACGTAGCAGGAAGCGTGCATGCAGATGACATCGCTACATTAGTAGCAAAAGGGTACATTAAAGGATATGCAGACGGTACATTCAAACCAAACAAATCATTAACACGTGGTGAAGCTGCAATCATCTTCTCACGCATTTTAAAAGATGCAGGCGTAAAAGCTCCTGAGCAAGGTGCAGGCTTCCCAGACGTTCCAGCAGGAAACGCTGAATTAGCAGAAGCAGTTGCGATCGTGAAAGCTGCAGGTGTCATGGGTGGAGACGAGAAGGGTAACTTCAACCCGAACGCAACAATCACTCGCGAGCAAATGGCGAAAGTTGTTGTTGAAGCGTTCAAATTAACAAAACCTGCAAACCACACAACAAAAGTAACTGACCTTGACAAAGCAGGCGCATGGGCGCGTGAATACATCCAAACATTAGAAGCAAACGGCGTAACGAAAAACACAGAATTCATGCCAAAACAAAGCGTCACACGCGGTCAATTCGCTTCATTCGTCGTTCGTGCGATGGAAGTGAAAAAAGAAGTTTCAGCAGCAGACATCGCAGCTGTAAAACTTGTTGACGAAAAAACATTAGAAGTAACATTCAACGGCGAATTGAAAGAAGTGAAAAAAGAAGACTTCGCCATCCAAGGCGTTGAAATCGAATCTGTATCAATTAAAGCTGCTGCAGCAGCTGAAGCGAAAACAACAGTTGTTGTGATCAAAACAAAAACAGCATTACAAGAAGGCAAATCTTACAGCGTATCTTACAAAGGTCAAACAACTGACAAAGCGAAAGTTGATGTTCCAGTTGTAACGCCGAAAGTTGAAAGTGTAAGTGCGATTAACGCTAAACAAATTGAAGTTAAGTTTAACAAGGCTGTTGATAAGTCTACAATTTTCTCTAACGTAACGGCCGGAACTCTTAATACTGGTGTAATTACGGTAAAACGTACAGTAAACGATACAGATACTAACAAAAACGTAGATACGACTTCTGATACAGTTACTGCTTCTTTAAGTGAAGACGGAAAAACATTAACATTAACGCTTGATGTTACTAGTTCTAAATATTTTGAAGGAACTTATGCTGTAACAGTTTCTGATGCTGTTAAGACTACTGAAGGTAAAGCAATTACAGCTTATGCTGGCACATTTACTGTAAAAGACCAAACTGCACCAACAGTTAAAGAAGTAGTTTATAATACAATTACTAATGAGGTAGAAGTAACATTTGCTGAGCCAGTTACACGAGTGCCAGACGTTGTACGTTTAAATGGAGAACCTGTATCTGGTGTGGTATTTGTATCAAATACTAACCAAACAAAAGTTAAATTTACTAAGCCATCTTCTGTGGCTGCAGGCTCTACAGCTTCTATCTATGTAGCTGGAACAACTGATGCTGCATCAAATATTCTAAGCCCATATAATGGTAATGTAACATTTACTAACGATGCATCTGCATTGCAAGTAACATCTGTTACACAAATTAGCTCTAACAAAGTGAAAGTAGTATTCAACAAATCTCTTGCTAGTAACGATGCTACTATTGATGGTGCCCTAACTGCAATTATTGATGGCACAGTAGTGGCTGCAGGCGATGTAACAGCTGCTCTTGATACAACTGATACTTCTAATAAAACTGTTATTGTAACATTTAGCGGGTCATATACTGCACCTAACTATTTCTATGGTAGCTCAGCAACTTCAAAAGCTGTAACATTAACATTTGCTAATGATGTAATTACAGATGTATTCGGTAAGAAACTTGCTGCTACAACTCAAAGCATTACTATGACTAAAGATGCTACTGGTCCGCAAGTAGTTTCAGCGAAAATTGCTTCTAACGGTGTAGACATCGAAGTAACATTTGATGAAGAAATTGCTAATACTGGTGACACAGCTAAAATTGTATTACGTAAAGATGGAGTTGCGATGAATACAGCTGCTTCTGCAGTTCGCAAAGGAGCTACTGGAGATGACGCTAAAGTCCTTGTAATTACTCCAAATACTGCAGACCTTGTTTCAGGTAAATTACCAGCTGGAACATATACAGTTCGTTTAGAAGCTGGTGCAATTGCAGATGCTCATACTAATAATAATGCTGTAGCTACTACAACAGTTTCTAAGGCTGCTACTACAACTGATTTAACTGCTACAATCGCTACTCAAGCAGGTCAACGCAACATCTTTGAAGTTACATTCAGTGAAGATGTTACTACAAGCTCAGCACTAAATCTTGCTAACTATAAGTTAGATGGAGCTGCTTTACCAAGTGGAACCGATATCTACTTCAAAAATGGTGCAGCCAACAGAACAGTAGTTATCGAATTACCACAAGGTTCAATTAACTTTGGCGCAGTTGGCACAGGAGCAAATGCGGTTTTAGCAGTTAGTGGTGTTCAAACATCTTCTGGTAAGACGGTAATTCCAACATCTGGAACTGTATTGGTGGAAGATAACACACCAGCTACGTTACAAAGTGCAACATTAGTAGGAAGCAACGTCCTTAAACTTACATTTAATGAGAATATTAGCGCTTCATTTGCTGATGTCGCTGATATCTTAGATGATATCCAAATCTCTAATGGCACTACTACATTTACGGCTGGCAATGCTACACATACTGCATCTGTATCTGGAAAAGATTTAGTTATTACTATAAATCCAGGAACATCTAACTGGTCTACAGTAACATCTTCTCCTACAGTAACAGTGAAAACTCTTACTGGTGGTGACGGAGATATCAAAGACGTTAACGGTGTAACTGTTAAGGGCGATGTTTCTGTAACATTAACAAAATAATATTGCACCTTTTGAAGAGTGACCATTAAATATGGTCACTCTTTTTAGCTATAGGTATCTATCATAGCGAAAGGTCCTTTGGAGAGAAATCTCTGCGGGGCTTTTCTTTTTGTCCATATCTGTATCGAGCTTGATTTCAAATATATATTATGATTTTGAACCTAAAGTCATAAAGCCTCAATTCCTTTCGGGGAATTGAGGCTATTTCTATTTTAGGAGGGAAACAAGATGAGCAAGTATCAAACCATCAACCGCCAGCAGCTAGAGTTGCTGGAAAGAGAGGTGTCTGCCAAGCAGCGAGCGAAGCGCGTCAACATTGTCAGCCTGAAGCTCGTTCGTGAATCTAGCGTGCTGTACAAGGAGCGGCAAATCAAATCGCCAGAGGATGCATACAAGCTACTGAAGCCGTTTCTTGTGGAAGCCGACCGGGGTAGGGTGCCTGTGCATTGCGATCCCAAAAGTAGACAATATAAAATCGGTTAACCCGAAGGAATCAGAGCGAAACAGTTCTGATTCCTTTCCTTTTCTCGTCTTTTTTCAGTGTCTCAGAACTCCCTGAAACTGTCAAGGAGAGCACTTGACAGCCCCATGGAGTTCTGAGGAGAGGTAGGTAAGACGAGAAGGAGGAAATATAGGGGATGCGTGCCTGTCACGCCCCGAAGTTTGTCGAAGATTGGTAGAGACAGAGAGTCATTGAGTGGCTCTCTGTTTCTTTTTTCGCATCAAACATGATTTGAAACATATATTATACTTTTGAACGCCTTCATTCCGCTTTGGAATGGGGGCGATTTTTATTTTAGGAGGGAGTCGGATGCAACCAGCAAAGCGCATCAACATTGTCAGTGTAAAGCTCGTTCGGGAGGGGAGTGTGTTGTACAAAGAGCGACGTGTTCAGTCGCCGGCGGATGTGGATAAGTTGCTGATATCGAAATGTTCGCTATACTTGCGAAATTTGTCGAAAGATATCTTTGAATATATGGAAGGATTTTCTCATTTTCTGTCGAATCGCTTGTTCGAAGTGAGGTTTGTGGAAGAAAGGAATGGTTTCATTGGCTAAAAATACAGGAGAAAATTACAGAATTGGCGCTGTGAAGAATCGTTCTCAAGTGTACAATCCAAAGACTGATTCATGGGTGAAACGTGGCGAAGATGGTCGTTTTATGGACGTGAAAACGTCAAGTAACACTCCGTTCAAGGGTGTAAGAAAAGAGAAATAAAAAATTTTTCATTTCCGAACCTCGCTCTTATTAGTTAAGTAAGTGAAATCATTTGGTTACGGAAGGAGGGAGAGAAGTGATTTTTGGTTCAATAAACGTAAAAAGAAACGCAAAATTTAAAATAAAGTTAAGTGGAGATGGGCAATATTATTTTGTTTTGGTAGCTCCTAACAATGAGATTATTGCCACTAGTGAAACATATGTAACTAAGCAGAAATGCAAAGAAGGAATTGAAGCTGTGAAAAAATATGCCGCAGATGCGGATGTGGAAGACGAGACTGCATAGAAGATGGTGGGTTATTGAAAAGAGAGAATGTATAGCACTCATTAATATGTTACAAAAAATAGATATTGGAATGGGGGGATGTAATTTGTTCGCTAGAATTGATAAAGCGATATTTTATACGATAGTTGGCGCGTATATTATTTCTTTTTTCATTTTATTTTTTCATTATCAGGCTACTCCCAATTTAAAAGAGGAGACTATTCGAAATTTTATTCATACAATAGTTAATGCCAGTGTAACAGCATCAGTTGGATTTGCAAGTATAATAGTAGCTATAGTAGTAGCACTGAAGGAAAAAAGTCAGTTTGGGAGTGAACAGAAAAAGCAATTAGTTACATTAATTAGAGGGTTTTTTTATTATGTAATTTTTAATTTGATGCTATTAGTACTTTCTTATTTTGAAAAGATGATTCATGAAGGTCTAATCATTATTTTTTTTGTTCTTATTTTAAGTATAATTGCGTTAATATGTTTCTTGAAGGAATCAATGTTTTTGATTACTAAAGTATTAAATATTCAAAGATGAGAAGTAACTATTCACCTAGGTGCTGGAGATCGTATGCCTGTCACGCCCCGAAGATTGATAGAAACAGAGAGCCGTTCATGGCCCGCTGTTTCTTTTCCGCATAAAAACGTAGATGAAGAAATACCTTTTCAAATCTATAGAAATAAAAGATTCCAAGCAGTTGAAAAATTTGACTACGTTATTTTTTGTCAATCACCGAGTTATATGCCTAAAAATGCTGAGCATATGTTAGACGTTACAAAAGAGTATATTTTGAAAATATAATTTTAAATTATTTGGAGGAGATTATATGGAATATACATTTTTTATAGATGAGAGTGGTAATACAGGTACAGATTGGTTAAATAAAGACCAGCCTTTTTTTGTATATGGTGGCTGGTTAATTCCAAACGAAAAGATAGATAATGTAAATGCTTATATTAGTGAGTTTATTAAAAAAGAACAAAGCGGAGAATTAAAATCCAATAAAATTTTAAAAAGAAATGATGGTTATAAAATTATTAATGAAATTTTTAATTCAATGGTATGTAAATTTTCTGCTTTACCGATATTTGTGGTTGTTGATAAAGAGTTTATGGTTGCAGCAAAAATAGTAGAAACATTTTTCGATTGTGCCTATAACCCAAATGTAAATGAATATTTAACACATCCATTTGAATTAAAAAAAGCTTTAGCTAATTGTATTTTTGAATCTAAAGATACTTTGTTTCAATTCTCTGAATTAATAAAGAATGGAACAATCAATATTAAAGAACTTAGAAATATTTCGCATCAATTGATTAAATCCTTTGAGCGTAGTAATCATATGGAAGTTGCTAATTCTTTGAAAGATTTAAGTGACGAAAATTTATTAAGTATGATTGATGAGTTTGAAACTGTAACTGATACAGGAAGGATGAAGAATAGAATTGCTTTAACTCAAACAATGTTACTAGAAATGCTTAGAAATATAGAGATACTATTAAATAATAGAGGTGCAACTGTAAAGATAATTCACGACAAACTTCGTGGGTATTCTACAATTTTTAATGAGATTCAAGCTATTTTTTTCAGAAAAGAACAACCTTTTGTTTATAAAAATGAATACAAAATATGGTTGAGCAATTTTCCACATATTGATTCAATTGAGGAGATAAATTCTAAATCTTCTCCGTGTATTCAAGCCTCTGATATGTTGTGTGGATTCATTGCAAAAGCTTTTCAAGCCATGAATTCAATGAAAAGTTTAAATAAAGTTGAAAAAGAAATTATAAAAAAATTAGTTTGTATACATGATGAATTTGTAAAAGAAAAAGTGAAAGTATGGAACTGGTATGCACCATATAACTTTGATAGAAAGTTTATAATGTCGATTAATCCTAACTCTAAAGTATATGTAACTGACTATCATAAAATAATAGAAGATGATTTTCCTAATGCTATAAAATAACAAGACGATCAATTGAGGCGTAGACACAAATAGAATATATAGATGTTATAGAGAAATCATAACTATTCAGTTTACTCTATGAGGTGGCTGAATAGTTACGTATAGGTACCACCCACTGTCCAAATATTCCAGTTCCCAGCCCGCTGCATTGAATCATAATCATGGTATTATGTCAAGAAAATAGACACATAGAATGGAGAAACATTTTAACTCCTACTACCGCACTTCGTTTGGTGGCCTGTTGATAAGGGGAATGGTTGGTAAACCCTTCCCCTTATCAACAGGATTAAGGTTGGGTAGGGTGCCTGTCACCCGTCGAAGATTGTCGAAGGTTGATAGAAACAGAGAGTCATTGAGTGGCTCTCTGTTTCTTTTTTCGCATCAACAAGTATTTGGTTACGTGCCTGTGTACTGTGGGATGCGTGCTTGTCACGCCCCGAGCATCGTGTATACTGGGTAAGGTTGGGGATTTTAGTAAATGCGGCGTTGGTTTTCGTGGTGGACAATCATCCGCTGACCGACCCGACAATGTCACAACAGGACATTGAGGTGATGAGGAGGATTGTGGAGGAAGGGAGAACAGACGTTGTAAACTCGTTATTTAATATCCTTGACAATCCTTACATGAAATGTTATAGTAAGATTAATCAAGGAGGTGAGAAAATGAAAAATGATTTGTTTGCTTCTGCCACTATTACTGGAAAGCGACAGATTACAATACCAAAAGAAGTAAGCGATTATTTGGATCTTAAAATTGGTGATAAGGTCATTTTTAGAGAGAAAAATGGTTCTATTTTATTTGAAAAAGATGTTTATTCAGTTAATCCTGAGTTAAGTATCGATAGTTTTTTCAAAATGAACTTTATTATCCCTTTTACAAAACTTAGTGACTTATTGGTATTGAATAGAAGAGATCTGATAATGGAAATTTTCAATATGGCAAATGAAATATTAACAAGAGGTGGTAAAGTCATATTACAAAGGCAATATGTTAATGCGCCACCAGCGGTAATGAAAGTATACGATGAAGTAGAAGAATTTAATGAGTTTGCCGATAAGTTTCTTTCGTCTTGACTTGAGTAGCGTGCCAGTCATGTCCCGAAGATTGTCGAAGATTGATAGAGACAGAGAGTCGTTGAGTGGCTCTCTGTTTCTTTTTTTTCGCATTAAACATGATTTGAAACATATATTATACTTTTGAATGCCTTCATTCCCTTCAAGGAATGGGGCGATTTTTGTTTTAGGAGGGAGTCGAATGCAACCAGCAAAGCGTGTGAACATTGTAAGCTTGAAGCTCATTCGGGAAGGGAGTGTGTTGTACAGGGAGCGGCGTGTTCAGTCGCCATAAGATGCGTATAAGTTGCTAGTGTGGAAATTTTCGCTATGATGCCTGCGAAATTTGTCGAAAAATACTGTTGAATATATGGAAGGATTTTCTCGTTTTCTGTCGAATCGCTTGTTCGAAGTGAGGTTTGGGGAAGAAAGGAATGGTTTCGTTGGCTAAGAATACAGGAGAAAATTACAGAATTGGCGCTGTGAAGAATCGTTCTCAAGTGTACAATCCAAAGACTGATTCATGGGTGAAACGTGGCGAAGATGGTCGTTTTATGGACGTGAAAACGTCAAGTAACACTCCGTTCAAGGGTGTAAGAAAAGAGAAATAAAAAATTTTTCATTTCCGAACCTCGCTCTTATTAGTTAAGTAAGTGAAATCATTTGGTTACGGAAGGAGGGAGAGAAGTGATTTTTGGTTCAATAAACGTAAAAAGAAACGCAAAATTTAAAATAAAGTTAAGTGGAGATGGGCAATATTATTTTGTTTTGGTAGCTCCTAACAATGAGATTATTGCCACTAGTGAAACATATGTAACTAAGCAGAAATGCAAAGAAGGAATTGAAGCTGTGAAAAAATATGCCGCAGATGCGGATGTGGAAGACGAGACTGCATAGAAGATCGCAGATGACTAAAAAAGAAACGATGCTTAGTGCTATGAAAAGAGGGGATGAAAAGTGTCCAATAATAATCATCTTTATAAAATGACAGTAGTAAGGGACGTTATTCAAGGAATAAATACTCCAACAGTTTATCAAATTGTAGAGCAAATAATGTCGAAGAATAGCAATAGACTAATGAAAAAGGAAGATATAGATAGAGAAGTTGCTTTAAAAATGGGATATCATGTAGATGCTTCTATAAGTAATGCAGTCAGTGGTGTATTGAAAAGTATGGAGAAACAAGGGAAAGTGAGTCATCCGAAACACGGCTACTGGCAATCATGCCTGCTGTGTTCTGATTCAGATTGATACCTAAAGTAGCGAATCACAGTGATGGATCTTTGGGCTATGTGCCTGTCACGCCCCGAAGATTGTCGAAGATTGACAGACACAGAGAGTTGTTGAGTGGCTCTCTGTTTTTCATTCCCAAAGCAGGAACACCACCATTTTTATCGAAAATACACAACAAAACTGAAAGCGAGGTGCATATATGGCCATTGATCATGATCGGTTGTTTAAAGAGTTGATTATGACGTTTTTTGAAGAGTTTCTTCTTCTCTTTTTCCCGGATGTGCATGAGTATATCGACTTTCAGCATGTGGCGTTTTTATCGGAGGAACTGTTTACCGATGTGACGGCAGGGGAAAAGTATCGCGTGGATTTGCTTGTTGAGACGAAGTTGAAAGGGGAGGATAGCCTCATTATCGTCCATATCGAAAATCAAAGCTATGTGCAGCCATCGTTTCCTGATCGGATGTTTATTTACTTTAGCCGCTTGTTTGAGAAATACCGAAAGCGAATGTTGCCAATTGCCGTATTTAGCTATGATTCTCTCCGACATGAACCTTCATCGTTTACGCTCCAATTTCCTTTTTTCGATGTGCTTCATTTTCGATTTTTAACGGTGGAGTTGCGCAACCAAAACTGGCGTGATTACATTCGCCATGACAACCCAATCGCCGCTGCGTTGTTAAGCAAAATGGGGTATACTGAAAATGAACGGGTAGAGTTAAAAAAGCAGTTTTTACGAATGATTGTGCGCATGGAATTAGACGAAGCAAAGCAGCGATTATTAATCGGCTTTTTTGAAACATATGTGAAGCTGTCGGATGCGGAAGAACAACAGTTGCGAAACGAGGTGAATGAAATGGAAACAAAAGAAAAAGAACAAGTGTTGGAATTAATGATTTCGTATGAGAAGAAAGAGAAACGAAATATTGCGAAAAGAATGTTAGACAAAGGATATGATGTGCACACCATTCACGAATTAACGGAACTTCCTGTAGAGGAGATTGAGGAGTTAAAGGAACGGTGCTAGTGCACTGCGATATAAATTCAGTTAATGTGAAGGAATCAGAGTGATAGAACTCTGGTTCCTTTCCTTTTCTCGTCTTTTTTCAGTGTCTCAGAACCCTGTGAAACTGTCAAGGAAAGCACTTGACAGCTCCACGGAGTTCTGAGGAGAGGTAGGTAAGACGAGAAGGAGGAAATGCAGCCCACCTGCGCTCATTTTTAACTAGCCTTTGCATATTGAGTCGGTATTTGATAATGAAGAACACCTTGTATACGTTGGTGGTTATAATAGCGAATGGTATTATGTCAAGAAAATAGACACATAGAATAGAGAAACATTTTAACTCCTACTACCGCACTTCGTTTGGTGCCTCTTGATAAGGAGAACGGTTGATAAACCCTCCCCTTATCAAGAGGATTAAGAAACCGCCATATCGCGACTTCATTCAGAGAAGGATTGTTTTTTGCCGTGTTGATGCAGCTTCTCATATGCTATCGGAGACATGTACTTGTTAGCGGAATGAATTCGCTAAGAGTTATAAAAACACTCAATATATTCAAAAATCCGATGTTTGGCCTCTTCCCTTGTTGTCTTGTTGTAAAGGTCTCGTGGAAAATCAGTTCCTTTTTGATGATGCTGTGAAACGATTCCGCACATGCGTTATCATAACCGTTTCCTTTTCGACTCATGCTGGTTTGCATTCCATGCTGTCGTAAAATGGCTTGATACTCGTTCGATGCATATTGGCTCCTTTGATCTGAATGGTGAATCAGACCTGGTTGAGGCTTTCTCTGGTTGATGGCTCGGTTTAATGCTTTGATCACTAACTCTTTTGTCATTCGTTCGGAAAGATACTAGCCAACGATTTTACGAGAAAACAAATCCATGACCGAAGCGAAATACAGCCAGCCTTCTTTCGTCCAAATATAGGTGATATCCGCCACCCATACTTTGTTCGGCTTATCCACTTCAAACTGCTGATGTAATAAGTTGGGATACACAGGCAAATGATGCTTCGAATTCGTGGTGGCCTTATATTTTTTCTCCGTTTTGGAACGAATGTCATCGTCTTTCATGATTCTTGCGACGGTTTTCTGAGAGACCTTCACTCCTTGTTTCTGAAGGATTTTTGTGATTTTTGGACTGCCATACGTTTCTCTTGACTCGATATGAATCTTTTTGATTTGTTTTTTCAACGTTTCGCGTCTTTCGACCGACCCGACGCTGTCAAGGGAAGACATTGACGTGACGAGAAGGCTTGTTGAGGCAGGGAGAATTGTGGGAATTGGATTGTTGGATCATGTCATTGTTTGTCGGGGAGAGATTCGTGTCGTTGAAGGAAAAAGAGTATGTGTAAGAGGAGAAGACGATGCTCGACTGGTTTATTGTGAAAATGAAACGCTAATTTGGTGTGGAAGTCAGGCAGGAGGATGTTGGGTATGAAGCGTCATTTGACTACAAGAAGGTCGATGCGTTGCTTATTTCTCCGAGCACATCAAGAAGCTGAAGAATCCGCTGTTGTTGGAACCGTTCCTATATGTAGCGAGAAGTGAACTCGGCAATCAAACATTGATGAAACATATAATATGTCAAAAGGAATTTTCGTGCTATCGTGTACAGTTAAATGGTATAATATGTTTAAGAAGTTCCATTTTCGTTGAAAGGAGCGAAAGTCATGGATTTCGTGAGAGTCATAAAAAACAGCAATGATTTAGAAAAAATTATAGATATACCTGAGAAATTAAGAAACAGGAAAGTAGAAGTCATTGTCCTTCCCTATACAGATAAAGAAGAGGTAGAACAAGTGGGAAAAAAAAGCTTGAGGGGGGCGTTGTCAAAATATAAAAATGAGTTTTTGCGAGCTCGAGAAAGCGATGCTTGGTCTAAAGCCGTGGTGGATAAATATGAAAATCGTTGATACAAACATTATCCTAAGATATTTGCTTAATGATCATGATGATTTGTCAGCGAAAGCTGCAACGATTATCGAAAATAACAAGGTATTATTGCTGAATGAGGTAGTAGTTGAAGTCGTTTATGTTCTGGAAAAAGTGTACAAAGTAAAAAACGACGAGATATGTGATACTCTTTTAGAACTGTTTAAATACGATAATATTGATGTCGATGATATCGACATACTAGAAGAAGCGCTCATTTTGTTTGTAAAAAGACGGATGGACTTTGTTGATGCTCTTTTATACGCCTATAATAAAGTGAAGGGGTACCAAGTATATACTTTTGATAAGAAGCTAAACAGCATAATTGAGGAATAGGATATAAGCGCAAGGCTGGATAGAAGCAACGCATTCAATGTGAGTGTGTTGCTTTTTGATTTGGTGAAATTTATACTCTACAAACCGGGATAAAACATCAGTTTTTTGGATTTTCTATTTTATTAGTTCATCACCACAATATGTAATTTTCCTGTACAAAGATGTGCAAAAATCATTGATTTACTGATTTTTCCTCACAAACGTAAATACGGTATGTTCAGAAAAAAAATCAAGTACAACTTTTGGTGATGAACCCTTTTAATGGTTGGTCTTTCTTAGATTCTTTTTTCTTCTTACTCTTTGTTTTCAAGTATTTATAGTAACCCGATTTTGAAATCTGTAGTTTTTTACATATTTTAACGACTGGATATTTTGTTTTGAGCTCGTCTACTACTTTGAACTTCGCTGTCTTCCCTCCCTTTTCAAGATTTGCAGATACTTTTTTAAAATTTCATTCTCCATCTCTAGTTCTCGTATGATGAAATCCTTGTCCATTTCAGGATGATTTCTAACTTTTCGTTTTAGTCCTACTTCCCCATACATTTCAGATTCTTATTTTGCGCAATTCAGCTTAGTGTTCATCGGAATGCTAACATTGACTGTTACCGTCGGCGTCTATATAAACAAAAAGAAATAACCGTCCCCCCTCGACCAAAGGTGTGAAACGGTTATTTCTCTTTAGCTATTACACATCTAAAGGTCAGCCGCTCTTCTTGCGGCATGTAGTTGCCTGCTGAGTGTTCACCGCACTCAGCTTTTTTTATTTTATGAAGTATCTGCTTATATTATACAAATGATATAGCTAGTTTGACAAGTTGTGCCTGTCGCCCGTATGAGCAAAATGTTTGTGGGAGGAAGTGAAGTCCTCGTTTATATGGTTCAAGGGGATAAAAGAAGGGGGATGAGCAAAAAAGATGAAAAAAGGACTCTCTTCCTGTATTGTGATAGTGCAACCAAATCACCAAGGAGGTCAGAGAGTCCTGTGCAACAGTTTATCACAAGTGGACAAACATGAAAAGAGTTAGGAGCAGAATTGTTTTCGATGTTACAAAAAAATATGGAGACATGCTTCAACAGGTATTGGAATGGCTAGATGAAGAGCTAGCCAAGCAACGAGATGAAAAGCGTTATTACTTAAAAGATAAACGAACGGTACAGATGCAGACGTTATTTGGGGAGGTGGAGGTTCGACGCAATTCCTATTTGGATCGAGAAGAAGGCGTGTATACGTGCTTATTAGATGCGTTCCTCGGGTTCGATGGGGCAAAAGGAGTAAGTCCGTCCATTATTGGAGGAAACCGCCATCGAATTAGCTGTGACGGATCCTTCGTATTTCCAAGCGGCCGAAGCGCTAAAAAAGATAGTAGGCTATGCGGTGATGAGCCATGAAATGATTCGCCAACTTGTTTTACAAGCAACGGTGGAGACCCATCGCCCGATGGGAAGTGCAGAGGGAACGATGCACGTGTTTGCGAAGCGCGTAAAAGCTGGACGGAGTTGGTATGAAGAAGGGATTCGAACGTTTTTACATGTGATGGTAGCTGTGAAAGACGGGTTAACGATTCAGACGTGGAGAGGAGAGGTGGTCGTCGAGGAAGAGAGAGACAGAGCGATCTACACTCGTGAAAAAGGTAGTCAAGAATGCAGGAACAGTGGAGTTGGCATTAGGTAATATTTTTCATCTCCAGCAATCATGTGGAACGCCTATATATGAAGCGTTGAAAGGGATTTAAAAAAGCAAAAAAGCAGGAGGAGAGGGTTAGGGAATTATTACAAAAATCAGGTTGATAAAATCATATATATCCATTCATTTGAGATAGAAAAAATCTCCCACAAACTCTTGACTCAATCCTACAGTAATATCACAGTTGAAAAATAAAAGGAGTTTATGTATAATAAAAGCAAGTAAATTTGTGTATAATTAAATTCAGTCAAAGCTTTCAGAGGATGGAACAGGCAGCCATCGCCCTTGTTGGAGATGCGGGAGTGCCACCCCGCCTAAAGCTTTGCCGATATGGTGGAGCCATAGCTTGTCACGTGCTATGGCTTCTTATCCTTTTTTGTATTCGATTAATGCCCCTTTTTTTACGTACTTTTTTACCTTTTCATCGGACATGATAAAAAGAGATCGAACATAGAAAACGCCATTCTTGCTAGCTCTGACCGCTACTAAAACATAGTCCTTTTTATTTTCAAAATCGAATACTTTGATATATTGAATTGATCTGTTTTGAGGATGTTTGGCTATATAGTCAGGATCAGATAAAATATTTGATAAATATTTAAAATACTTTTCAAAGTGGTTCGGATGTTTATTTTTCATGTGTTCGATGTTCGTTTTACTAAGCACGATGGGCATGTTTTCTGGCATGCTTAAACATAGCTTTCGGATGACTTGTTCATTTATTACGCCAACTTTTTGCGGCTTCATGACAATTCCCTCCTATTCTAGAAAGAAAAAAAGTTATGTATGGGGGATGAATCACTTATTTGCTTTGGAGGTTTCTATGCAATCGCCAAACTCGCTGTTCGCGATGGTAGAAAGATATTTTCCGTAAAGCATATTTATTTCTCTTCTCATGTGTGAATGGTGTCAAATAAGTGAATCATGTTTTCGTTCCCCCATCCAGAAAACTTTTTTAATGGAATTTTGACTGTTTTTTAAAACCACTTTATTATTTCTCAAATGATTGAATATGTCGCTGTAAACTTGAGATGACCTCTTTAATTTGTGCGATTAGGCGTAAATCTTCTTGGCTAACATCCAAGATGTCAATCTCATTGGCTGTTTGACGCAGTTCTTTAATGGTATTATTCAAGATTGCAACGCATTTGTCGTGCAGAGTTCCTTTTTGTGTATCATAATCTTTATGATGAGCATCTTGATCTCTTATATCGTTTATACGGTAAACCCCTCTTCTAACGGATTCAATTTTTTTTCTTTGAGTCAAGTCATATAAACTTCCGGCAAATGTTCCTTCTGTGAAATCCCCATGACTAGCTCGTTTCATCACATATTCTTTAATCTCCTCTCTTGAATGTTCTTGACCATCAGCTAGAAACTCAAGCACATAAAATTTAATTTCTTCAGATTTGGAAGCGAACTTCATGAAGAAACCCCTCCTTTATTTATTTTGAAGAAACCCCTCCTTTATTTATTTTATTATAATCAAAACAAGAAGTCAATATGAACAAAAGAACGAAAAAAATATTTATATATTACACAAAGAATAATAATAATGATTAAAATAAGGGGAATTTAAATATGATAATTAGTGACCGTGCATACACTTTAAAACAGTAATGTACGAGCATTTCGGGACTATGCTTCTCCTAAATTACCATGTACGAAAGGAAATGAAGAAATAATCAACGAATAAACGTATTTTTCGTTATGGGGATGGAGATATGAGGAATGTTTTCTATATACGTAATTAGTAAAGTGATGTTGAAAAGTGACCAAAATACATAGAAAATACCCTAAGCTTTTAAAGTTTGTCGAATAGGTTTCATCGAGAGGGAATCTGCTCAAAACTAAGAGCATTTTTAGGCCAATTTGTTATAGAGTAAAATAAGGTTGGAGGAATAAAAAATAAGATTTGTGAGGAAACGATTTCTTTTGTTCGCTTGACGAGCGATTTTGTGATAGCGCGCAATCGAATAAGGACACGACCGAGCCTCCAACCGTTGTTGTTCGTCTTTTCTTTTGAACACACAACGAGCATGTTGGAGCGATTAGTAGACAACCTTAAGAACCTTAAGTCATTGCTTTCACATTCCCTTACGATTTGACGCTTGTCTCCCGTCAATTTCTCTCGGTATTGGCGCAATAAACGATAGACGTGGTAGTGATCCATCAAATCAGCTGTGTGGTGGAAAGGGAAAAGTAATGTTTTGTTATACACAAACCAGTCGTGCATTTGGTCATGGTGTGATGCTATTTGTTTGTTTACACAGATGATCTAAAGAAATCCCATTTCCCTCGCTTTACATACAGCATGCTTGCCGTTCTTCGCACTTAGCTTTTTTAAAATCCGACTTACGTGGTTTTTCACTGTTTGCACAGATATCACTAAATGATTAGCGATTTCTTGTTGGGTATATCCTTGGTCGATCAGTTTTAAAATAGCAATTTCTGTTTTTGTCAGGGGACATGTTATTTGTTCCCTTTTTTTTAACTTGCAAAATTCTTTTCTTATTTTATGTGCAATCGTTGGACGTATAGGAGAGCGATTTTTATACGCAGCACGAATAGCGTCTATGATTTCGTAAAATTCTGATTTGATGACATAGTCGATTGCTCCTGCCATGTAAGCCTGGAAAATGATCGCATCTTCATCTGAAGAAGTGAGCATAATGACTTTTATCTCTTTTTTCATTTCTAATAGTTGAGCAGTTAATTGGATGCCGTCACAGTCATCTTCTAAAAAAATATCCATCAACACAACGTCAACATTTTTTTTATGAATGACTGTCAATGCCTCTTCACTACAAGTCGCTACACCGATAATCTCAATGCCTTGATAACGATTCAATTCTTCTGAAATAATTTGAATCCAATCTTGATCATCTTCGACAAGCAATACGTGAATGTTACTCATCTTTGTTCCTCCATTTACTTCAAAAAAGAGCACTTTGGGAATTTAAGTGAAAATGTTGTACCACATTTTGTACTCTCTACGTCAATAAACCCACCATGCTGCTGAACGACATAGCAACAATACGCTAGTCCAATTCCATAGTTTTGACTTTTGTTTCGTTTCGTCGTGAAAAACGGTTCAAAAATATGTGGCAACGTTTGTTTGTCTATGCCTGTTCCTGTATCAGAAATTTGTATGATATGATAGCGAAAGCTTTCTTGAAAATGGATTCTAATGGCTCCCCCATTTGGCATCGCTTCGATTGCATTTAATATCATATTCACAAATACTTCTTTGAATTGTTGCTTATCACAATAAAGGATAATAGTCGAGTCATAATTCGTTTCGATTTGAATTTGATTAAGCATGTGACGAATTGATGAAATGCTCTCCTCCATAACTTCTTCCATGTTTTCACGTTTCTTCTCGGACGAACGAAAGGTGATTTTTGATTGGAATTTGGACAGTGTAGCTTGTAAATGTTGAACAACCTCCTGTATATTTTGAATGTTTGAAAGCAATTCATTATCATGTTGCTCGTTGGCGTATTGTTCCATCCGACGGCAAAACAATTGAAGTTTACTTATGTCATTTTTTAATTTATGGTTAAGCATTGCTGTTCCAATAAATATAGATTGCATCGATTGCTTCCAATATAGACGATGAATGTTCAAACGAATATGCAATATCCCATATTTGAATAAGGAAACAATAAAAAAGCTAAAAGAAATAATAATCATATCCTTGTTATAGCGCCAACTATCGTGATCGCCGAAAGCACGTAAAATATAATTTGTTATTAATGCAAATAAGATTGGAGGAATAAAAATAAGATTTGTAAAGAAACGATTTCTTTTTAATATGGGGTGTGTTTCCTTTATATAAGACAACAAAAGAAGACATATTCCAAATACAATATAAGGTGCTACCCACCATAATGCGATGTGGTAAGGGACAGAAATTGGATATATCGGGTATTTTATTGCCATAAATAAAATTGGTGTTAAAAGAATGTATGTTAATCGCTTTTGATAAATCAACGAAAAAAGTCCAGAATATGTAATCGAAAACATAAGAAACGCATAAGGTGTTACATAATGGCAAATGAATGATAATAAATCTACGATGAGCTTTACAACGGTAGAGGAAGCGGAGTACGGCATCATATTTTCTTCGATGACAACAGATAATCCACCGAAACCACCGACGAAAGCGACAGCGCTTGCCCATTTTGAGGCTGAATTTTTATAGTCTATAAGTAAAACAATCGCTCCACCAAGCCATAATAGTACGAATAATACAAGCAAAATTATACACTCCTCGATAATAATGAGTGGATAAAGGTTAACACATCCTTAGCAATTTTTTTGCGGTGAAAAATAATGCCAGCATGTCCGCAATGATAAGGAAGGAAATTTGGGATGTCCCATGCTTGTTGTAATGCTAAGGCATCTTCAAAATGGACGTATTGGTCATATCGTCCGGCAATGAATAAAATACGATTTCGATCGATCTTCGGTTTTTGGGAAATTGGTTCGAGAATTTCCCAATATTCTTTCAGCATATCATAAGTAATTCCATTGTTTTGCAAGACCTGCTTAATGTATTTCCCAATCGGTGTATGCCACACGGCATAAGATAAGCTATTGGCATACATAATAGAAATAACCGCATCAGCATATTCATCCGCGGTAGCGACTAGATTTGCCATTAGCCCTCCTAAACTTACCCCGACCAAGATGACGTTTCCACCTTTGTTCAGTTTAATCCAGCGAATAAGTGCGCGAATTTCCGTGACAGCTTGCCTAACCGAAAAAACAGAGCGCTCTATATTTGCGCTAATCATATATTCCCCGCTATATGTGGAATGAGCTCTGTCAAAATGGAAAGGAAGCATTATTTGCCACATATGAAATCCCGATTTGTTGAAAGGTTTTAGAAACAATCGGTTGATTTTCTCCCATTGATCCATTCTCCAACCATGGACAACAATAACGTGAATAGGAGATTGAGAAGAGTGGAAATAAACATTTCCTTGAACTCGGTCATTTATTTCATTTCCAGATTTCATCGGACTTTGAAATGAAAAGCGGCAAATTTCATAATTCATTTGTTTATGCATATGCTCAAAGTGAACTTCTGGTATATCAGGTGTCGGATACACGATATCCTGCCTGTTCAAGAAGTGATCGATCATAACGCGTAAATTGCGACTGCTGGCTTTTTTGGCGATGCAATAAATACAAACCCATTCGATCTAATGAATGTGCCATCCACTTACGAATACTCTCACTTCCCTTTGACAGAAAGGTAAAAAATGACGATTTCATGGTAGCATGACTTACAAGAAAGTTCAATATATTTTTTAAAAATTTACCTTTAATAACTTTTATTTTCCTTTAAGGGGAAAGGTACTAAAAAAATTAGTACTTTACAGTTTGGGGTGATGGGGATAAAATGGTGTCGTATACATAAATCTAGAAATTATGGAGGGGTGAGTCATGAAAGAGTTGAAAGCTGATGAGCTAGTATCAATTGATGGAGGAATTAGTGCTTGCGGAAAAGTTTCTGTTGCTGCATTTGCTCATACAGCGGCGTTTACAGGGCTTATGACCTTTGCTGGTGTAAGTGGACCAGTAGGTTGGGTGCTTGGTACTTTCGTAGGGGGAGCATGGTTGGGCGCTTCGGCTGCGGCGGGTTGTTTGAAATGATTAAAAAAGAAGGAATAAGCCTTTTTTCAAGGGGAAGTTTTCAGCAACTGACGTTTCTTATACTTCTCTCCCCTCTTTTTGTAAATTCACTATATAACGGGAATAAAATACTCTTTATGTGGCTCGTTATACTAATCACGTTTAGTAACCTAGGATTAGAGTTTTTTTTGACTAAAAAAAGGGGGAGAAATCCCAAAGAGTATATCGGGATCTCTACAATTGCAAGTATACCAATTAATATGGTGATTTTACTGTTATTCGCTACTTAAAATTGAGAATATAAAAAAATTAGAGAAGAGTGACAGAGGTGAGTAAAAAAACTTATTTATTGCTTGTAATCGTATTTTTTATACAGATGATAGTTCATGGAATACCTTTATTCTCTAACAAAGAAGGTTTTTCAGATAAAAAAATAGTGCTATTGATAGTTTCTTTTTTGGCATTTTCTATTTCTTTTTTTATGTATATGAAGAAAAAAACAAATTAGAAGGATGGATGAGAATGTTCCAAGAATTGAATCATGTTGAGTTGCAAGGTATTGATGGTGGGTCATGGAAATCACATGTTGTTAATTTGGTAGGAGTAGTATCTGGATTTGGAACCACTGGAGCTGTAATTGGTGGATCGTTTGGAGGTCCGCTTGGCGCAGCCGCAGGAGGATTTGTAGGTGCACATTATGGGGCAGTCGCATATGCAATCGGTGTTCTTCTTGACTCTTCTAATAGGAGAAAATGATCAGGGAATAGCACAACAATGCTTTTGAAAATTAAGATCAAAAAAATATGGAAGGGGTTGTTTTTACTATGGAGTTAATGTTAGAAAAAAACGGTTCTATTTCCTTTCTTTCTGAAGAGGAACTGTAGTTGAGCAATTTTCATTACAATAATTACCATGTAAAAAGAGACAAACGGAGTACCCCTTATGCCACATGAAGCTGTTTTTTAACGACATCAATGGGAATATCTTGTTTCGCTGCATCGTAAATAAACTCCACGAGGCTATGTCCTTTCTTCTTTCGAAGGAAGTCAAGCCCGGTAGAGAAATCGCTGTTGGATTCGACCATACTGTACACATAAGCGAGTTGCACCAAGATCCAATACCGTTTCACCGCCCGACGCCCGCGAACGCGGTACCCATCGAGCTTCAGCTGGTCTTTCGCTTGTCGAAAAAAGCATTCGATCGACCAACGCTGGGCATAGTAGCGCAAGATCTCTTCATCGCTTAGCTCCCGGTCGGTGCTCAAGACGCAGTGAAGATGTTCAGGTGTCATCGGCTGATCGGCTTTCCAAGCCAACAACACAACGGCATCATCGAGACCTTTCAGCGCTCCCTCGTAGCGATACACGCGATAACGCTCTTCTCCCACCGTGACGAGATGGGTGTCTTCCGGTTCGATGTAGCGTGCAAACTGCTTGGCTTGGATCGCAATGCCTTTTGGATAGAGAACCCGATTCGTCTTGAGCATCGCAATGACGTGGAATCCTTTTTTCAGGCAGGCTTCCACGAGTGTTTTCGATGGGTACCAAGAATCCATCAGCACATAAACAGAACCGTGCACATCCAAAGAAGAAAGCATCTCGATGGCCCATTGACCCTTGCTTTTCCCATCCGCCTTGTCGTAGAGGCGAAACGCAAAGGGAAAGGCTTGCGTCATCGTATGAACCATGAGCCAGACGAGAGAGTGTCCCCAAATCGACTTTTTGTCCGCGTGAGAATAATGCCAATTACACCCTTCAATAGCGTGTTTCGCCTGTGACGAAGGCTTCGTTTTTCGGCAGATCGTATCATCGATCGAAACAAAAATGGGGTGATTCTCTCGCTTGGCCGTTCGTTCCACATGACGAAGCATCCACTGCTGGAGTTTGCGAAGCAAGATTTCTTCATCCCAAGGGCTTTTCGTGAAAAAATGGCTCAGTGTCGTTCGATGGTTGGGATGAAAGCTCTCGTGATGCAGATCGGTCAAGGTTCCCGCAAATCCTTTCGTTGTCAGCGCGTCGATAATATGAATGAGATGCTTCATGACCGGTTTAGAGAAATAAAGGGCCAGCCCCAACATTGCGAAAAACTTGTCGATTCCTTGGTGATGTGGTAGTCTATTCATGAGACATGAACCTCCTTGAGAATGGTTTGGTGACACATCTATTCTAATCAAGGAATCGGGTTCATGTCTCCTTTTTTGTATGGATGTAAATTTATGTTAGTGAATTTGCTCATCTACAGAAGAGGAATTAAAAGAAATAGATGGTGGACGCGGTTCATGGACTAATGCAGTTATTGGCGCCGGAACGCTATCTCCAATAGTAGCATCAGCAGTCAGAGGAGCGCAACAAGGGGTCCGATTTGGAAGACTGGGTGGTCCATGGGGAGTTGTGGCAGGTGCAGTTGTCGGTGCAGTTGTTGGTGGATATCTTGGATATGATGGATAAACAGCCTCAATAAATTCTTAGTTTCCTCTATTCATGGTGTTAGTTAAGCACCATGAGTAGAGGAAGAAAGGGAGTTATCGTTGAAAGGGAATACGCACATTTTTGTTATGATCATCATTTTTATTAATATCCTGTTAGGTGCTTTCGTTATTGTTCTAAGGATCTGGGATCCATTGGCGTTTGCGAATTATTTTATGTTTTGTTTAATCGCTTATTTTTATTACGTGAGTAAAAAAAAGATTTATATCCCTTTTTTTATTTTTGAGTTGTTTCTGTTCTCGTTGCTGTGTATTGATGGACTGCTTCCAGAAGGAATCGTTGATGAATCGAATGAAGTGCAAAATACATTTATGATCGTAATAGGATTGATAGTTTTTGGATTTTTAGCATTTGAAACAGTAAAGATAATAAAGAGGGATGGTATGTGATTTTATAAATGTTCTTCTTTCATTTTTTAACTTTTTGAGGTGTAGTTACTATGCTTTCTTTTTTCAGCAAATACTACTGCATCAAACAACACGATATAAAAGACTGCGGTCCGGCTTGTTTGGCTACGGTATGCAAACAGTACGGTTTAAAAGTGCCGATATCGAAAATAAGGGAAGTTGCTGGCACAGATAAACAAGGAACGAATTTATACGGTTTAATTAAAGCTGCAGAGCAGCTTGGGTTTACAGCCAAAGGGGTTCGCGGGAATCAAGAAAGCCTTTTTCAACCTTTTCCATTGCCAGCGATTGCTCATGTTATTGTGAATCAAAGTCTACTGCATTACGTTGTCATTCATAAAATTACAAACAAAGAAATTGTTATTGCCGATCCGGCCGAAGGGTTAAAGAAAATGTCGCCTGAGGAGTTTTTTCAAATATGGACGGGGATTCTTGTATTGCTCGTGCCAGCTTCGACATTTGAAAAAAGAGACGAAACGAAAGGATTATTTGAGCGTTTCATTGGGATGTTAAAGCCGCAAAAAGGCATTCTTCTGCAAATTTTTTTAGCGAGTGTTTTATTTACGATACTCGGGGTTGTTGGTTCATTTTATTTTCAGTTTTTGATTGATGATATTTTATCGGAAAACCTGGAAAAGACGCTACATATTTTATCAATAGGCATGATCGTTTTATATACATTTAAAGTATTGTTGAACGCATTTCGTACATATCTTTTAATTTACTTAAGCCAAAAGTTAGATCTTGGACTCGTTTTAGGATACTACCATCACGTTTTATCATTGCCGATGAGTTTTTTCAATACGAGAAAAGTAGGGGAAATCATTTCGAGGTTAATGGACGCTTCAAAGGTTCGAGATGCGATTTCCGGAGCAACGTTGACGATTATGATTGATACGTTCATGGTCATCATCGGCGGAGCGATTTTGTATGCACAAAATTCGTTTCTGTTCGGTGTGACGGCCTTGTTAGTTCCGTTATATGCGTTGATTGTATGGGCGTTCCGTAAACCGTTTGAAACGATTAATAGAAAAGAAATGGAGAAAAATGCGGAGTTAACATCTTATATTGTAGAGTCAATGAATGGAATTGAAACGGTAAAGGCGTATAATGCGGAAGAAGAAGCGAAGTTTAAAACAGAGCAAAAGTTTATTTCGTTTCTAAAGACTGTATTTTCGCATGGGATGATGAACAATTTCCAATCATCATTAAAAACATATTTGCAACTTGTCGGAGGAATCATCATTCTTTGGGTCGGGGCAAATGAAGTGCTAAAAGGAAACATGACGGTCGGGCAACTGATTGCCTATAACGCTTTATTAGCTTATTTTCTTGAACCGATTCAAAATTTAATTAACTTACAGCCGATGATTCAATCAGCTGTTGTTGCGGCAGATCGATTAGGGGAAATTTTAGATTTAGAAATCGAAAAATCAAACAATGAAGAGAAAAAAATAAAAGTGGAAAGTTTAAAAGGCGACATTGTTATGAGAGATTTACAATTTCGCTATGGGACAAGAGATGTCGTATTGAAAAATATTAACCTTCATATCCGTCAAGGTGAAAAAATAGCACTCGTCGGCGAGAGCGGTTCGGGAAAGACGACGCTTGTGAAGCTGCTTATGCGGTTTTATGACTATGAAAAAGGAGATATTTTAATTAATGATATCAATATTAAGGATATGGACTTAGAAAGATTAAGACGAAAAATTGCGTACATTCCACAAGAAAACTTTTTCTTTAGCGGGACGATTCAAGAAAATTTATGTTTAGGCGTGGAGCAAGAAGTTTCGTTAGAGGAAATTATTGCTGCAGCGAAAGCGTGTCATGCCCATGAATTTATTAATCAACTGCCGTTACGTTATCAAACGATGCTTGAGGAAAACGCGTCTAATTTATCTGGCGGACAAAAACAGCGTCTAGCGATCGCAAGAGCGATTTTAAGAAAGCCTGATATTTTAATAATGGACGAAGCGACGAGCAATCTTGATTCGACAACAGAAAAAGCGATATCTGAAACGATTTATGAATATTGCAGTGAGATAACGACTATTATTATCGCCCATCGCTTAAGTACAATTATGAGATGCGACAAAATTTATGTGATGGAGCATGGGGTAATTATTGAAACAGGGACACATGATGAACTAATGAACATGAAAGGGAAGTACTATGAACTATGGAAAAATCAAATCCCGAGTGAACCAAGTCCAATTGCAACAATGTAAAGGGTGTTAAACATGAACGCTTATATACGAGAAATGAATGAGTTAACGGATAGCAGAGAATTGCTAGAAGCAAAACCACATCCGTTTGTTCCTGTTTTTATTTCTTTGTTATGTTTGTTTGTTGTCTCGTTTATTATCTGGGCTTATTTCGGTGAAATGGACATTGTAGCAAAAGGGAAAGCAGTTGTTCGACCAAACGAAAACGTTAGTACGATCCAAACACCTGTATCTGCAAAAGTGGAACGTGTGAACTACGTTCAAGGGGAAAAAGTACACAAGGGGGAGGTATTGCTTGAGCTAGATGCAAGCGAACTTGACGTTCAAAAACAAACCATTGAGCAACAGCTCCAAGAAGCTCAAGAAGAGTTAGAGCAACTGCGCACGTTTAAAAAAAGTGTTGAGCAACATAAAAACTTGTTTGCGAAAAACGATAATGACTATTATGAAGCATACATGAAGTACGCAGTAGACTATGAAAAGTTAAGTGGTGAATTGAAACAAATTCGTCTTAGATTAATGAAAGAAAAACAAGATGTGAATCGTTCGCAAAACGAAACGAAAGAAAAAGAACAAGTGCTGTTTGCCACACAAAAAGAGCAAGAGCTTACGATCCAATCGTTATATAAAGAAATCGCACGCTTAAGTGATACTGTCCGTGATCTGCAATTACTTGAAAAGTGTTATTTAGAAAATAAAAATTACTTTACGAATGCAACGTCTGTTTATGCAAATCAATATATGGACTTTCAAAATACTGTTCTTAAACTGCAAAAAACAGTACAGCAAAAGAAAGATGAGTATGACAGATTGATCTTTTTAGGAGAGCAATATGTTCCAAAGAGTAAGATTGAGCAAAGCAAAATAGAGTATGAAATGGCTAAATTAGAGTTGGAAAATTATATGAATGGGAAATTACAATCGGTTCGGTTAGAGATAGAGAGGAATAAGCAGAAGTTGAATGAACTCACTATTCAATTACAAAAATTGCAAAAGGCGAGTACAATCGAGCCACAGTTACAAGGTATTCAATCATTAAAAAAAGACTTGCAGCAGAAAACGAAATCGCTATATCAAGAAATTTCTTTGCAGCAGGAGCTGGAGGAAATCTCATTAGCAAAATTTAAGACAGATAAATTAGTAGAGATTAATGAAGCGATAAAGCAACAGGAAAAGCTAGTGAAAGATCTTGAAGGAAAGAAAAAAGACATTGAAGTTCAACTTCGAAACTATCGCATTATTGCACCGATTAATGGAGTCGTTAATATTATAAAGGACGTAAATGAGGGAGATATTATTCACCCAAATGATCCGATTTTAACAGTCATTCCAGATCGACAGTCTCAATACAAGATGATTATTTATGTATCGAATAAAGATATAAGCAAAACTAAAATAGGTGCTAAAGTAAGCTATCATTTTGCTGCTCTCCCATATCGAGAATATGGAGAGGTCGAGGGAAGAATTGTGCGAATAAGCACAGATTCAACGGTTAATCCAGAGGATGGGATAAGCTACTATATCGTGGAAGCAACAGTTCCAAATGAAAGCTTACAAAGTTATAAAGGGAAAAAGGCGAAGATTAAAGTTGGAATGCAAGCAGAAGCATTTGTTGTTACAGATTCGAAAAAAATTCTACATTATCTTTTAGAAAAGATAAATTTGAAAGAATAGGAGTGGAAACATGAGTGAATTACTGCAAAAAGAGCAAGAACAAACAACAGTCATAGAAGGAAGAGAAGATGTGTTGTCTTGGAAAACGATGATTTTATTTTTTCTTTCGTTTTTTGGAATGTCTTTTGCAGTCGGCTTTATTTTAGGCATTATCGGTGGTGTAACAAACAATGAAGGAATTATGAATATATTTGAAGGGTATATGGGACTTCTTTTTGATGCGCTTATGTTTGTTGTTGCCCTCTTTTTATTTAAAAAAGTTCGTGCTTTTCTTAAAGGAGGTTTTGACAAAAAAGCAATTTATGAAGGAAAAACGTATTTGTATATCATACTGGCGATTTTTGTAACATTTACGGTGCAATTTCTTTCATTCCGTATAATTGGATTTGAAAATCCGGAAGCACAAGAGAAAGTAATGGGACTACAAGGAGCACAAAGTACTCTCGATTTCGTTCTGATGGGGTTAGCTGTTATCCTTTTATCGCCAATTAAAGAAGAACTTTTGTTCCGTGGTGTTCTTCATCGTTTTCTAGAGAAAAAGTATCATTTTTATGTGGGGCTTATTATATCGTCTATTTTATTTGGTCTAGCACACTTTGGTTATCCTGTAAATGGAGCGATTATGGGGGTAATTACTGTCATACTTTATCGATTAACGCAGTCATTATACACTTCAATTATTTATCATGTCATTTGGAACGCTTTTGTTTTTAGTACGATATTGCTTAGTTAGGGGAGAAGTTAGTTGAGGATGAAGCTAAGTTTTATTTTACTCATATTTGTTCTTTACCCTATGCATGTAAGGGCAAGTGAAGTAAGTCCAAGACAATTGACATTGGATGATGTTTTATACGAAGGTGTGAATCAATCAAACGATATTCTCGTTTATACGTATAAATGGGCAATGCTAAATGCGCAAAAAGAAGCCGTTCGTGAAAGTCTAAATGAGCTAAAGGAACCGACATTAGAGCCGTTAAAATTGTTACCAACGACGAGAGAGTATTTTTTGACACTATATCCAAACTATGAGCAAGCAACTGAAGAAGAAAAACAAGTGATTGATCAACAAATTGCTATTCAAATAGCTATTAACCAATCGCTTAATATAATCATTCAGCAAAACTACCAAGCCTCTCAAGAGCAGTTAAAGGCTTTGCAAAAAGATATACAGGAAAAGAAGAAGCAGTTAGCATCGCTAATAAAAGAATTAGAAAGTAGCCAAAATATAACAAAAATTGATGAACAAGAAGCAAAGGAGTTTATTCGCTATCAACTTGCGAAAAATTATATTTCCGTTTTGTCATACGATGAACAAATCGCTTATTTACAAAAAGAGATTCAATTTTTAGCTGAAGATATGAAGCGAGTAGAAGCAATGGTCGAAATAGGAGAGGTGAGTAAAGACGAGTTGAGGAAAAAGCAACGAGAATGGAAAAATAAGAAGAAGGAGCTAGAACATGTTCAAAAAGAAAGAGTAATGTTAGAGTTTCAACTAAAGATAGATTTAAATGTTCCGCAGGCACAGCCAGTGACGTTTCAATCTATCCCTAGTTCTTTTTTGCGTAAAATAGAAACTCCAAAAGATGTGAAAAGTCTCGTTTACCGTTCTTTCCTTTACTTAAAAAAGCAAGAAAACTTAAAATTAGCAAATGACAAAAAAGGGCAGGCAGCCAACCAAATCGAAAAGCAGCAGATGGAACAGTATGTGAAAATGTCAGAGGCACAATTGAATGCGGTAGCGAAAAATGTAGAAAGGTTTTTAGCAAAACGATATGATGAATTTGATCGTTCATATGCGAAATACGAAGATGCATACGATGTGTATCAACAAATGTTGTCAGAGCAAGACTATTACGAAAAACAATGGAAAATCGGTTTGATCTCTGAACATGACTACAAAGCACGCATGTTGAATATTGACAAAGCGAAGAGAGATTACATGTTAGAATTCATGTCGTATTGTTTACTACAGATAGAGGAGAAACAGTTTCACAATGGATATATTCCTTTGTTGTGAGAGGGGAACCCAAAAAGTAACGAGGTTCTCCTTTTTATAACCATATATACATGTATGAAAGAACCTTTACATAACAAAGAATGACTCGAAGCATGGGGGAGGTGAAACGTCCCCAATTACAACTCCTAGTTCATCCTCATTGACATGTCCATCAGCACGTTTCTTGCTTCCTTGCCTGTCATTTTCTTCGGTGCAAGGTTTACAATTATAAAGTCAATTCCTGTGTTAAGAACGTTATCAATGAAGGTCCAGCAAACCCTCCCCCATATATCTACTCATTTGTGTTCATTTAGTTCTACATGGTTGTTCATAATTGATCTCCCTTCTTTGGAATAAAATATGGATAAGTTGGAAAACGACCTCACCGTTTCATCACATTTTTTTATAGAAAAGAGTGGCGGAAAAATGGGGGGATGATCAACTGGATATATATGATTCCTTTAATGGTAAATGAAGAGTCCAGTGAAAGGAAATTTTGATATAGGCAAAGGAAGGTTTCCGTATAGGAGACCTTCCCTATATTTATACATATTTACTTCACCGTCGAAACTTCAACCCCAAGTGGCAGTGCAGCTCCGCCTGCATGCATAAATTCAAGCGAGATCATGTCTTGATTTGAAAAGACGATATAGTCGACAGATGCGGATTGTGTAAATGGCTGAAGCGGCGGGATGACATAGACGACACCGTTTACTTTTACAGCCCCACAATATGACCCGCCGCGGGCGCTAAAACGGAGGCGAACCGTTTGTATTTCCCCCGTTTCATTTTGAATCGGAAGCGATAGACGGTACGTTAAGCCGTAATGACCGGGATTGTGCACCGTTTCGGTCGGGTCGCTTAATGCATTGGCAACGGAAAGAAGATGATCTGTTTTTCCGTTTGATATGCTGTAGGCGACTGGTTCGTTATCGATCGTATATGTCGGCAACGTGGCTTCTAACGTTGTTCCTTTCCATACGCCGCGCGGATGAGTCGCATAAGAATCAAGCGGTGCGAGCGTAGGAGAAATCGTTGAGAAATTCGCTGACGAGCTTGTGACGACTGTGCGAATGCGATAGTTTCCTGTACCGTTGTTTTCTTGCTGAATGGTGAAGTCATATAAAAATCCGAGCAGTTGGTTGTTTGACACATCAAACGCTTGAATGACTGCGCCCGTTCCTGCTTTCACTTTCACCGTTGGTGCGGTTGTGAGCGCTTGTCGTAGCACCGTTTCAGCCAGTGGTAAACCGACATCGTAATGTCCCCAACTGTTTGGACTTGTTCGGGATGTTCCTTTTATATTCGTGACAATGATGTCGTTAGAAGAACGATTGTCAACAATAATGGCGACAGTGGCGCGAGTGCCTAAGTTGTTGACGTGCCAGCCAAATACGCGATGGTCCATCGTTCCTTGTTGTCCTTGCACGTGATCAAGTGCTAACGTCGCTTGCTGATTTGGCACAGAAACAGGTGTTAACACTTCTGGGTTGTCGCTTATTAATAGACGACGGTCATCAGCCATTTTTGGTGTTGTCACGTGCTGTGGGACAGCAATTGAAGTTTCGGCGATTGGCAGTAACGGACTGCGAAACGTCGTTCGAGGAATCGAGAAAAATAAATCGTTATTTCCGTTTCGAGTCATTTGTGCGCCAAAAACAGTCATGACCCATGAAGCGGATACGTACCATTCATCGTTTAGTCGAATTGGTGCAAGCGGTGCGACAATTTCATGATCGTCAACGATTAATTGTTTTTTTCCTGCCGTAATTGACATTTGGCCACGGGATAAGCGAACGATCATCGTTTCCTCTGTTTCAATCCAATCAACATTGACATCGATCGCTGTTAACAATTTTTTTAATGGAACATATGTATATACCCCATCCGTCATGGTGTTGTTTGTAACTTTCGTTTGATTCACGTACACTGCTCCAGCACTTGTCTGGAGGGTTGACCAAGAGATGCGCACCTCTTTTCCAGTCCATTGCACGTTCGCGTCAAGCGCTTCAGCGACAAAGCGAACAGGAACGAATGTGCGTCCTCGATAAATGATTGGAGGGGAATCAAGCGTGACCGTTTGATCGTTGATTGTCGCCGTTGTTGATTGGACGGTAAGAAAAATCACTTTTTTATTTTTTTGAACGGTCACTTGTTTTGTATTGGCGTTCCAAAAAATATTGGCCCCCATCGATTGAGAAATCGCCCGAAATGGCACAAGAACGCGATTGTTCACCATAATCGGCGAAGTATCTGTTTGTATTGTCTTTCCGTTTGCTGTAATTGGGATATGCATAGGCCGAATGCTTGTTGCCTCGGTAGCTGTTGGCATAGATGAAAAGATCATGAGGGCAACGAGTGCATATCCAACGATTTTTTTTAACAACGTAATCACTCCTTCCCATGGTATTATACCATAGGACTTCCTTTTGTCACGTATTTTGGAATTTGAAGTAAAAAAAGACGCCCGTGTGGACGTCTTTTATTTCTACTTGATTATGAATCTATGAAATGATAACAAAATTCATAAAATGTTAAAAAACTTTTATTTTTTAGTTAACTCACTACTTTTATACAAGTGCCGTTTTTGTCTATTCATGTCGAAGTGGACGCGATACAATGGAAGTGCATAGGAGGTGGCAAGTGTGAGCAGGTGGTTATGGCTATGTGTTGTTTTCTTTTTATTTCCTTCTGTCATTCAAGCAGATGAAAAAGAGGAATGGATCGTACAAGTGCGGCATCCGTCCAATTTCTCCACTATTCAATCATACGTCGTAGATACGGTTGGATCGTTTGCGAAAGTGGTGGTCACAGAAGAAGAACGAGAACACATTTCTCGTTTACCGTTTGTTTTAAAAATGGAGAAAAATGATATGAAGCGAGCAGCTGTCAATGACCCGTTATTTTCAGAGCAATGGTCTTTGCCGCTTATTGATTGGCACATGCCTTCGCTTACATCGGTCAACCGGATAATTGGAAAAACGATGATTGTTGATGGACAAGAAGAAGTGTATGACGGAGAGGCGTTTTTCGGTGAACATATCGTCATCGCGCTTGGAGAAGAAACATTATCTCGCCTTTCTGTCACAGTGGATCATATCGAAGGACCATGGCGTATACAGGTGAAAGATGAAAAAGGGACGACGTTAGGGGAAAACGAAGGTGAACTTCCTCGTCTTGATGTTCTCATCCCCCGTCCTTCTTCAACGATTCATCTATATGTTACGGCGCCAAATTGGACGAATCGTCCGCGCATCGTCGAATTAAAAGGTGTGAATCATGTCCTTGTTGCGGTCATCGATTCAGGTGTCGTACAACATGAAGATTTGAACGATCATGTGCTATATAGTGTTAGCGTTGATTATGCGGAAAACAAGCGATATGCGGATGATACGTTTGGGCATGGGACGCATGTGACAGGCATTTTAGCCGCTAGCGTCAATAACGGCAAAGGAATAGCAGGACTGATTGGGGATGCGCCCGTAGATATTTTGCCGATTAAAGTGTTAGACCGTTACGGAGTCGGCGGTGACTTTGAAATTGCAAAAGGGGTCAAATACGCGCTTGAGCACGGTGCTTCGATTATTAATTTAAGCTTAGCCGGCCAAGGAGAAACGGAAGTGTTAAAATCGATCATCGAAGAAGCTGTCAAACGTGGTGTGCATGTGGTGGCGGCGGCTGGCAATAGCCATATGCCCACCACAAATATTTATCCTGCCAGCTACCCCGGAGTCATTACGGTAGCAGCGGTTGATCGACAACAAATGCCCCTTTCTATTTCGAATTATGGTTGGGACGTAGAAGTAAGCGCCCCTGGAGATTTTCTAATAAGCACATATCCATCAGGTTATCGGGCGATGCGTGGTACGTCGATGGCTGCTCCGCACGTCTCCGCACTATTGGCTGTATTGCGCGCGATGTACCGAGAAGAAGATGCATTTCAACTTCGCAACCGTATATGGAAGACGGCGAAAGATGTATATTGGCGCGGATATGATATGTACACAGGATATGGAATCATTCAATGGCAACAAGCGATCGCGTTATCGAATCCATCAAGCATTGACTGGATGAACTTACAGCCGGGACAGCCCATTGAAAAAAATCGTACGTATATTTTAGGCTTGTCTTCGCGTTTTGTAGGGAAAAATGGTCACCTTTTTATCAATGGAAAACTTGTTCATTCGTTCGTTATTCATCAGGAGATGATGCCGTTTCGTTTGTTTGATCTAGCGAAACAACAAGGAGATGTGGCGGTTGTCATCACAGATGAACAACAACGAGTGATCGCTTCCGATATTCGTGCTGTTCCCATTCGACCAACGCCGTTTTCCGATGTAAAGAAAACATATTGGGCGTATAGCGATATTTTACAGGCACAAAAACTTGGAATGATACGCGGGTATGGAGATGGAACGTTTCGTCCAAATACTCCTTTAACGCGCCGAGAAAGTATTGTGATGCTTGCTCGTCTGTTCGGTTGGGGGGCGCCTTCTATATTGCAGTCTCCTTTTGTCGATGTGCCATTGACAGCGACGAATGCGCTGTTAGTAGCAACGGCAGCGGAAAAGGGAATTGTGAAAGGAACGGAAGGAAAAGCGTTGTTACATGAGCAACTGACGCGCGGACAGTTTGCTTTACTTCTCATGCGTGCGCTTCAACTAGAAAACGAGCCGATTCGTTCTGTTTATCCATTTCAAGATGTAACACAACAAGATATGTGGAAAGCGGTGCAGTTGTTAGCGGAACGAGGGATCGTTGCGAAAACGTCATATTTTCATCCGAATGAACCTGTGACGAGAGCGCAAATGTGCGCGATGCTTGTGCGCGTTTCGACACTCATTCGACAATATTCGACAAGAGTAGCATAAAAAAAGCCCCACCGTTTCCAAATCGGTGGGGAGGCTGACTTAGCAACCAAAACCTTATCGCATAAGTAAGTATAGCCGTTTTTTTTTAAAAAAATCACTACAAAAATAATAACTTTGTTGTATAAATTTGTCGTTTAGTGTCGTTTTTTGTCGAAAAAAGACAGAGACGTGTCGAAAAGAAAAATATGCGTTGTTGGGTATGGAAAAGGTTAGGATTGTTTGTTATGCTTGATGATAGAAAAATGTCGAAAGGGAGAGAAATATGCTGGGGAAACGTCACGTATATTGTCTTTTGATCGTTTTTCTTGCTTTTTTTTCTGTTCCCATGCATAGTTGGGCAAATACAGAATTAAAGCAAGAAGGACGATTTGTCGATGTTGGAGACGGTCATTGGGCGAAAAATGAAATTGACTTTTTAGCACATGCGCAAATTATTAACGGTTATCAAGTTGGGCAAACATCGGAGTTTCGTCCAGCGCAATCGGTGACGCGGGCAGAAGCGGCGAAAATGATCGTCAGCGCTCTCGGACAGACAGAGTGGAAAGATGGAACGTTGTCATTTCAAGATATTCCGAACAATCATTGGGCGCGTGGCTGGATTGCGCGTGCGGTACAGCTTGGTATTATGGGAGGGGACGGTACGACGAATTTTCGTCCAAATGACAGTCTTTCCCGCGCTGAAATGAGCATCGTTCTTGTGAACGCCTTTTCTCTTCCAAGCAAAGGTGCTGCGGTTGAGGCTGCCCCCGTATTTAAAGATACGACAGGTCACTGGGCCCTTGCGCACATCAATCGTCTATATTATCACGGCATAGCGAACGGACGGGATGGACAATTTTTCCCGAAAGATGCCATTTCTCGTGCTGAATTTGCGACGTTGTTAGCTCGGACGATTAACGATCAGTTCCGTTTGCCGTTGCCGGACTTAATCGAACAAGGAAAAACGAACATTCAAGGAACGGTGACGATTTCGACGCTCAATGTTCGACAAACGCCAGCAGCGACAGGGGGGCTTGTTGGAACATTGCGAAAAGGACAAGTTGTGGATGTGTACGATATAAACGGCTATTGGGCAAAAATTGCTTATAACGGTCAGTTTGCTTACGTGCATAAAACATATTTAAAATTGCGGAATATTGCAGGTTCTCCTGTGAAAGGACGCATTATTGTCGTTGATGCGGGGCACGGTGGAAAAGATCCTGGTGCAATAAGCGGAGGAGCGAACGAAAAAACGATTGTGCTTGAAGTGGCGAAATTCGTAAAAGAAAAACTTGAAAAAGCAGGCGCAACCGTTATTATGACGCGAGAGACGGACGTTTATCCGACGTTGCAAGATCGCGTGAATATCGCGAAAAACAGCTACGCGGAAATGTTTGTTAGCATTCATACAAATTCGGCGACAAATACAAGTGCGAAAGGAGCAGAAGTGTTTTACGATTCATCGACGAATCCGAACGGAGAGGAAAGTAAAAAATTAGCACAATACATTCAAGAGGAGATTGTCCGCATGGCGAATATGGTTGATCGCGGTGTGAAAAATAGCGGCCTGTATGTGTTGCGCAACAATAGTGTGACAAGCGTGCTCGTCGAACTTGGATTTATTTCTAACGCAGAAGATCGTGCGAAATTAACGTCACCGGAATATCAAAATATATATGCTGAAGCGATTTATCAAGGGATTGTGAAATACTATACATCACAATAGAGGAGGTGGCATGGTGCGAAAATGGATTCTTCCTATCGTTTTCGTGTTGTTCTTAACAGCGTGCGAGCAGGAACACGCAGGGGCAAGTGAAGAGCAAGAAATTGCAACAGCGCCGTGGACAGAGCAACAAATAGCGGATACGAATAGACGTTTAAATCAAATCGATGAAAAGATGAAACAATTGGAACAACAGCTTACGAAAATGAAAACAGCTGCGGAATCGCCGCAAGTGTTTAAAGACGTTCCACTCGGTCATTGGGCGTATGTTCCGGTCGCTCGTTTATATCGTCAAAACATTGTCGGTGGCGTGGGGAATGGTTTATTCGCCCCGAATCAAGCGATTACGCGTGCGCAAGCAGCGGCGATGCTTGTAAGGGCATTTCAACTTCCGCTATCAAATAAGCCATCGATTTTTGCGGATGTCCCAAATTCTCATCCGTTTGCCCGCGAAATTATGACGGCGTATGAGGCTGGCTTTGTCGGAGGGTACCCAAACAATCGCTTTGCCCCTCAAGAGTCCATGAAGCGAAAACATATGGCGATGATTATTCAACGTGCTTTTCGCCTGCAAGCAACGTCAGCGCCATATGCAGGATATAAAGATGTGACAAACGGAACAGAAGGGGCGCTAGAAATTCGCATCATCTCTCAACATGGGATTGCGGAAGGAAGTAATGGTTATTTTTATCCAGAACAACCGACGACGCGCGCTCACTTTGCTACATTTATGGATCGGGCGTTGCAAAATAAATAGGCTGTGCATGTGCACAGCCTATTTGATTTTTTTTACTTCAATTCCTTTATAGTAGTACTTTAAAATTTGATCGTACGTAAAGCCTTTTTCCGCCATTGAGCGCGCACCCCATTGGCTCATGCCAAGTCGATGCCCCCATCCATCGCCTGTGAATGTAAATTCCGTTGGCGCAGTTGGGTAGTAAATCGTTTCATTTTCTGTACGAATGGAAGCATTTCCGTTTGAAATGATCGTTTGTCCGCTATTTGCTTGAAGTGTGTAGCCGACAATATGATCGACCGTTTGTTCTGAACCGTCCGCAAGTTTTACTTTTACGTTAGCATTTCCTTTGACATCGAAGGCAATACTTTTTAATGAAACGCCAAAAAATGAACGGAACGCATCAGGTGATGATACAAACGAAGGTCGCACTTGCAAGGTCCGTTTTTGCCCTGTGGCAGGATTGTACACAGTCGCTTCCATTTGTTGTACGCTTCCTGCACTTGTTTTTTGCGTGACACGAAGCGACACGACTTGTTCGTTTGTTAGTTTAAATTTTGATGATACGACAGTTGTTGCGACTTTTCCGTTCCATCCGTAATGTGGATTGCTCGCATGACGATCGTACGGATCGGAAACAGAGCGAATGTACGGAACAGCGCCGCCCCACACATTTTCGCTATTTTCTGTATTCCCACCAGAACTTGAATGGAAATAGGCGGAAATCGGTTCATTTTGATATGTTGCATACACACCTGCTGTTTCGTTAACTGCTGCGGTGGATGTCGCTTGTTCTTTTGATTTTCCACCGTATACTTGGCTGGCCACCGTCATTTGTAAAAACGACGATTTTTTCAATTGAGCGTATGCGTAGCTGCGTGCAGCGACAGCTTGTGCTTTTAACGCTTCTTTATGCCAAGATGATGGCATTTCCCCAGGGACAACACCTTTTAAATAGTCTTCCATGTCTAACGTATTAAATAAGTTTGGTGCCGTTTGCCCTGGTGTAATTTCAAACGACCCGCGGTATTTCACAGGTGCTGATTTTCCATTTGCTTGTTGAATGCTGCCGATCGTGACGTCATGTTGGTCGTTTCTTGTCACTTCATCTAATAAAAAACCGCTTGTCGATGTGTACGAAACGCCATTGATCGTTGCGACGACTGCTCCGTTCGTTTGCGAAAAGGCAACCGGATTTGTAAATGGGATCGCTTGTTTCGTTTTCAAATCAATGAGTTGATAGTTTCCATTTACTGTCGCAAGGAACGTTGCGGTCGGCAATAGTTTTACCTTGACCGGTGTCGGATACGATGCGGCATGAACGGATGTTGGGATAAAAAGAAACATGCTAAAAGCGACTACGATCCATCGAATGCTTTTCATCATTATTTCGCCGCCTCTAGTTGTTGTTTCAATTTCGCGACTTCTTGCTCAAGCTGTTGAACGCGCTGTTCAAGCTTTGTGACGCGCTCATTTAGCGGATTTATTTTTGCTAGCACCCATTCTACGCTTGCCAAAACAGGTTCGCTATTTGCCAATGCTTTTGATGCAGAAACGGTTAACATCGCTGCAAGCAACATCATGACAATCGTTCTTTTTTTCACCGTTTTCTCCTCCCTCATTTCTATTTATCTCACATTATAACAAATCATTTCAACAAAAAGGACGAAAATGTAACAAAATTCTAGTTTTCTATTTTCCATTTGTCGATTTTAAAATTTATGGTATAATGTCTGATAGGTTTGTAAAAAGAGATGGTAGAAAGTGTTACTTTTTAAACAATAATTGATTGAAAAATCGGGAATGCTAACGAATAGGGAGGTTTCCTATGGTTTATTTCACCTTGTTTCTTTGTTTTATTTTAGCTGTGCTCATTACGCCTGTCGTGAAATGGTTGGCGTTTCGAGTTGGTGCAACGGACAAGCCAAACAAGCGGAAAGTGCACCAAAAAATTATGCCACGTTTAGGTGGATTAGCGATTTTTATTAGTTTTATCGTCGGTTACTTTGTATTGAAGCCAGCTAGCCCATATGCGACAGCGATTGTCATTGGTGCGACAATCATCGTGTTAACGGGTGTGCTTGATGATATATATGAGTTGCCGCCAAAGTGGAAGCTGCTCGGTCAAATTATTGCCGCCATTGTCGTCGTGTACGGCGGCATTCGCGTTGATTTTATTAACTTGCCATTTGGTGGTCATTTAGAGTTTGGATTATTAAGTATCCCGATTACGATGCTTTGGATTATCGGTATTACAAATGCGATTAACTTAATTGACGGCTTAGATGGTTTAGCTGCTGGCGTCTCGTCCATTGCCCTTGTCACGATTGCTGGAATGGCAGCGACGATGGGCAATACGTATGTGTTTGTTTTTGCGATGAGTTTATTATTGCTCGGAAGTACGCTCGGTTTTCTTTTATATAATTTCCATCCAGCGAAAATTTTTATGGGCGATACAGGGGCATTATTTTTAGGCTATATGATTTCGGTGTTATCGCTTCTTGGTTTTAAAAACGTTACAGTGTTTTCGTTAATTATCCCGATTTTAATTTTAGGGGTGCCTATTTCAGATACGCTGTTTGCGATCGTTAGACGCATCGTCAATAAACAGCCGTTATCAGCGCCAGATAAGTCGCATTTGCATCATTGTCTACTACGTCTTGGATACAGTCATCGTCAAACGGTGTTAATTATTTATGGCATGGCAGCGATGTTTGGTGTTGCGGCAGTTGTGTTATCGAAAGCAACGATGTTTGGCGCGTTAGTCGTCATTGCGTTTGTGTTGCTTGTCGTTGAGCTTGTTGTCGAGAAAATTGGTCTTGTCGGAAAAGATTATCGTCCGCTACTGAAGATGGTTCGTGGCATGAGAAAAATTTCATAACAATAAAAGAGGGTGTCTCGAGAGACACCCTCTTCATTGTTCTTGCGCGAATTGTTCTGTTCGTGCTTGATAAGACGATACGTCAAGATGTGTTTTTAACGTTTGTTTAATTTCGTCTACTGTTGCTTCGTCAAGTCGGTAATAATATACGCCGCTAATGCGTGCGTCTTCTCCTTTGAGATGAAGCGTTTCAATGTTTGCGCCTGTTCCTTTTGTTGCATAAGCGAAGAAACCTTTCATTTCCTCAAACGTTAAGTTTGTCGTCATATTTTTCCCGACCGCTTCCATCACATCGTCAAATTTTGTGAGCGATTTTACGTTCATCGCTTTTTTGAAGATCGCTTTCATCAGTTCTTGTTGGCGTTTGCCGCGCTCAATGTCGTTGTCATATTTCCGTGTTCTCGCAAGCGCCAGCGCTTCTTCACCGTTTAACGTTTGTAAGCCTGGTTTCAAATGAATCGCATTTTTCCGATCGTGTGAATCCATTTCGCGAAGTTCGTAAGGGACATCAAACTCAATGCCACCGAGTTCGTCAACGACATCAACAAACGCTTCAAAGTTCATTTTGACGTAATAATCGACTGGAATATCGAGCAATTCTTCAACTGTTTCGACCGTTGCTTTTACTCCGCCGTATGCATGGGCGTGTGTAATTTTATCGTATTTTTTCTCGATTGGAATGTATACGTAAGAGTCGCGTGGGATGCTAAGCAATTTGACCGTTTTATCTTTCACGTTAAATGTCGCAAGGATAAGCGCATCGGAACGTACCGCTCCCATTCCTTTCTTTTGGCGAATGTTGCTGTCGTCTACGCCGATAAATAAAACAGAAATGTTATCGGAATTCGGATCCACTTCTTTTATTCGCTTTTCTGATTTTTCGCGCCCATCAATTTGTTCGAATGACTGTTGGATGACGGACTGTGCTTTGTTGAAAAGAAACGTGGCGTATGCCCCTCCCCCGATGATAAGAAGAAGCAATGGGAGTAGGACAAATGTCCATATTTTTTTTCGTTTTTTCTTTTTTTTCATATATGCTCGTCTATTTTGCATCGTCGTTCCCCTTTTTTCAAAAGTTCAACAAATATCGACATGTAAACAATCATCATTTTACAAAATTTTTATGCAGTCGTAAACGAAAATTTTTTTACTGCGCGACATCAAACTCGACGTATACATGCTCGCCATCTGTAATGGTGCTTTTCCCATTAGTCAGTTCTGTCATCCATGCGCGGAAATCTTCTTTTTGTTTTTCTTCGACGTATGTGTCGATCGTGACGTGTTCTGCATAATGAATGTTTTTTATCGTATAAGTAGAGGCGCGCAGTTCATTTTCGACTTTCCCAAGCCATGTATAGTCAAACGTTGTATGCATGATCCGCATCAGTTTACGTTCGACAATGCCTGCGGCTTTTAGTCCTTCTGTCACTGCTTTTCCGTAAGCGCGCACAAGCCCACCAGCGCCGAGTTTAATGCCCCCAAAATATCGTGTGACAACGACGACGGTGTTTTTTAACTTTTTCTTTTTCAACACTTCGAGCATTGGAACGCCTGCCGTGCCGCTCGGTTCGCCATCATCGTTTGCTTTTTGAATGTGATCGTGTTCGCCGATCATATATGCGGAACAGTTATGTGTTGCATCCCAATGTTTTTTCTTGATTTGTTGGATAAAGCGAATCGCTTCTTCTTCTGTTGTTGCTCGTTCGACGTAACAAATGAAGCGCGATTTTTCAATGACGATTTCTGCCTCTCCATATCCTTTTACCGTATAGTATGTCTCTAACAACGTGTAATCACCTCGAATGATTATTGGAATGTTGTGCGTTTGTTGTCGAAAAATGCTGATAGAAATAGGTGAAACATGCTATAATAAAAATTATAAAACGATATGCCCAATGTTCAAAGCAAGAAGAATATTCAAATAAAAGTCAGAAAAGTCATTTCGCTTGACTTTTGGTCATTTTTCCTTTAGGTGGTGTGTATGTCCAATAAAAAAATAAATGCAAAAGAGCTCGACCGAATTGTAAAAAAAATGATTGAAACGGTCGACCAAAGTAAAGCGGAAATTTTTCATATTAGCGAACAGTCACGCAAGGAACACGAACGACTGCTTGAAGAACTCCGACAAACAAAAGAAGAAGTGAAACGCGTCATTGATCAAACAGATCACTTAGAAATGAAAGCGCGGTTGGCTCGGCAACGATTATCCGATGTAAGTAAAAACTTCTCTCGCTATACGGAAGATGAAATTCGCCAAGCGTATGAGAAAGCGCATTCTTTACAAATGGAATTAGCGATGGCGCAAGAGAAAGAAAAACAGCTGCGTCAACGTCGCGATGAGTTAGAAAGACGGCTTGCTTCTGTGAAAGAAACGATTGAGCGAGCCGATCATTTAATTGGTCAAGTGACGGTTGTGCTAAACTATTTGAACGGAGATTTCCGCGAGCTGAGCGAGTTTATTACTGGCGCAAATGAAAAACAAGAATTTGGACTTCGTATTATTGAGGCACAAGAGGAAGAGCGGAAGCGATTGTCGCGGGAAATTCATGATGGACCTGCGCAAATGCTCGCGAACGTCATTATGCGTTCCGATTTAATTGAACGCATTTACCGTGAACGCGGTGCGGAGGAAGCGATTCGTGAAATGCGTGATTTAAAAAAAATGGTGCGTTCCGCTTTATACGAAGTGCGCCGCATTATTTACGATTTACGCCCAATGGCGCTTGACGACCTCGGTTTAATTCCGACGTTAAAAAAATATTTACAAACGATCGAGGAATATCATAAAAAAACGATTACGTTTACATACATAGGAGAAGTACGCCGCTTATCCGATCGTTTTGAAGTCGCTATTTTCCGCCTCGTGCAAGAAGCGGTGCAAAATGCGTTAAAGCATGCGGAGGCAAAGGAGATTCAAGTGAAAATGGAGCTAAAAAAAGATAGTTTGCTGATCGTCGTGAAAGATGATGGCAAAGGATTTAATCCGAATGAAAAAAAAGATAAAGCATTCGGATTAATCGGCATGCGTGAGCGCATCGAATGGTTAGAAGGAAAACTACATCTTTACTCACAACTTGGACGCGGAACGATTGTGACGATGACCATTCCGCTCCGTAAGACGGAAGAGAAAGGGGAACGACAGCTATGAAAACGCGCATCGTTTTAATTGACGACCATAAACTATTTCGAGAAGGAATTAAACGCATTTTAGATTTTGAACAAGATTTTGAAGTCGTCGCGGAAGGAAGCGATGGAGACGAAGTATTGGCGCTTGTCGAGCAATATAAGCCAGATGTCGTCATCATGGACATTAATATGCCACATGTCAATGGGGTAGAGGCAACGCGTCAACTCGTTGAGGCGTATCCGGATACAAAAGTGATCATTTTATCGATTCATGATGATGAAAGTTACGTCATGCATGCGTTGCAAACGGGGGCGATGGGATATTTGTTAAAAGAAATGGATGCAGACGCCTTAATTGAAGCGGTTCGTGTTGTGGCAGAAGGCGGTTCGTACTTGCATCCGAAAGTGACGCATAATCTTGTGAAAGAATATCGTCGCCTCGTTGCAGGGGAATCGATGGGACAAGAGAAGCAAAAGCAAGACGTACGCCGACCGTACCATTTATTGACGCGCCGCGAATGCGAAGTGTTGCAGTTGTTGGCGGACGGAAAAAGCAATAAAGGCATTGCCGATGCGCTATTTATTAGCGAAAAAACGGTGAAAAACCATGTAAGTAATATTTTGCAAAAATTAAATGTTAACGACCGAACGCAAGCCGTTGTCGTTGCGATTAAAAATGGCTGGGTAGAAGTGAAATAAGGTTGTCGAATCGATTCGACAACCTTTTTCAATGCAAGGATAGTTATAATATAGTACAATGCAAGTAGGAAAAATTTTGGACAAGGAAGGTATAGGCGATGAAAACGGCGATTTTAACAGATAGTACTGCATATATCCCGAAGCATATTCGTGAACAGTTGAATATACATATCATTCCTTTAAGTGTTGTCTTTGGAACCGAGACGTATCGAGAAGAAATCGATATAAGCGCAGAAGATTTTTTTGACAAAGTAAAAACGAGCGAACAACTGCCGACAACATCACAGCCGCCGATTGGACTATTTGTTGAAACGTTCGAACAGCTTGCGAAACAATACGATGCGGTCATTTCCATTCATTTATCAAGCGGCATTAGCGGAACGTATCAAGGAGCCGTTTCCGCGGGTCAAATGGTTGAAGGTATTCGCGTGTATGCATATGATTCGGAAATTAGCTGCATGATGCAAGGATTTTATGCGATGGAAGCGGCAGAAATGGCGCAAGCAGGTATGCATCCAGAGGCGATTATTGCGCAGCTAGATGAAATGAAACGATCGGTGCGCGCTTATTTTATGGTCGATGATTTATCGCATTTGCAGCGCGGTGGTCGATTAAGTGGCGCACAAGCGTTTATCGGCAGCCTTCTGCAGGTAAAACCGATTTTACATTTCGTTGATAAAGTGATCGTGCCGTTTGAAAAAATTCGTACACGTAAAAAAGCGTTAAGCCGAATAGAAGAGCTATTTGCGGAAGATGCGATGCTCGGCGTTCCGATGCGTGCGGTCATCATTCATGCGAATCGTGAAGAAGAAGCGCGTGCATGGAAAGAAAAGCTTGAACAACAATACCCGCACGTTGAATTTTTCCTTAGTTATTTCGGTCCGGTCATCGGCACACATTTAGGTGAAGGGGCAATGGGATTCGGTTGGTATAAAAAATAAACAGGAATTTTTTTGATTAGCGCGAATAGAAGAAGTGGACGACTCGTCCACTTCTTTTTTAGTGGGGTGATTCGTTTGTATATGGCAGGCAAACAGCTGCTAAAGTCTGGACTTTCTTTTCCTTATGATGAGAAGTATGTTCAAGTTGTAGAAAGTATCGTCAAAACGAAAAAAGGGTATCGCTGTGTGCGATGCGACAACGAAGATCAACAACTTTTTGCGTCTTTTCCGTGCGCTCGTTGTGGACGTATATGTACGTATTGTCGAAAATGTGTCACGATGGGACGATGTAGCGAATGCAATCCGCTCGTCATATGGACTGGTCCAATTCCCTCCACCTCTTTTTCTTCACCGCTAAAATGGAGCGGTAAACTATCCCCGGCTCAACAACTTGCTTCCGACGAAGTTTGTCATGCGATTGATCGAAACGACTCATTGCTCGTTTGGGCCGTATGTGGTGCAGGAAAAACGGAAGTGTTATTTGAGGGAATCGATCTGGCGCTGTCGCACGGAAAGCGCGTTTGCATCGCCGCTCCGCGCACAGATGTCGTGTTAGAGCTAGCTCCGCGCTTGGCGAGCGTATTTCCATCGGTCGATATGGCGGCATTATATGGCGGTAGTCAAGACCGTGGCAAACTTGCTTCATTGACGGTGGCAACGACGCATCAATTGCTTCGGTATTATCGGGCGTTCGATGTCATGATTGTTGATGAAGTCGATGCGTTTCCGTATAGCGTTGATCCGATGCTTTCGTACGCCGTTGAACGTGCCCGAAAACCGACGTCTTCACTCATTTATTTAACTGCAACCCCAAACGAGCAATGGCAACATGAAGTAAAAAGTGGAAAACGGAAAGCGGTCATGATCCCAGCCCGTTATCATCGTCATCCGCTCCCTGTCCCTACATTCGAATGGTGCGGCAATTGGCAAAAAAAGTGGCGCCACCACCGTTTACCGCTATGTGTCATTCAATGGCTCCATGCACGTTTATCACAAAAGAAGCAAGCCTTTTTATTCGTCCCTCACATCGAATTTTTACAACAAGTGGTCCCGTACTTACAACAATTTCATCCTCTCATTGAAGGGGTGCATGCTGAAGATCCGAAACGAAAAGAAAAAGTGCTCGCTTTTCGTCGCGGACACATTCCTATTCTCGTCACAACGACGATTTTAGAGCGTGGGGTGACTGTGCCAAACATTGACGTCGCTGTGTTCGGTGCAGAACAACCGATTTTTACAGAAAGTGCGCTCGTACAAATTGCTGGACGAGTCGGGCGAAGTGCGCAATATCCGACAGGTGATATTCGCTTTTTTCATTTTGGAAAAACGAAAGCAATGGTTAAAGCAAAGCGCCATATTGTACGTATGAACGATGAAGCACGAAAGCGAGGGTTGCTTGACGAATGAAATGTGTCATTTGTCATGATGATTGGATGCCGAAAATGTCTTTTTCGATCTTTTTGACGCTTCGGCAAGAGGATGTTTGTTGCCCGCGTTGCCGCGCTCGTTTTATTCGTTTAGAAGGGAATCGTTGTGAGCGATGTAGCCGTTTAATTGATCAGGCGGTATGTGAAGATTGCATCGCGTGGGAAAAACGAAAAAGTGTTTTAAAACAAAATGTCTCGGTGTATATGTACAATGATTGGATGAAAGAAGTGATGAATCGTTTTAAATTTCGCGGCGATTATGCACTTATTGAAGCGTTTCGTCACGATGTTCGCGCCGTTTTTTCTAAACATTTTTCTTCCGATGTATGCCTCGTGCCCATTCCTCTTAGCCCTTCTCGACTAGCTGAACGCGGATTTAATCAAGCGGAGGCGATCGCTTCCCTTTTGCCATTGCCGATGATTTTTGCTTTGCGACGTATCGATGATGAAAAACAATCGAAAAAAACGAGACGTGAACGTTTCACTGGACGGAAGTTTTGTCTCACCGGAGAAAATGTGGCAGAAAAGCGCATTGTGATTGTGGATGATATTTACACGACAGGCGCAACGGTGCACGAAGCAGCAAAACTTCTGTATGACGCAGGTGCGCGCGATATTTGTTCGTTTACTCTTATCCGTTCATAGTTGGGAACAAAATCCCATTGAAAAGTGCGCAACGATGGTCGATATAAAAAGTAGGAAACTTGGAGAACGGAGATGGGTCGTTATGGAAATTCGCGGATACGGACATTATCGCTCGGCATCCTCATCGTCAACGACTGTGACGTTAAAAGCCGGAGATGTGTATGAAGCGGTCGTGAAAGAGCAAGTAAGTGAAAAAGAAGCGATCGTGCAATTGCGAGGGGTGGATATTCGGTTTCGTTTTGAAGGAGACGTGCCGCCTTCTGGGAGAGTGAAAGTGCAAGTGACAGGTGGGAATGGAGAAGTGGTCGAAGGGAAGGTTGTGACACCTCCTTCCACATCATCATTTGAAACGTTTGAAACGCCTGAACTTCGCCAAGCGGCAACGATCGTTGCTCAAAAGCAACTGCCGCTCACTCGCGAAACGGTAGAGGCATTGCGCACATTTTTAGCAGAAGGGAAAGGAACGGTTGAACAAAAGTTAGAAACGATTCAAATTGCCGCAAGTAAAAAGCTTGATATGACAGTAAAGCAGTTACAAGCGGTTCATGAGGCGCTCCACGGCAAGCCGTTAAGTGCATCGCTACATGATATCGTGCGCGCCATTGACGCACATTTTTCATTTACTCCAATCGCCAAACAACCGTCGCAAACGATTAGCGAATTACGTACACAGTTACAACAAGAAAAAAATATAGACCGCGTCATCGAATGGACGAAACAGTTTGCCGAAGAAAACGGGCATGAGGAGATTGCGAAAGCTGTTCGTGAAGCGACTGTAATGAAAGAGAGAGGTCATGAATCGTTTGCCCGCAGCCGCATTATGCAAGCGGTCGCTATGGCAGAAGTGAACGAAAAGAAAACGAATGACGTACAAACAGAACGGGCAACGACGCAAGAGAAACAGTTGCAAATCATTCGTCAACAAATTGAACGCGAGCCGATTGTCGCCAAAGCGATCGCTATAGCAAAAGGAAGCGACGTCGTTCGTCAAACGCTCGGGCCAGCATTACAAGAGGCAGAACAGTTGTATCGCTCAGGTCAACCACTTCGTGCTAAACAAAGATTGCTTGAAGCGTTTGCTTCTGTAGAGAAAAACGAAGATGTTCCGGTACAATCGGCCTCACCTTCACAAAAGCAAGTCATCGATGAAGCGAAACGCATCGTTCGCAACGCTCGCCATGTCGAAGATGCGGTTCGTCAGCTGAAAGAAACGGTTTTACCACGCATCGAATCGAAGGAACTATATGAAGCCGTTGAACGTGTACAACAATTAGGAGAAAAAGCAAAAAACGACCTTATTCAAGCATTGCGTACGGTAGGAGACCAACCGAGTAAGTCAACATTGCCGTTAGAAAGAAAAGAAGCACAGCTAAAACAAGTGGTTGATTTACGAAAACAAGCAGAAAGCGATCCGAATGTGAAAGCCGTGGAGGCGCAAGTGAGAGAAATCGTTCGAGCATTGCCAGTGGAACAGGGAGAGAAGCTCGCTCGCGCTTTTGACCAAGCGAAACAGCTGGAGACGGTTGGACGAAGTGTCGAAGCTCGTCAGCAGTTGGTGCAAGCATTACGTACGGTGGAAGAAGAAGCGATTGCGGACGTCGTGCGGACAGCGAAAGAAGTGGTTCGAGCGAATGCGCCAACGTCCACACCGTTGGAAGCCAAAGAAACACAGCTGAAACAAGTGGTCGAGGTGCGGAAGCAAGCAGAAAGTGCCCCAAATGTGAGAGTGGTGGAAGCCCAAGTACGCGAAGTTGTTCGTACGTTGCCAACAGAACAGGCAGAGAAAGTCGCTCGCGCGCTTGAACAGGCGAAACAGTTGGAGACGGTTGGACGAAGTGTGGAAGCTCGTCAGCAGTTCGTGCAGGCGTTACGTACGGTGGAAGAAGAAGCGGTTGCGGATGTCGTGCGGACAGCGAAAGAAGTGGTTCGAGCGAATGCGCCGACAACGGCAGTAGAAGCGAAAGAATCGCAGTTAAAGCAGGTCACTGACGTGCGTAAGCAAGCAGAAAGTGCGCCGACGATGAAAGCAGTGGAGCCCCAAGTGAGAGAACTCACTCGTACGTTACCAGCGGATGAAGGAGAGAAAGTCGCTCGTGCGCTCGAGCAGGCGAAACAGCTGGAGACGGTTGGACGAAGTGTGGAAGCCCGTCAGCAGTTCGTGCAAGCGTTACGTACGGTGGAAGAAGAAGCGGTTGCGGATGTCGTGCGGACAGCAAAAGAAGTGGTTCGAGCGAATGCGCCTTCAACGGTAGTAGAAGCGAAAGAATCGCAGTTAAAGCAAGTTACTGAAGTGCGGAAACAAGCGGAAAGCGCGCCGACGATGAAAGCAGTGGAGCCGCAAGTGAGAGAAGTCGTTCGAGCGTTACCAGCGAACGAAGCAGAGAAAGTCGCTCGTGCGCTCGAGCAGGCGAAACAGCTGGAGACGGTTGGACGAAGTGTGGAAGCCCGACAACAGTTGGTGCAGGGGTTACGTACGGTGGAAGAAGAAGCGGTTGCGGACGTCGTGCGTACAGCAAAAGAAGTGGTTCGAGCGAATGCGCCGGCAACGGCAGTAGAAGCGAAAGAATCGCAGTTAAAGCAGGTCACTGACGTGCGTAAGCAAGCGGAAAGTGCCCCAAATGTGAGAGCAATCGAGCCGCAAGTGAGAGAAGTCGTTCGAGCGTTACCAGCGAACGAAGCAGAGAAAGTCGCTCGTGCGCTCGAACAGGCGAAACAGCTGGAGACGGCTGGACGAAGTGTGGAAGCCCGTCAGCAGTTCGTGCAGGCGTTACGTACGGTGGAAGAAGAAGCGGTTGCGGATGTCGTGCGGACAGCGAAAGAAGTGATCCGAACGAATGCGCCAACCACGGCGTTGGAGGCAAAAGAAACACAGTTAAAGCAGGTCGCTGAAGTACGGAAACAAGCAGAAAGTGCCCCAAATGTGAGAGCAATCGAGCCGCAAGTGAGAGAAGTCGCTCGTACGTTACCAGCGAACGAAGCAGAGAAAGTCATTCAAGCATTAAATCAAGCAAAATTATTTGAAGCAGTTGGTCGTGGTGCAGAGGCACAGCAAAAGCTCGTGCAAACGTTACGTGCCATCGAACAACAGCTCGTGCCTGAATATGTCCATCGTGCAAATATGATTGCCGATCGCCTTGAACAACAAACAATGACGTTGGCAGAAGCGGTTCGTGAGCTTCAAGGTGATGCGACACTTGCTAAACAACCAAATATGGCGCAAACGCTTCAGCAAGTTACACAAATGCTCGACAAACAACGCCAACAGCTATTCACAGCCCTTGTAATAACAGAAAGTGGAAAACGTGTAACGAATGATGTACGTGTTGCTATCGCTCAAGCGATGAAAACGATACAAAAGGAGCCAAATGTGAAAGAAGCGCTAAACGTGGCGCGTGCGCAACTCGCTCAACATATGGAACCGTCACTTCATGAAGCGTTTGCTCGTGCTGATGAGCTTGCAGAAAACGGGCGAGAAATGGCCGCAAGACAAACGGTCGTTCAAGCGCTTCAACAAGTTGAACAGACGTTGTTGCCAAACAATACCTCAACAGCTGATGATGCGGCGTACGAATCGTTAGCTGCGCTCGGCTTGCAATCAAAAGATATTATCGTGCAAACCGTCACGAAACGGATGGCAGAAGCGACGAAACAGTTCCAACAAACGAAGCGTGATATGATGCGCAATTTAGAGGCGATTGATCATCTCATTACTCAATACAAGCAAGCGGCGCGACCGCAAGCAAAACAATTGCTAGAAACGACGATTAAACAGCTCGACCAAACGATTTTAAAAAGCGATGCGATGTTGTTTGCCGATATGACGATGGAGAAAAAATTACTGCAAGCAAGTTCGCAATTAGCAGAAGCGAAAAAGCTGTTAGAGAAAGGGCAAATGACAGAAGCGCAAAAAATCGTAAAACAAGTAAAAAGTACGCTTGAACAAATGCAATTTAAGCCGTCCGATGTGAAAGTGAAGCATTTTGTCGACGCTCAGTCTCTTAAACAACAAGCGCCAGAACAAGCATTACTCGCGCAATGGAACGATGTTGTCCAACCGGAGCCGTCCGCGCGTCATATGCTGCAAACGATTCGTCGCCTCGGCTTGATGCATGAAACCGATATGGCGAATGCACTCGTGTTTAACGGTGAAAGCGAACAAACGGAAGATACGATGAAAGGACTCTTAATGAAATTAGCACAGACAGGTGGAGAAGCAGCGAAACAAGCAGAACAAGCGTTGACGAATATGACCGGGCAACAGCTGCTGAATAAAAACGATCAAGGAAGTGCGATGCAAACGCTCTTTTTTACGATCCCGTTGTTGCTACAAAAGGAAGTAAAAGATGTGAAAGTATATGTCAATGCCCGAAACGACGGAAAACGAGTCGATTGGGAAAACTGCAGCTTATACTTTTTACTTGAAACGAAAAAGCTCGGCGATGTCGGCGTGCTGTTAAGTGCGAACGAACGAACAATTTCTGTGACGTTTCGTAACGATCGCGAAGATTTTGCAGAGCGCATGCGTCCGCTCATCGAAACGGCGACAAAAAGGTTGGAAGACATCGGCTACCGCGTCGGTCACGTACAATTTACGACGTTTGAGAAAAAAGAAGAAAAAACGAATGAGCCGAAACGGGCAACATGGACGGAGAAAGGATATGATTTTACAATATGATGTACTTTAACCAAAAACGAAAACGGGAAATAAACGGTCCGTCGGCGGCGGTCATTCGCTATGAAGAAGGAGATAAAGCGCCGACCGTCGTCGCCCACGGGCGCGGCTATGTGGCAGAAAAAATTATCGAACTCGCCAAACAAAATGGAGTGCCCGTCGAACAAGATGCCGCGCTCGTACAACATTTACTTGATCTTGACCTTGGCGATACGATTCCCCCACAACTGTACGCAGTCATCGCAGAAATTTTAATTTTAATTGAAAAAATGGAACGAAACTATTAAACATTGAAAAATCGTGACGATAAATAAAGTAGGTGAACGATAAAAGGAGAGTGAGCGCGTGGAATTTTTAACAGAAGAAGCGGTGTATAAAAAAACGCCGCAACAATTAACAGCGCTACTTTATGAAGGGTTAATTGAAAGTGTAGAAGAAGCGATCGCAAGCACAAAAAAAGGCGACTACTCTTATGCCAACAAACTATTGCAAAAAGCAAACGATATTTTACAACGACTAGGTGTTGGGTTAAATTATGACGCAGGCATTATCGCTCATCAATTAGATGCGCTATACAACTATATGGCCGAGCGTCTTATTGATGCCAATATGAAAAAAGACGTAGCCATGATGCAAGAAGTGTTAACGATCGCCAAAGACATTGCGACAGCATGGAACGAGGCACTAAAAAAACAACCGACAACAAACGTTGTGGCAAAAAAAGCGGCGACATATGAACAATTTATTATGACAGAGTAAAGGAGAGAAAAAAATGAGAATCAACCATAACATTCAAGCATTAAACGCTTATCGTAACTTAGCGGTCAACCAATCGAATACAGCGAAAAACTTAGAAAAACTTTCCTCTGGTTTACGCATTAACCGCGCAGCAGACGATGCAGCAGGTTTAGCCATTTCCGAAAAAATGCGCTCGCAAATTCGCGGATTAGAAGTTGCAGAACGCAACGCATTAGATGCCATTTCGCTTATTCAAACAGCGGAGGGGGCGCTCAACTCGATTCACAGCATTCTTCAACGTATGCGTGAATTAGCAGTGCAAGCGGCAAATGGTACAAATACAGATGATGATCGTGGACATATTCAAAATGAAGTTGAGCAATTAATTGAAGAGATTGATCGCATTGCGAATAAAACAACATTTAATGGCACGCCATTGCTGGATAATAGTTTTATTAATGTTAAATTCCAGATTGGTGCAAATGAAGGAGAGGAAGTAGAAATAAGTATAGCAGGTATGACATCATCACTGTTAGGTGTTAGCGGTTTAGATGTTTCTACTGCAGCTGGAGCATCGAGTTCTATTACAACGATTGATGATGCGATTAATATAGTTTCCACAGAACGTGGCAACCTTGGCGCTTACCAAAACCGTTTTGAGCATGCAATCAACAACTTAAAAACAGCGCATGAAAATTTAACGTCTGCGGAGTCACGCATTCGCGATACAGATATGGCGATGGAGATGACGAACTTTACGAAAAACAACATTTTAAACCAAGCAGCACAGGCGATGCTCGCGCAATCAAATCAGCTCCCACAAGGAATTTTGCAATTGTTAAAAAGCTAATGGGTAAAAAGGGTAGGTCGATGCGACCTCGCCCTTTTTTTGTACGTGTGGCATAATAAAAAGAAAAAAGGTGTGAACGATGATGGAAGTGCAAAAAGTATCGCGGGCGTCGTTGAATCGTGTCGAAAAAAAAGACGATGCGCCGATGGAATCGGTGTCGTTTACGGAAGTGATGCATAAGAAAAAAAGCGACGTGTTATTTGAACGTTTTCAAACGATGGCGCAAGAAATTGAAGCGCAAGGGAAAAGGTTAGCTGAGTCGCAAACGGTAGAAGATTTAAAAAAATATAAAAAGCTTGTGAAGCAATTTTTAGACGATGCAGTGAAAAATAGTTTGCAGCTCGAGGAACAGCGCGGATTTAGTCGCGGGGGACGGACGAAAATTTATAAGCTTGTGAAAGAAGTCGATCAAAAGTTAGTCGAGCTGACAAATGCGGTGTTGGAAAAAGAAAAAAAGGGACTTGATTTGCTTGGACTCGTCGGTGAAATTCAAGGATTGATTATTAATATTTACACATAAGGGAGGGGAAAGCATGTTAGATAACTGTCCAAAATGTGGAAGTTTGTTTGTGAAGACGCAATTTCGAGATGTGTGCGAGGCATGTTATAAAGAAGAAGAAAAATTGTTTGAAAAAGTGTACGCATTTATTCGAAAACGGGAAAATCGAACAGCAACGATGCCACAAGTAGTGGATGCCACAGGAGTAGAAGAAGCGTTAATTGTTAAATGGATTAAAAAAGGACGCCTGCAGCTCGTTCATTTTCCGAACCTCGGTTATCCGTGCGAAAAGTGTGGAGCAACGATACGTGAAGGGCGACTATGTTCAAAGTGCATTGGTGGTATCCAGAAAGAAATGACGAAAATTCAACGAGAAGAGGAACGACAAAAACAAGCGAAGCGTCAAACGACATATTTTACAGAGAGAGACGACTAAACATTTTTTTCTTTTAGCCGATAATAATCATAAGGAAAGAAGAACGGGAAAAGCGAGGTGGGATGATGAAAATTAATCGTATTCAGCCGATGAGCGTCAATCCGTATGAACGGACGTCGCGCGTTGAAAAACCAACAAAAGCGACGAAAAAAACAGATCAAGTCGAAATTTCAAGCGCGGCGAAAGAATTGCAAGAAGCGGCGAAATTTTCTTCGGAACGGTTAGAAAAAATGGAGCGGTTAAAAGCAGAAGTGCAAGCAGGGACGTATGCGATCGATGCGCGTGCCATTGCGGAAAGCGTGTTGCGCTATTATAAACGATGACGGAGCGAATGAACATGATCGATCTTATGGAAAAGCTGCTGACATTTCACCGTGGACTGTTGCAGCTGGCACAACAAAAAACAGAAGCGATTAAAAAAGGCGACATTCATGCGTTGCAACAAATGATGGCGAAAGAACAAAAATATGTCATGGCCATTCGCCAGCTCGAGAGCGAACGAATGAGCCTTCTTTCACATTTACCTGAAGAAGAGCGAACGGTTCGTTGTTACGCAGAACAGTTGGAAGAAACGGAACGTACAAAGCTTCTCCACTTAGCAAGCGATTTAAGCGAAACAATCGCACGGTTGAAAGAGCAAAACGAGCTCAATATGCAACTATTGCAACAGTCGCTTCAGTTCATTCATTTTACCCTTGATCTCATGATACCGAACGAACAAGATGTGACGTATGACCCGAAGCGAACGGATGAATTGCCGCCACGGTCGTCGTTTGAAGCAAAAACGTAAGGGGGTTTTTTTGTGCTTTCAACATTTCATGGATTAGAAACGGTACGGCGCGGGATGACTGCCCAACAACAAGCACTATACGTCACCGGCCATAATATCGCCAACGCCAACACACCAGGTTATTCGCGTCAACGCGTCAATTTCGAACAAACGCCGCCGTATCCGTTTGCGTCGAAAAATCGTCCGGTTATGCCAGGACAAATGGGAACAGGTGTAGAAGGCGGGACAGTACAACGCATGCGGGAACAATTTTTAGATGTGCAATATCGAGGAGAAAATATGAAATATGGCTACTGGAATACGCGTGCGGAAGCGTTATATAAGATGGAAGAAATTATGAACGAGCCGTCGGACGAAGGGTTAGCAAAAACGCTCGATCGTTTTTGGCAGTCGCTACAAGATTTAGCCGTCAATCCTTCCAACTCCGGTGCCCGTTCAGTCGTTCGTCAGCGCGGCATTGCGGTAGCAGAGACGTTTCATTATTTATCAAGCTCACTCAAATCGATTCGCGATGATTTAAAAAATGAATTGGATGTCACAGTGAAAGCGATAAACTCGTTAGCCCGTCAGCTGAATGATGTAAACAAACAAATTAGTGAAGTAGAAGTGCACGGGTATTTGCCGAACGATTTATATGATGAGCGCAATCGGCTGTTAGATGAGCTGTCGCAATATGTGAATGTGAAAGTAACGACTGTATCAAGCGGCGGTAGCGCGTTAAAAATTGCCGAAGGACGTTTTACGGTCGAGTTAGTAGATCGAACAGGAAGCACTGTGATAGGTACGCTTGTCGATGGACGTTTAGGGACGGTCAATGAACTTCAAGTGAATTATCAAGATAACATAACAAAAACAGGACCGATTGTCGGTTTTTCACTCGGGAATACAACGTTTTCAACATTTGAACGTTTGAAGGAAAACGGAAAAGTAGGTGCTCTTCTTTATTCGTATGGGTATAGCGAAGATGGGGGTACAACGACGAAAGGGCTATACCCTGAGATGTTAGGTGATTTAAATGCGATGGCAAAAGCGTTTGTAGACGAATTTAACACCGTTCATCAAACAGGAAAAGGATTGACTGGCTCTACAAATATTCCTTTTTTTGCGTATGCAGATCCGAATGATGTGATGGGAACATTAGATATAGCAGACGACATAAAAAACTCTCTGGACAATATTGCCGCTGCTTCATTAACAGGTGCTGGGACAGGAGACGGAAGTAACGCCCAAGCGCTCGCTGAAGTGAAAAATAGTACACTTTCTATTACAGGAGTAACAACAACGATTCAAAACTTTTATGAAAGCTTAATCGGACAAATGGCAGTCAACGCGCAAGAAGCGAAACGTTTGTCGGAAAATAGCGAAGTGCTTCGTCAATCCGTTGATGAGCGTCGCCAGTCGGTCAGTTCCGTATCGCTCGATGAAGAGATGATGAACATGATGAAATTCCAGCATGCGTATAACGCCTCTGCGCGTATGATTACAATGATCGATCAAATGTTAGATAAAATTATTAATAATATGGGCATCGTCGGAAGGTAGGTGAGTAATTCATGCGTGTAACACAAATGATGCTTGCGAATAATACGCTTCGTAACGTAAGTAAAAGTTACGATAAACTCGGTACGTATCAACAACAATTGGCGACAGGGAAAAAAATTCATCGCCCATCCGAAGATCCGGTCGTGGCGATGAAAGGGATGCATTATCGTACGAGCTTAACAGAAATCGAGCAGTTTCAACGCAACCTTTCTGAAGCGTACACGTGGATGGAAAATTCGGAATCAGCGTTAGGTCATACAACAAGTGTATTGCAACGCGCTCGTGAGCTTGTCGTACAAGCGAAAAACGGCACGCTCGGTCCAGAAGACCGTCAAGCGATCGCGCGGGAAATTGAGCAGTTGAAAAAAGACTTAGTACAAGTCGCCAACACGAAAGTAGCAGGGAAATATATTTTTAACGGCACAAAAATTGAACAAGCGCCTGTGACAGACGGCACCCCACCGACGGTTAACAACAACAACGATGATTTTATGGTCGAAGTCGCCAAGGGAGTAAAACTAAAAATTAACGTCACGCCTAATAATGTATTTAACCAAGGATTGTTTAATACGTTGCAGCAAATTGAAAACGAATTAGCCAATCCAACAGGGAATTTAGACAATTTGCTTTCTCAATTAGACGGACATATAAACGACGTCCTTGCCGAACGGGCAGAATTAGGGGCGCGCGTCAACCGTCTAGAACTTGTTGAACAACGTCTTTCTGAACAACAACTGATCGCGAAACGAATGATTTCAGATAACGAAGATGCGGACATTGAAAAAATTATTACCGAATTAAAGTCGCAAGAAAGCGTTCATCGCGCTGCGCTTTCTGTCGGTGCGCGCATCATTCAGCCGACGCTCGTTGATTTTTTACGTTAAGGGGATGAGTTGAAATGAAAATCCCGCAGCTAACGATGCAAGCGACATTTCCGCAATTATCGATCACGATTGAGCGCGGATATATGCATATGCGCCAACAACAAGCCGAGCTGTCGATTGAACAACCGAAACCGCAGCTGGAAATGAAAACGACGCCTCCGCGCTTAACGATCGATCAAACGGAAGCGCGTGCCGATGTCGATTTAAAACATATTTTTCGCCGCATTGAAGAAGCAGCGCAAGACGGTTATGCGAGCTGGTTATCATATTTAGAAACGACAGCGATGCAAGGCGATGAATTAATGCGCATTGAACAAGGTGGCGACGTGCTTGCGATGCAAGCGCAAGCGAACAGCGAGCGCCCACCTTTCGACTATAACGTTGGGCTAATTCCACGCCCATTTAGCGTAAAAATCGGCTTCGAACAAGGGCGCATCGAGATGAATTGGCAAACGTCAGGAGCGCGCATTCATATCGAACCGCGCCCTGTACAAATCGACTATAAACCGAACGTCGTGCATATCGATTTAGCACGTCATAACAACTTGCGCATCGATGTGAGCGTATAAATGAGGGATGAAGATGAACATCGAAACGAAATATCACGGAACGATCGAGCTGTCTGACATGGCGATCGTTTCATTTGAAAACGGGCTACCGGGTTTTGAACATGAAAAGCAGTTTGCATTGCTGCCGATTCATGACTCACCATTTACAATTTTACAATCGGTACAAAATAAAGACGTAGCGTTTGTCATGATCGAGCCGTTTTCTTATTTTCCAACGTACGAAGTTGAACTCGATGATGCGACGTGCGAACAACTAAACATTCAAGCAGAAAACGATGTCGCGCTATACGTCATTTTAACGGTCGCCGAACCGTTTACAAACACGACGGCAAACTTACAAGCACCTATCGTCATTAACGTCCACGAACGAATCGGCAAGCAAGTCATTTTAACAAATACACCGTATAAAACGAAACATCGCTTGTTTCCAGAAACGGTTGAAGCGAAATAAGGGGGCGAGAACATGCTTGTGTTAACGCGCAAATTAAAAGAAGCGATCCAAATTGGCGATGACATTGAAGTCGTCGTTCTCGCCATCGACGGCGATCAAGTGAAACTTGGCATTCGTGCACCGAAACATATTGACGTGCATCGAAAAGAAATATATCTCGCCATCCAACAAGAAAACAACGCAGCATCACTCGCCTCCATGACTTCGCTTCAACAGCTATCTCATCGATTAAAGAAAGGAGGGGAAGAAAATGAGCGTTAGCATCGGCGGTGTTCAAGTCCCTGGCGTCATCGCTCGCATCGTTCAAGACAACAAAGCGATCGCCGAACAAGCATTAAACGAAATCATTAATAAACATAAGGACGATCCTGCTCGCATCGTCAAAGAAATACAACAACCATCGCCGTTTTCACAATTTCTTGACATTAAAGTATAAAATTTTTTTCGCAACCTATTAAACTTTGAAAAAAACAACCGATAATAAACGTGAGGGCAAGAAAGAAGGGCGGCCGACTTCATTCTTGCTAGCTAAACCACATGGACGTGGGAAAACAAATTCAAGGAGGAATATGAAATGAGAATTAACCACAACATCGCGGCGTTAAATACGCATCGTCAATTAACAATCGGGCAAAGCGCTACAGCAAAAAACATGGAGAAATTGTCTTCTGGTCTTCGTATTAACCGTGCAGGCGACGACGCAGCAGGTCTTGCGATTTCTGAAAAAATGCGTAGCCAAATTCGCGGCTTAGAGCAAGCATCTCGAAACGCACAAGACGGTATCTCGTTAATTCAAACAGCTGAAGGCGGTTTACAAGAAGTACATGCTATTTTACAGCGTATGCGCGAGTTAGCTGTTCAATCTTCAAACGACACGAACGTTTCACAAGATCGGGAAGCTCTTCAAGATGAGTTTGAACAACTTGGAAAAGAGCTAGAAAGAATTAAAGATAAGACGACATTCAACACACAAGAATTGTTCCAAGGTGCTTCGGGAAGCAATGTAAACTCTAGTGGTAAGCTTGTGCTACAGGTGGGAGCCAATAAAGATGATACCATCGAACTAGATTTGACAACTAAGGGAATTGACTTGAGTGATATCGTTAGTGATGCTCAAGGTGAAGATATTAGTACTCAAAGTGGAGCGGCCGGCGCTATTAGCAAGTTAGATGATTTGATTAAGACTGTTTCTGAAGGTCGTTCGTACTTAGGAGCAATGCAAAACCGCCTAGAGCATACGATTGCGAATCTTGACAATGCAGCAGAAAACTTAACAGCTGCGGAATCACGTATTCGCGACGTAGATATGGCGAAAGAAATGATGGAGTTTACGAAAAACAACATTCTTTCTCAAGCAGCACAAGCAATGTTGGCTCAATCCAATCAAATGCCACAAGGCGTATTGCAACTCCTTCGGTAATTTGATTGGAAGGGCGTCTTAGCTGGAAACGGCTAAGAGGATGACTGGGTGAATTGCTGGGAAGCCCTAAAGCTTTCCTTGCCACAACGAAGCTGGAAACGGCAGGCGTGACGGCGTGAAAAAAGGAAAGATGGAACAATGGGCAATCAGCAGCCAAGCTCCTGTGAGGAAACTCTGGAGAAGGTTCAACGACTAGGACATACCACCTAAGGCGAGGGCTATGGTGATGAAGTCTGTAGGGAAATTCCCGAAGTGCCCAGCCCTTCGCTAGCCAAATGGCTAGAAAGGTGAAGAGATAGTCTACACAACGATCGAAAGACGTTGCGGCATGGCAAGCCAACCAACAACCACAAGGAGTATTACAATTGCTCCGTTAATAAAGCAAAAAGAGACCTTAGGTTTGCTAAGGTCTCTTTTTCTATTTGATAGACGTAGTCGAAAATCGCCATCACTTACCGTAATAATCGTAATTTATTTTTTTACACGTTCCCCTTTGTTCAGAAGAGCAATAAATACTTTATGTTTTTGCTTTTTTGCCGATATTATGAGTAGAAGTCAATTTCTTAATACGTCTGTTAGGAGTGTTTCATGTGAACAAAAAGCGAACGGCAAAAATGTTAGTTCCGCAGTATATGCATTCGTTTCGATGTATTGGTGGGGAATGTGAGGATACGTGTTGCGTAGGTTGGAATGTATGGATTGATCGAGACACATATAAAAAATATAAAAAGACAACTCATCGTTTGTTTGCTGAAAATGAACAAGTGATCAAAAGAAATAAAAATAACACATCAAAATTTGATTATGCAAACATTCGAATGAACGAGAGTGGTGCATGCCCATTTCTCTCAGAAGAGAAGCTTTGTCGTATACATGAAGAGTTGGGAGAGGACTTTTTATGCTCCACATGTGCCATTTATCCACGCACATTTAATTTAGTTAACGATGTAGTGGAGAAAAGTGGTACATTATCTTGTCCGGAAATTGCACGATTGGTGTTGCTAAATCCAAATGGAATTGAGTTCGATGAAATAGAAGGAGAAGTAGAAAAAAAAGCTGCTTATCACTCTGCACTTCATTTAAATAATGAAAAAGGGGTAAGAAAATATTTTTGGCCGATTCGTGTCCTATGTATTCAAATTTTACAAGATAGAAGACTTTCTTTGGAGGAACGTCTCATCGTATTAGGAATGTTTTTGAAAAAAATTAGTGAAAACAAGGATCATATTGACGTTATGTTTGAACAAATTTGTCAATATACTTATCAAATGTTGGATGACTTATTCGTCAAACAGCATATAGCTACCCTTCCTAAAAAGCTAGGTATTCAACTTTCTATTTGTCAACAGCTTATCGAAATTAGAAAAAAGATGGGGCTTCAAAACAATAAATATGTACAATATTTAGAACAAATGATTCAAGGATTTGGTGGCAGTGATAACATTGAGCGAATGGCAGAGTGTTATGAAGAGGGGATTACGAAGTATTATGAGCCATTTATGAAAGAAAAAGGCTATATGTTAGAAAACTATTTGGTCAATTACGTGTTTAAAAATTTATTTCCAATTGACAAAGAAGATGTATTTGATAGTTATGTCATGATTGTTGTTCATTATACGTTAATTAGGTTACATTTGATTGGAATTGCTCGTTTCCATCGAGGGCTCAATGAGCAATTGGTGGTGATGTTGATTCAATCCTTTTCTAAAACAATTGAACACAATAAGCAATATTTAAAGACAGTATTAGATATACTGCGTGCAAATGATATAAATAGTATGAGCTTCATGACTGTACTTATAAATAGTTGATCTCATATTTTTCGGAAACGAAAACAGTTCAATGAGGTGAAATATTGAAAACATTAGCTCTAGTGATGATTGTAAAAAATGAAGAAAAACATTTAGCCCGCTGCTTACAAAGCGTTCAACATATCGTTGATGATGTTATTATTGTTGATACAGGCTCTACTGATGGGACAAAAGATATCGCTTGTTCATTTGGTGCAAACGTGTTTCATTTTGAATGGGTAAATGATTTTTCAGCAGCACGCAACTATGCGCTTATGCAATCGACGTGTGATTGGAATCTCGTGTTAGATGCAGATGAGTATATTGTAAATGACTGTAAACATATCATTCGACATTTTATTGAAACGAATGAGAGAACGATTGGGCGAATTAAGCGAATAGATGAATTTGTGCAAAATGGGGAGAAAAGATATGCACAGAGTTACTTATCGCGCCTTCTCCCTAAAGGTGTCACATATGTTGGGAAAATTCACGAACAAGTCGATTCACCTTTTCCGCGCAAAAATGTTGATGTGGAAGTGTATCATGATGGATATGTTTACACAAATAAAACGGAACGCAATTTACAGCTACTGTTGGAAGAACTAAGTCAACATCCGACAGATGATTATGTTTTATACCAAGTTGGTAAACAATATAAGTTATTGATGCAATTCAACGTTGCGGAAAAATATTTTGAGGAAAGTTATCGCCTTGTACCGCTTGGGGCATGGTATCGTCATAGTTTAGTCATTGATTATTTATATACATTGATCGCGAATCGTTCGTTCGAAAAAGGATTACAGGTCATTGCACAGGAACAAAAAAGGCTACATGATTCCCCTGATTTTCATTTCGTATGCGGGTTATTTTATATGGATGCGATGTTTTACAATATGGAGCGATACGCGTATGTATTTTCGTCCATCGAGCGATCTTTCATTCGCTGTTTAGAAATTGGTGAGACGGATAAATACGATCGTGTCCGCGGAACAGGTAGCTTTTTAGCGGCTTATAACCTTGGCGTTTTTTACGAAGTGACAGGACAAATGGGGAAAGCGATCCATTTTTACAAACAATCAGCACACGAAGGATATGAAAAGGCGAGTGAGCGATTAAAGGTATTGAGACAGTAGTAACCATGTTGATGGATTTTTAGTGTATTTAGCCTCTCTAACGAACGAGAGGTTTTTTCTTTTCCCCCTTCAAATTTCCCTTCTTCCATCCGATATAAACAGTAGGAACGTATATGCAAAGGAGCGAACGGTGATGATTGAACGAATTTCTTCTTCTCTTTCTTCCACATATATGTATGAAAAAACGGTGAGCGAAAAAACGACAGAACGCCCAGCAGAACAACCGAAACAAGAGCAAACCACTTTACAACAACTAAACGCAAAACAAGAAGAAGATCGTATTTCAAAAGAAAAACTTGAAGAAATCGTCAAGGGAATGAACGAATTTTTACAACCGAGCCATACGTCGTTAAAGTTTAACGTGCATGAAGATTTAAAAGAGTATTACGTCCAGCTTATTGATGAACGAACGAAAGAAGTCGTGCGCGAAATTCCACCGAAAAAGCTGTTAGATATGTATGCAGCGATGATGAAATTTGTCGGTTTAATTGTTGATCGAAAAATTTAGGAGGTGACACATATGAGCATGATGCGTATAGGTGGATTGGCAAGCGGTATGGACATCGACAAAATCGTTGGCGATTTAATGAAAGTGGAGCGTGCGCCAATTGATAAATTAAAACAAAAAAAGCAATTACTTGAGTGGCAACGCGATGCATATCGCGATATGAATCGTTTACTAGACGCATTAGATAAACATATTTTCGACGGCGTGATGCGCCAAAGCACGTTTTTGCAGAAAAAAGTGACGAGTTCGAATGAAAACGTTGTGACAGCAACTGGGACTCCGTCTGCTGCGAACCAAACGGTAGAAATTAGCAATATTACACAACTTGCGACAGCGGCAAGATGGACGTCTCAAAATACGATTAATATAAGTGCGAATGACCAGTTGAGCACATTATTTTTAGGTACAGAGGTAATGCCAACTTCTTTACAGTTTAAAGTAAAAAATCCAGGTAGCAGTGTTGAAGAAACGGTTACTATCTCACTTGACCCAAGTAAGGAAACATTGAGTACGTTGATTTCAAAATTGAATCAAGATACTAAATTAGGCGTTCGTGCGTTTTATGATGATTTTACACAGAAAATGGTCATTACTAAAAATCAAACGGGCAGTGGATCTTCTATTGAAGTTACAAGTGGTGCGGAGCTTTTCACTAAATTAGGATTTAACCTAGATATACAGGTTGATGCAAGCGATCCATTAAATGTAATCACGAAAACGTTTTTACAACAAGACGCGGGAACAGGTCAAAACGCCAAATTTACAATTAACGGTCTTCAAACAGAACGCACATCGAACACATTTACAATTAACGGCATGACATATACATTGAAAAATACGCATGCAGGCACGGTGACGATTACATCTTCAACAAACACCGATGCGATTTTTAATTCGATTAAATCATTCGTTGATAAATATAATGAAACGATCGATGAAATCAATAAGAAGCTAAAAGAAACGCGTTATCGCGATTATCAGCCGCTTACAGATGAACAGCGCGAGAAGTTGACGGAAAAGCAGGCGGAAAAGTGGGAGGAAAAAGCGAAAAGCGGCATTTTGCGCGGTGATTCGATTTTGTCAAACGCCCTCTCTAGCATGCGCCAAGCACTTTATCGAAAAGTGGATGGAGTGGCGGACGGATTTTCTCAACTTGCACAAATTGGCATTACAACGACGCCAAACTATTTAGAAGGCGGAAAGTTAATTATTGACGAAGCGAAACTAAGACAAAAAATTGAAGAAAATCCAGATGCGATTTATCGTCTATTTAGCAACAACGGTGAAGGAAATGCGAAAGGGATTGTCCGCCAACTTCGCGATGAAATTAAAAAGACGATCAAAAGTATTGAAGATAAAGCAGGAAATACGTTAAAAGCTACGAATCAGTATATCATTGGAAAAAGTATTATTGACATTGATACGCGCATTAGTGCGGCCGAAGATCGGCTAAAACGAGTAGAAGATCGCTACTGGAAGCAGTTTTCCGCGATGGAAAAAGCAGTGCAACGTGCAAACTCGCAAAGTATGTATCTCATGAATGCCTTTGGCGGTGGAGCACAATAATTAGGAGGTTGAAAGATGAACCCATATCAATCATATCAAACAAATGCGGTGCAAACAGCGTCACCGGGGGAATTGACGCTTATGCTTTATAACGGTTGCCTAAAGTTTATTGCGCAAGCGAAGAAAGCGATCGAAGAGAAAGATATTGAAGCGCGCAATACAAATTTATTAAAAGCGCAAAAAATTATTCAAGAGTTGATGGTGACGCTCAATATGGAATATGAAGTAGCCAAATCGATGATGACGATGTATGACTATATGTATCGTCGTTTAGTTGAAGCAAATATTAAAAGCGACATCGCGATTTTAGAAGAAGTTGAAGGATATGTCAAAGAGTTCCGTGATACGTGGAAGCAAGTGATTCAACTAAATCGTCAACGTCAATACGCGCAAGGCGGTCACGTGTAATGAGCGTTGTTTCGGAGCTTTTGGGCATAACAAAGGCAATGGTTGAATTGCTTCGCGAGCCGATTGAAAAAGAAAAACGTGATGCGGTGATTGAACAAATCGAGGAAATGCTTGAGAAGCGGGAACAGCTTCTCAAGCAACTGCCTGCAACGTTAACGGAAGAAGAAAAGAAAATGGGGAAACAGTTGCTTGCGTTAGATCGTGAGACAAACAATCTTCTTCGGCAATTTAAACAACAAATCCAGCAAGACTTAAAGCAAATTAAACAAACAAGAGAAGCGGTCGATCGTTATGACGACTTGTACGATTCGTTAGCGAGCGACGGCATGTTTTACGATAAAAGAAGGTAGGTATCATGATGACTCAGTTAACTCCAGAACAATTGACGGTCGTTCGTCACTATGCAGCGCTATTGGACACAATTGAAGAAGGATTTCATTACGTAATTGAAAGTTTTTCCAATTATGGGCGTACGCAAGGGGATGTTGTGCTTGCGGATATTTTTACAGCGTTCGGTCAAATTGAACAGACAAATGAGCGATCGCTTGCACATTTTTTCGCTGATGATGTCGCACTATTGAATGAGCTACAACGATTTTCCGCCGTCGTAGAAGAGGCGTGGAAATTAGACGGAAAACTACACGATCCAAACGCAAAGAAGCAAATTGTTGAAAAATATGTAGCGCCAGCGTTTGAAGCGTGGAAAGTAAGCATGATGCAACATCTTCGTCCATATGTTGAACAATAAGAAGAGGAGGGCAGACAGCTCTCCTCTTTGTCATATATTAACATATTCACAAAAACGGGTGCTGTTTAAAATGCTTCTACAATGGTGACGTTTACTTCTTTTCGCAAGTCGATTTCAAATGGTGATTTTAGCGTTTCACCGTTTGGGTTTTGTAAAATACGAACGACAGGACGAAGCGGATATTCTGGGAAAATGTTTGAGACGACGCCTCGGTATCCTGTGTTGAGTACAATGTTTGTGCCAAGCGGGTAAATGGCGACGTATTTTAAAAACGTTTTAATGAGCTCGTAATCAAACAGCGTGTTGCCAGCTGCGCATAAATATTCGGCCGCTTCGTGTGGCGAATGTTGTTGGCGATGATCGCGCGGTGAAGTGAGCGCATCGAACACGTCTGCGATCGCAATAATGCGCGCGAATTCGTGAATGTATTTGCCGGCTGCTTTGTGCGGGTAACCGCTCCCGTCAAAACGTTCATGATGTTGTAAGGCACAGTAAGCGGAAGATGGTGAAATATTATTTTGCTTTTTCAATAGTTCAAATCCAAATTCCGTATGATGTGATATAATTCGGCGTTCCTCAGGGCTAAGAGGCCCTTTTTTCGCCCAAAGTGCACTCGGAATTTGCGTCATGCCGATATCAAATAAAAGCGCCCCAACACCTAAATCGAGCAATTGTTGCGAGGAATAACCTTTCGCTAATCCGATGACACCTGCGATCGTTGCGACGTTGACCGAGTGATGAAAAAAATATCCCTTTGAAATAACAAGGTCGGATAAGTTAATGAGCAAGTTTTCCCTGCTCAATAAGTAGTCTAAAATTTCTTTAAATATTTTTTGATATTCTTGCCCGAGATCTAGCGAAGATACGCGTTGAACAGCTTTTTGTTCTTCGATGAGTTCCGTCATCGTTTCGTACACTTTTTTTACGGCTTGTTGTCGTACAACCGGGCTAATCGTTGGCTTTTCCTCAATGTCAAATGTAAAAATGTCGTGAATATAAATATGACGAATGCCGTTTTCGCGCAATCCGCGAATGTATGAGTCGGTCAGTTTGACTCCTTTAGCAAGCAAAACGGCACCGTTCGGTCCGTAAATATCGACGGCGAGCACATCGCCACTTTTTGCTTCAAATATATGCACTTTGCGCATGCGATCACACCTCAGCAGAAAAATACGAACGCTTTTTCATCATCTATAAATTATAGCATAATTATCCATCATTTTGTTCATCATTTTTTCACAAAAAATGTGACGATTGAGGAGGAGTTTTGTAGGGAATTGTAGAAATAAGTAATCAACCTTTCATAAAAGGAGGAACAGCGTATGAAATACAACATTCGCGGAGAAAACATCGAGGTTACACAAGCGATTCGAGAATATGTCGAGAAAAAAATTGGGAAGTTAGAACGTTATTTTGAATCAACGGAAGGAGTTACTGTTCACGTTAACTTAAAAGTATATAACGATAAACAATCGAAAATTGAAGTAACGATCCCAATGCCACAAATTGTATTGCGTGCGGAAGAGCGCCACGACGATATGTATGCGGCAATCGATTTGGTTGTCGATAAACTCGAACGCCAAATTCGTAAACATAAAACGAAAGTGAATCGAAAAATGCGTGAAAAAGAAGTAAACGGTGTGACGCTTACAACAACTGCTCCTGTCGCAACAGAAGAGCATGAGGAAGAAGAATTTGAAGTTGTACGTACGAAGCGTTTTAGCTTAAAACCGATGGATAGTGAAGAAGCGATTTTACAAATGAATATGCTTGGCCATAACTTTTACGTCTTTATTAATGCGGAAACAAACCGCACAAACGTCGTTTACAAACGAAAAGACGGCAAATATGGCTTAATTGAAGCGAACTAATCCTACCGCCCTCTGTCGACATAAGACAGAGGGTGGTATAATGTGAAAGGGGGTGAAAAAAGGTGGAAGCAATCTTACGTGAAATTTTAGGGAAGTTGACGAGTATTGAGAGTCATTTTTTGCAATTTCAACAAGAAGTGCGCGAAAGATTTGCGCAAATTGATGAGCGCTTTGCCCAGATCGATGAGAGATTTAAGCAAATTGATGAAAGATTTGCCCAGATCGATGAGAGATTTAAGCAAATTGATGAGCGCTTTGCGCAGATCGACGAAAGATTTGCGCAAATTGATGAAAGATTTGCCCAGATTGATAAACGGTTTGCGCAGATTGACGAGCGGTTTGCTAATATGGAAAGTCGGTTAGATGCGCTTGAACAAGAAATGAAAGAAACAAATGAGCGCATCAGTCGCCTGGAGGAAGAGATGTGCGATGTCAAGAAACGTCTCGAGCATGTTGAAACACAGCTAAGCGACGTAAAAGAAACAGTGCAACGTTTAGAAATTCAACTAGCCGACGATGTGCGCACATTACTGCAAAACATTTATAAAAAGATCGACGAAAAAGGATTTGAAATTTACGCCCTCAACAAACGCTTACTCAGAGTCGAAGCCTCTATCGAGCAACTACAATCGCAAGTGTAATCCAGCGAAGAAGCTGGTTTTTTCTTTTTTCCCATCCCCTTTTCCGTATGAGTTGTCACCTTTTCTTGTAAGTGATATGATGGTAATTAGCGACTATATAAGCAAGGGGCGTTTTTGTATGCTTGGAATGTTAAAAAAAGTGTTTGATCCGAATAAACGACAAATTGCGCGATTAGAAAAAATCGCGAATGAAATTGATGCGCTCGGTCCGCAAATGGCGCAGCTTTCTGATGACGAATTGCGTCAAAAAACAGAGCAATTTAAAGCTCGTCTTGAAAAAGGAGAAACGCTTGATGATTTGCTTGTTGAAGCGTTTGCGGTTGTTCGCGAAGCAGCAAAGCGCGTGCTTGGCATGTATCCGTATAAAGTGCAATTAATGGGAGGCATCGCGCTTCATGAAGGCAACATCGCTGAAATGAAGACTGGGGAAGGAAAAACGTTAACCGCAACGATGCCTGTCTATTTAAATGCATTAACAGGAAAAGGCGTCCATGTCGTGACGGTAAACGAGTACTTAGCTAGCCGCGACGCGAACGAAATGGGCAGATTGTATCAGTTTTTAGGCTTATCTGTCGGACTAAATTTAAGCAATATGTCGCGCGAAGAAAAACAAGCGGCTTACAACGCCGATATTACGTACGGAACGAATAACGAATTCGGTTTCGATTATTTGCGCGATAACATGGTGTTATATAAAGAACATATGGTACAACGTCCGCTTCATTATGCGATTATTGACGAAGTGGACTCGATTTTAATTGATGAAGCGCGTACACCGCTCATTATTTCAGGTACAGCGCAAAAGTCTACAAAATTGTACATTCAAGCGAATGCGTTCGTTCGCACATTAAAACGGGATGTCGATTATACGTACGATGAAAAAACGAAAAGCGTGCAGCTCACGGAAGAAGGAATGAACAAAGCAGAGCGCGCGTTTGGAATCGATAACTTATTCGATTTAAAACATGTGACGTTAAACCATCATATTAACCAAGCATTGCGTGCGCACGTTGTCATGCAGCGCGACGTCGATTATGTCGTTGAAGACGGAAAAATCGTCATCGTTGACCCGTTTACCGGTCGCCTCATGCGCGGACGCCGATATAGCGATGGGCTTCATCAAGCGATCGAAGCAAAAGAAGGGCTTGAGATTCAAAATGAATCGATGACGCTGGCGACGATTACGTTCCAAAACTATTTCCGTATGTACGAGAAGCTTGCGGGGATGACGGGAACAGCGAAAACAGAAGAAGAAGAGTTTCGCAACATTTACAATATGCAAGTTGTCGTCATCCCGACAAATAAACCAGTCATTCGTGATGATCGTCCAGACTTAATTTATCGCACGATGGAAGGAAAGTTTCGTGCAGTTGTCGAGGATATTGCGGAACGTCATGCGAAAGGACAACCTGTCCTCGTCGGTACGGTGTCGATTGAAACGTCTGAATTGTTGTCAAGCATGTTAACGAAGCGCGGCATTCGCCATAACGTATTAAATGCGAAAAACCATGCGAAAGAGGCAGAAATTATCGCCCAAGCAGGTCAAAAAGGTGCGGTAACGATTGCGACGAACATGGCAGGACGCGGAACGGACATTAAACTTGGCGAAGGTGTGCGCGAGCTTGGCGGTTTAGCGGTCATCGGGACAGAGCGTCACGAAAGTCGCCGCATCGATAATCAGCTGCGCGGTCGTTCTGGTCGTCAAGGAGATCCGGGGGTATCGCAATTTTACTTGTCGCTTGAAGATGAACTGATGCGTCGCTTCGGTTCAGAAAATATGATGGCGATGATGGATCGTTTAGGTATGGACGATTCACAGCCAATTCAAAGTAAAATCGTTTCAAAGGCGGTTGAGTCGGCACAAAAACGTGTCGAAGGAAATAACTTCGATGCACGTAAACAACTATTGCAGTACGACGACGTATTGCGTGAACAACGCGAAATTATTTATCGTCAACGTTTCCAGGTGCTTGATTCAGAAAACTTGCGCGATATTGTTGAAAAAATGATTCAATCGGTCATCGAGCGCGTCGTGCGCATGCACACGCCAGAAGATGAAATGCCAGAAGAATGGAACGTGCAAGCAATTGTTGATTATGTGCAAGCGAACCTTCTTTATGAAGGGGATGTGACGATTAACGACTTGCGCGGTAAAGATCCGGAAGAAATGATTGAATTCATTTGGAATAAAGTGCGCGCACGTTATGACGAAAAAGAAAGCCGCATTCCAGCCGAGCAAATGCGCGAGTTTGAGCGCGTCATCGTCTTGCGTGCTGTCGATATGAAATGGATGGAGCACATTGATGCGATGGAACAGCTGCGCCAAGGTATTCATTTGCGTGCGTACGGTCAAATTGATCCGTTGCGTGAATATCAAATGGAAGGATATGCGATGTTTGAAGCGATGATCGCTTCCATTGAAGAAGAAGTCGCACGTTACATCATGAAAGCGGAAATCGAAAACAACCTTGAGCGACAAGAAGTGGCAAAAGGTGAGGCGGTCCATCCGAAAGAAGGCGAAGAAGTGAAGCGCAAGCCGGTGAAAAAAGCGGTGGAAGTTGGTCGGAATGATCCGTGCCCGTGCGGAAGCGGAAAAAAATATAAACATTGTTGTGGACGATAAGTGAGGGACTTTTCCCTCGCTTTCGTTATGTTGCGTTCGTGATGACGTTTGAATACAATAATGGTTGAGGTGAATGACATGATCGATTTAGTAGAAATTAAGCAAGAGCTTGAGAAAATGGCTAAGCGATTAGCGGATATTAGGGGGTCTCTTTGACCTCGAAACGAAAGAAGCGCGCATTGAACAGCTAGAAGCACAAATGGCTGCCTCTGATTTTTGGGACGATCAAAAAGCTGCACAAGCGGTCATTAGTGAAGCAAATGCACTAAAAGATTTAGTTGGTGAGTTTCGTTCGCTTGAAGAGCGATTTGAAAATTTAGAAGTGACGTACGAGCTTGTTAAAGAAGAGCCAGATGAAGAATTGCAAAAAGAGCTCGTGTCTGAGGCGAAAAAATTATCGAAAGACTTTAGTGAATTTGAACTGCAATTGTTGTTAAATGAACCGTATGATAAAAATAACGCCATTTTAGAACTTCATCCTGGCGCAGGTGGAACAGAGTCGCAAGATTGGGCGTCGATGTTGTTGCGCATGTATACGCGCTGGGCGGAGAAAAAAGGATACAAAGTGGAAACGCTCGATTATTTACCGGGTGAGGAAGCAGGAATTAAAAGTGTCACGTTGTTAATTAAAGGGCATAATGCATACGGATATTTAAAAGCGGAAAAAGGCGTCCATCGCCTCGTGCGCATTTCACCGTTTGATGCTTCTGGTCGCCGTCATACGTCGTTCGTTTCGTGCGAAGTTGTACCTGAATTTGATGACAACATTGAAATTGATGTGCGTCCAGATGAAATAAAAGTCGATACGTATCGTTCGAGCGGTGCCGGCGGTCAGCACGTCAATACGACAGATTCGGCTGTACGCATTACACATATTCCAACAGGCATTGTCGTCACATGCCAATCAGAGCGTTCGCAAATTAAAAACCGCGAAAAAGCGATGAATATGTTAAAGGCGAAATTGTATCAAAAGAAATTAGAGGAGCAACAGGCGGAGCTCGCAGAAATTCGCGGCGAACAAAAAGAAATTGGCTGGGGAAGCCAAATTCGTTCTTACGTGTTTCATCCGTACTCGCTTGTAAAAGATCATCGGACAAATACCGAAGTCGGAAATGTGCAAGCGGTCATGGACGGAGAAATTGACGTCTTTATCGACGCATATTTACGTTCGAAATTAAAACAAGGATAAGGTGTCCGACATGGGCACCTTTTTGTGTATTGACCCCTGAAAAAAGAGCGTGATAATCTGGACATAACGAAAGGAGGGAGTAACATGGCAGTAGACAAAAAATTGCTCCATGAGATGATTGAACAGTTAAACGAATCCGATCAACAATTAGCCTACGAATTTTTATTGCATTTACTGCAAAAAGCAAAAAAAGATCATAAATGGTGGGATGAAATGGAAGAAGTAAGCGAAGAAGAAGCGTTGTTAACAGAAGAAGAAAAACGCCAGTTACAAGGAGATGAAGGATATGTGACTGGTGGTGATGCAAAACGTGAATTTGGCTTACAAATTGATTTACCGTAAGGAAGCGGTAAAATTTCTTGCTAAGCAGGAGAAAGAAGTACAAGAACGGATAGCTATAGCGTTAAAAGGATTGCTTTACATTCCTCCTCAAGGAGACATTAAAAAAATGAGAGGACACCAAGGTTTGTACCGTTTACGTGTTGGCACATACCGCATTCTTTTCCGCATTGATCACCACGAGCAAATGATTTACATCGAGGCTATTGGAAATCGAGGAGATGTATATTAACTTCACTATATTAAATCATTATTGCGTTAATTCGATGTCATTTACTTCCTATATCGGGCATGCTATACTCACGAGGGAAGGTGAGAAGCATGCGAAAAAGAAGCAACATAACAAATCCATTTGTTGAAAAAGTGCTCGAATACGTATACATTCTTGTCGGCTCGGCTGTTGTGGCCGTTGCGTTCAATTTATTTTTACTTCCGAATCGTGTTGCATCAGGTGGGGTAAGCGGCATCAGTACGATTTTACATGCGACGCTCGGTTGGCAGCCAGCATACGTACAATGGGCGCTTAACATTCCGCTATTTATCGCAGGTGTGCTATTGCTTGGAAAGCAGTTTGGTGTAAAAACGTTAGTCGGTACCGCCTTTTTACCGTTTGTCGTTTATTTGACACATGACGTGGCACCGGCAACGCACGATCCATTGCTTGGGGCACTGTTTGGCGGCATTGGCGTCGGCGTAGGACTAGGCATCGTTTTCCGTGGTCGCGCATCGACAGGTGGAACAGATTTAGCTGCTCAAATTATTCATAAATATACAGGTTTATCGTTAGGGACGTGCGTCATTTTAATTGATGGTTTAATCGTTTTAACCGCAGCGTTTGTGTTCGATTTAGAACGGGCGCTATATGCATTAATTGCGTTATTTGTAACGAGTAAAACGATTGACTTTGTCCAAGTTGGTTTTGGCAATTCAAAAATGGCGATGATTATTACAACGAAAGAAGAACAAGTGCGGGAAGCGATTTTGCATAAAATTGACCGCGGTGTGACAAAACTACATGCATACGGTGGATATACAGAAAAAGAGCGCACGATGCTTATGTGCGTTGTGGCACAAAGCGAGTTCACAAAATTGAAACAATTAGTGAAAACCATTGATCCGTCTGCATTTGTCGTCGTTATGGATGCAGCGGAAGTGCTTGGCGAAGGATTTAAACGTGCCTAACGTAAAAACGATGCGATATAATAGAAGTGTATGAAAATGTTGACAAGGGGGATTTCGTATGAAGAAGAAGCTACTTAGCTTATTTGCTGGCACAGCGATCATTTTGGCTGCCTGTGGCGGAGGGGATAGCGCGAGCGAGAAACCAGCCAACGGTGGCGGGGATACAGCTTCAGCCGCAGAAGCCGCTTACAAAAAATCATGTGCAAGCTGCCATGGACAAAACTTAGAAGGTGGCGTTGGTCCTGCACTTGATAAAGCAGGTGGAAAATTTTCGCAAGAAGAAATTAAAGATATTATCGCAAACGGTCGCGGCGGTATGCCAGGTGGTCTACTCCAAGGCGACGATGTCGATAAAGTAGCGGAATGGTTAGCAGCGAAAAAATAAAGAGGATGCCAATGGGAGCATCCTCTTTTCGTTTGTAACACTCTTGAAATATAACTGTAAATAAAATTCGCCCCCTTTTTGTCGGAAATGATGATATAATGGACGAGGTAAGAATTTTGCAGGAATATGTAGAAAAACATCGAATACTTAGGTGGTTGCTTATGATTGAAATGCAAGATGTATATAAAACGTATCCGAACGGAGTCATTGCATTAAACGGAATTTCCGTTCGTATTAAGCAAGGAGAATTTGTATATGTCGTCGGTCCGAGCGGCGCTGGGAAATCGACGTTTATTAAAATGATGTATCGCGAAGAAAAGCCGACAAGCGGAAAAATTATGATTAACGGTGTCAACTTAGCGAATATAAAAGACAGCAAAGTGCCGTTGCTTCGCCGAAACATCGGAATCGTCTTTCAAGACTTTAAGCTTCTTCCCAAGTTAACCGTATATGAAAACGTCGCGTTTGCTTTGGAAGTTATTGAAGAATCGCCAAAAAACATTCGCAAGCGCGTCATGGAAGTGCTTGACTTAGTGCGGCTAAAACATAAAGCGCGCTTTTATCCAGATGAATTATCGGGCGGAGAACAGCAGCGCGTGTCGATTGCGCGTTCGATCGTCAACAATCCGTCGATTGTCATTGCCGACGAACCGACAGGAAATTTAGATCCGGATACATCGTGGGAAATCATGGACATTTTCGAGCGCATTAACGATCGCGGAACAACGATTGTCATGGCAACGCATAACCGTGAAATCGTCAATACGATTCGCAAGCGCGTCATTGCGATTGAACGCGGGAAAATTGCGCGCGATGAAGTGAAGGGGGAATATGGCTATGAAACTTAACACCCTTCGCCGTCATTTTCGTGAAAGTTTAAAAAGTCTCGGACGAAACGGTTGGATGACGTTTGCGTCCATTAGTGCTGTCACGGTAACGCTTTTGCTTGTTGGCGTATTTCTTGTCATTATGCTCAACATTCAACATATAACGAAACAAATTGAGCGCGACGTCGAAATTCGTGTGCACGTCGATTTAAGTGCGACAGAAGCAGATAAAGATGCGCTCAGAGCGAAGTTAGAAGCTCTTTCTGGCGTCGAAAAAGTGACGTATTCATCGAAAGACGAAGAATTGCAAAAGTTGATTGAAAGTTTCGGAGAAGACGGAAAGTCATTCCGCTTATTTGAACAAGATAACCCGTTAAGCGATGTATTTATCGTAAAAGCGAAAAATCCGCTTGATACAGAAAAAATTGCAAAGCAAATTGAACCGTTGCCATCTGTCGGCAAAGTGAAATACGGAAAAGGGCAAATTGAAAAACTATTTGCCGCAACGAAAACGATTCGCAATGTCGGATTAGCGCTTATTATCGGGTTGTTATTTACAGCGATGTTTCTCATCTCGAACACCATTAAAATTACGATTTTTGCCCGCCGTCGCGAAATCGAGATTATGAGATTAGTAGGCGCGACAAACGGATTTATTCGCTGGCCGTTTTTCCTTGAAGGGCTATGGCTCGGCATTTTCGGTTCGATCATTCCGATCGCTATCGTTCTTTCCGCTTACTCGTACGTATTTGACTTGTTGTATCCAAAGTTGAAAGATACATTTTTTCAACTTCTCCCGTTTTATCCGTTTGCATGGCAGCTGGCAGCTGTGCTCGTCTTATTAGGAGCATGCATCGGTATGTGGGGAAGCATGATGTCAGTGAGACGATTTTTAAAAGTATAGAAAGAGAGAGGGGTTTACGGTGCGAAACAGATGGGGAACGATCGTGGCAGTCGTGATGCTGTTTACAAGTGTTGCTGCGCCTGCATATGCGGTAACAAATCGCGACATTCAACAAAAAAAGCAAGAAATTAAAAGCGTGCAACAAAAACAATCATCGCTCGAAAGCAAGTTAGAGCAGTCGCAACAAGAAATTGAACGGTTAAAAGCAGAACAGAAAAAACTGGATGCGGAAATTAAAAAGCTCGATTTAGCGGTAGAAGAAACGAGCGCCAACATTCGTGCGAAACAACAAAACATTGAGGAAACGAAGCAACAAATTGTTGCGCTGAAAAAAGAAATTGAAGAAGTTGCTGCCCGCATTGAACAGCGCAATGAGTTGCTGAAAGAGCGCGCGCGTTCATTGCAAGAAAGCGGCGGTGTCGTGAGCTATTTAGACGTCTTACTTGGGGCGAAAAGTTTTAGCGACTTTATTGACCGTATGAGCGCAGTTGCGACTATTTTTGAAGCAGATCGTCAAATCATTAAAGAGCAAGAAGCAGATAAGGCGTTAAAAGAAGCGAAAGAACAACAATTAAACGATCAGTTAGTTAGCTTACAAAAACAGCTAACGGAGCTTCAACAATTAAAACAGACGTTGAATGAACAAATCGCGGCAAAAGAAAAATTAATGGCGCAGTTAAAAGAAGAACAAAAACATGAAGAAGAAAAACAACTCGCTTTAGAAGAAGAAAAAGAGTTGCTTGAAAAACAAGAAGCGGCAATGAAAAGCCAATTGCAAGAAATGATTCGCCGTCAAAAAGAGCAAGAAGAAGCACGGAAACGCGCATTAGCGAGTCGCGGTTCGTCTGAAGGCGATGGGGGCAGTTTGCCGCCTGTGTCAGATGGGGCGTTCATGCGCCCAGCAAACGGTCCAATTACATCGACATTTGGGCCGCGTTGGGGTGAATTCCATTACGGCATTGACATCGGTAAACGCGGTGCTAGCGTTCCTGTCGTTGCGGCAGCTGATGGCTACGTGTATCGCTCATACTATTCATCAAGCTACGGAAACGTTATTTTTATCATGCACTATATTAATGGACAAGTATATACGACAGTGTATGCTCATTTAGAATCACGTCTTGTTGGCGAAGGACAAAACGTCAGCAAAGGACAAATGATCGGCTATATGGGCAACACTGGTCGTTCGTTCGGTGCGCACTTGCATTTTGAGTTGCATCGCGGCCCTTGGAACGCATCGAAATCAAATGCAGTAGACCCACTAAAATATATTCCATTCTAAAGCACAGCTCGTTTGCTGTGCTTTTACGTATTGGTTGAGAAAATGGCGCGATCGGTGTAAAATAAATACATCTTTATCATAGTTATGAACGGTACAAGCTACTCATATAATGAAAATAAACAGGCATCGCACACGGTGTGATGCCTTTCATGTATCGAAGGGTGAGGAGGCAAACAATGAACAAAAAAACAATCGCAGCACTCATGGCTTTATCGATGTTGTTCGGTTCAGGAGTGACGTATGTCGGCATGCAGTCGCTTTCTTCCGATACGTCAACGATGACGATCAATATCCCAACGACAACGGAGAAGCCGGCGAATGAAGAGCTTCAAAAAATTGAACAAGCATACAGCATGATTAAACAAAAATACGTTCATGATGTCGATGACAAACAGCTCATCGACGGGGCGATTCAAGGAATGATCGCGACGTTAAAAGATCCGTATTCCGTTTATATGGATAAAGAAACAGCGGAACGATTTAACGAGTCGCTCGATTCTTCTTTTGAAGGAATCGGAGCGGAAGTAAGCATGGTTGACGGCAAAGTGACGATCGTTGCTCCGTTTAAAGGATCGCCGGCAGAAAAAGCCGGGCTCCGTCCGAACGATCAAATTATTAAAGTGAATGGCGAAAGTTTAGAAGGGCTTGATTTATATGAAGCGGTATTGAAAATTCGCGGGAAAAAAGGAACGATCGCTCGCTTAGAAGTCGTTCGACCGGGAGTAAGCGGCGTATTGACGATCGAAGTCGTGCGCGATGAAATTCCAATTGAAACAGTATATGCATCAATGAAAGAAGTAAATGGCAAACAAATCGGCTATATCGAAATTACATCGTTTGCGGAAAAAACAGCGGAAGATTTTAAAACGAAGTTAGCGGAATTTGAGAAAAAAGGCATCTCAGGGCTGGTCATTGATGTACGCGGCAATCCGGGCGGCTATTTACAAAGTGTGGAAGATATTTTAAAAGAGCTTGTGACAAAAGATAAGCCGTATGTACAAATTGAAGAGCGCGACGGCGATAAACAACGTTTCTTCTCAAATATGACGAAGAAAAAACAATATCCTATCGTCGTTTTGATTGATAACGGAAGCGCGTCAGCATCGGAAATTTTAGCGGCGGCGTTAAAAGAAGCGGGCGGGTATATGCTCGTTGGTGAAAACACGTTTGGAAAAGGAACAGTTCAACAAGCGTTGCCAATGAATGACGGAAGCCATATTAAATTAACGTTATACAAGTGGCTGACGCCAAATGGAAACTGGATTCATGAAAAAGGAATTGAACCGGATGTTAAAGTGAAACAGCCTGACTTTTTCTATGCGCATCCGCTTCAAATCGACAAGCCTTTAGCATATGACATGAATAACGAACAAGTGAAAAGCGCGCAACAAATGTTAAAAGGTCTCGGTTTTGATCCAGGGCGTGAAGATGGCTACTTTAGCAAACAAACAGAACAAGCCGTTCAAGCGTTCCAAAAAGCAAACGGTTTACAAGCGACAGGGAAAATTGATAAGCAAACAGCGAATATGTTGCAAACAAAAGTGATGGAAGCAGTTCGCGACGAACGATACGACGAACAATTGAAAAAAGCATTACAACTCATTGGAAAGTAAACAAACTCCCCCTCGCCTTCATAGGCAGGGGGAGTTTTTATAAAAAGAAGCTGATGATGCCGCGTCGTTTTTGTTTTGTTGGTTGTTCGATGATCGGTTCGGTTTGTTTTTGCCGTTCAAGTTCAACAATGCGTTGTTCGAGCTGTTGGATATATTGGAGCATTTCTTCCATTTCGCGTCGATGTTGCAGCAATTGAAAAGAGACGACGTCATCTGCTTTTTGTTCTATTTTTCGTTCAAGTTCATCGAGCCGTTGTTCTATGTGTTCTTTTTCTTCTTCATCCACGCCGAGAAATTTATATTTTTCTAATTGTTCGATCGCTTCGTTCGTAAATACATAATGTCCTGCTTCATTTTTTGTGCAAGGAATGTTATATTTTTTCACCCATCGTTGTACCGTTTTCGTCGACACCCCAAGACGCTTCGCTACTGCGCTCGTTTTTAACTCCATCGTTCCACGCTCCTTCCGATCATATATGAACAAACAGTTAGACACTTTTCATAAAATTCCTTGTTCGTTGACAAAACTAGTGTTCATTCGGCAAAGAAAGTGAATTTTCGTCAACCATAAACGTTTGAAATTTGTTACAATACAAAATAGACGATCGGAAAAAATGGAGATGATGGAAATGGAATGGGGAATGGCATGGCTGAAAGCGTTCGGAACGTTTTGGCTACAACCGTTATTATATTATGCGGTCATATTTGCATTGTTTATCGGCTGGCGTCGCGTGCAACGAGAACGGCGAGATTTTCATACGCGCGTGTACCGAACATCGCGTGAGTGGCGTGCCCTGATTCGCTCGCGCAGCTGGTTTGCGTTCATTTTTTCGCTTGTGACTGTTGGGGCTGGGGTTGTTCTCCCGAATGATACGCTCGTCTTTTGGACAATCGTCACGATCGTATGCAGTTTGTTTATGCAGCTTCGGTTGTTGTCGGCTGCATATGTCGGAAGCATCGTCATATTTACCGTTAGTTTTTTTGCGCAAACAGAGTGGGCGCAGCCGTTTTTTGCGCGTTTTTTCCCACACATGACAGAAACGAATGTGACAGCTGTCGCGTTTCTGATCGGGTTGCTTTTGTTTATCGAAATGTGGCTCGTTCATCGGGAAGGAGCAGAGCTAAGTTCTCCTCGTCTTGTGACGAGTAAGCGAGGGCTTGTGATCGGTGAACAGTTCGTTCAGCGGCTTTGGCTTGTGCCGTTGATCATCCCTGTGCCGGGGGATGGCGTGCAATCGTTTGCGGCGTGGTGGCCAATTATTTCTGGTGGCAATACGTATTCGTTCGTGCTCGTTCCGTTTTTGCTTGGTTTTTCACAACGTGTGCAAACGGGACTACCTGTCCATTTAGAGAAATGGACGGCAAAACGCATCGGTTGGTTAGCGTGTGTCGTCAGTTTATTGGCGATCGGTAGCTACTGGGTGAAGCCGCTCGCGATCGTTGCTGCAGTAGTAGCTATTTTATGGAGAGAATGGATCGCTTTATCCGCCAAGTTATATGAACAAAAATTTCCGCCATATTTTACGAAGCGAATGAGCGGACTTGTCATTTTAGGGGTGTTGCCGAACACGCCAGCGCATAAAATGGCGCTCTCAGTCGGGGAAGTAATTGTAAAGGTGAACGGTACCCCAGTCGCAATGGAAGATGAGTTTTACGCGGCGTTGCAACAAAATCGAGCGTTTTGTAAGCTAGAAGTACTAAACGAAAGCGGGGAAGTTCGTTTTGCGCAAACGGCTTTATTTGAAGGCGAACATCACGAACTCGGACTGTTATTCGTAAGAGATGAGGGATAGCTATGTGGTTTGTGTTAGCATTAATTGTACCGGCGTTGTTAGTCATTTTGTTTACGCGGGTTACGTATAACCATTATGTCGGTACGTTGCTTACTGTCGCTTTGTTAGTGGCGTCATACGTGAAAGGATATACGGATCAGTTGTATGAAATTGTTGCGGATTTGGCGTCGCTCATTGTCGGATTTTTATATGCAAAACAAATGGTCGAGAAACAAAAACAATCGTAAACCTGTCCAAATGGGCAGGTTTTTTCATAGAATATCTGTTCGTATTTTTCGCTTTTCGTTTCATTTGTATGGTACAATACGAAGTAGAAATGAAGTGGAGGGACCGTTGTGAGCACATTTCAATTAGTATCCGCTTATGAGCCGCGTGGCGATCAGCCGAAAGCGATTGAGAAGCTTGTCGAAGGAATTCAGCAAAGGAAAAAGCATCAAACGTTGCTTGGGGCAACAGGAACAGGAAAAACGTTTACGATTTCAAACGTCATTCAACAAGTAAATAAACCGACGTTAGTCATCGCTCATAATAAAACGTTAGCGGGTCAGTTATATAGCGAGTTTAAACAGTTTTTCCCGAACAACGCTGTTGAATATTTTGTTAGCTACTACGATTATTATCAGCCGGAAGCGTACGTGCCGCAAACGGATACGTACATTGAAAAAGATGCGAGCATTAACGATGAAATTGATAAATTGCGCCATTCCGCGACGTCTGCGTTATTTGAACGGCGCGACGTCATTATTATCGCAAGCGTTTCATGCATTTACGGTTTAGGTTCGCCGGAAGAATATCGTGAACTTGTCGTTTCGCTTCGCGTCGGTATGGAGATGGAGCGCGATCATTTGCTTCGTCGGCTTGTCGACATTCAATACGAACGAAACGATATTGATTTTCGTCGTGGGACGTTTCGGGTGCGCGGAGACGTCGTCGAAATTTTCCCAGCTTCTCGCGATGAACATTGTATTCGCATTGAATTTTTTGGTGATGAAATTGAGCGTATTCGCGAAGTAGATGCGTTGACGGGACATGTGATGGCGGAACGAGAACATGTGGCGATTTTTCCAGCCTCTCACTTCGTTACGCGCGAAGAAAAAATGAAACTGGCGATTGAAAATATTGAAAAAGAACTAGAAGAGCGGCTTCGCGAACTGCGCGAGCAAGGAAAATTGCTTGAAGCGCAACGGTTAGAACAGCGGACGCGCTACGATATTGAAATGATGAAAGAAATGGGCTTTTGTTCAGGTATCGAAAACTATTCGCGCCATTTAACGTTGCGACCGCCTGGTTCGACGCCTTATACATTATTAGATTATTTTCCTGACGACTTTTTAATTGTCATTGATGAATCGCATGTGACATTGCCGCAAATTCGTGGCATGTATAACGGCGATAAAGCGAGAAAAGAAGTGCTTGTCGAACATGGCTTCCGCTTGCCGTCAGCGTTAGATAACCGTCCGCTCACGTTTGAAGAATTTGAGCAAAAAGTAAATCAAGTCATTTACGTTTCTGCCACACCGGGTCCGTACGAGTTGGAACATTGTCCAGAAGTTGTCGAGCAAATTATTCGTCCGACCGGATTGCTAGACCCGACCATTGACGTGCGACCAATCGCAGGACAAATTGACGATTTAGTCGATGAAATTCAAAAGCGAATCGCTTGCAATGAGCGAACGCTTGTGACGACGTTGACGAAAAAAATGGCAGAAGACTTAACCGATTATTTAAAAGATATCGGCATTCAAGTCGCTTATTTGCATTCGGAAATTAAAACGCTTGAGCGCATTGAAATTATTCGCGATTTACGATTAGGTAAATATGATGTGCTCGTCGGCATTAACTTATTGCGAGAAGGGCTTGATATTCCTGAAGTGTCGCTTGTCGCGATTTTAGATGCCGATAAAGAAGGATTTTTACGTTCTGAGCGTTCGTTAATTCAAACGATTGGACGGGCAGCGCGCAATGCAAACGGTCATGTCATCATGTATGCCGATACGATCACAAAATCGATGGAAATCGCGATAAACGAAACGAAGCGGCGTCGCGCCATTCAAGAAGCGTACAATCGCAAGCATGGCATCGTGCCAAAAACGATTCAAAAAGACATTCCAGATGTCATTCGTGCGACGTTTGCTGCGGAAGAAAAAGAAACGTATGAAACAAAAGACGTTCGCCATTTATCGAAAGAAGAACGTATTGCGCTCATCGCCAAACTGGAACAAGAAATGAAAGAGGCAGCGAAAGCTCTTCATTTTGAACGGGCTGCTGAGCTGCGCGATCTCATTTTAGAATTGAAAGCTGGGGTGTAACGAATGGATCATATTGTCGTCAAAGGAGCGCGTGCGCACAATTTAAAAAATATTGATGTCGTCATTCCGCGCAACAAACTTGTTGTTTTGACGGGGTTATCTGGCTCTGGAAAATCATCGCTTGCGTTTGACACCATTTATGCGGAAGGACAACGGCGCTATGTCGAGTCGTTATCGGCGTACGCCCGCCAATTTTTAGGGCAAATGGACAAACCGGACGTCGATTCGATTGAAGGGCTGTCGCCTGCCATTTCCATTGACCAAAAAACGACGAGCCGCAATCCGCGTTCAACGGTCGGAACGGTGACGGAAATTTACGATTATTTACGTTTACTGTTTGCGCGCATCGGTCGCCCTGTTTGTCCAACGCATGGCATTGAAATTACGTCGCAAACGATTGAACAAATGGTTGACCGCCTTATGCAATATCCAGAGCGGACGAAGATGCAAATATTAGCGCCTATCGTTTCCGGACGAAAAGGGACGCATGTGAAAACGTTAGAAGAAATAAAAAAACAAGGGTATGTGCGCGTTCGCGTCGACGGAGAATTGCGTGACGTATCGGAAGACATCGTGCTTGAGAAAAATAAAAAACATTGTATTGAAGTCGTCGTAGATCGCATTGTGATGAAAGAAGGTATTCAGTCACGCCTTGCCGATTCGCTTGAAACGGCGTTAAAGCTTGCAGAAGGCAAAGTGCTCGTCGATGTGATCGGACAAGAAGAATTGTTATTTAGTGAACATCATGCTTGTCCGCATTGCGGCTTTTCAATCGGCGAACTAGAGCCGCGCCTATTTTCATTTAACAGCCCGTACGGCGCATGTCCATCATGTGACGGATTAGGGGCAAAGCTTGAAGTCGATCTCGATTTAGTCATTCCTAATAAAGAGCTGACGCTTCGTGAACATGCGCTCGCTCCATGGGAACCGCAAAGCTCGCAATATTATCCGCAATTGTTAGAAACGGTATGTCGACATTACGGCATCGATATGGACGTGCCTGTAAAACAGTTGCCGAAAGAACAGCTCGACCTTTTATTGTACGGATCAAATGGCGAAAAAATATATTTTCGTTATGAAAACGACTTCGGTCATGTGCGTGAAACGTATGTGGAATTTGAAGGGGTCGTGCGCAACGTTGAACGCCGTTATCGTGAAACGACGTCCGATTACGTACGGGAGCAAATGGAAAAATATATGACCGAACAGCCGTGTCCGACGTGTCATGGCAACCGTTTGAAAAAGGAAAGTTTAGCTGTGTTCGTTGGCGGCAAACATATTGGCGAAGTGACAGCGATGTCGGTGAACGAAGCGTTAACGTTTTTTGAAACGCTTCACCTAACGGAAAAAGAACAAAAAATCGCCCATTTGATTTTACGTGAAATTGTTGAACGGCTCGGTTTTTTAAAAAACGTCGGACTCGATTATTTAACGTTAAATCGCGCTGCAGGAACGCTTTCGGGAGGAGAAGCGCAACGCATTCGACTAGCGACGCAAATTGGCTCGCGCTTAACGGGTGTATTATACGTGTTAGACGAACCTTCTATTGGTCTTCATCAGCGCGATAACGATCGATTAATTGCGACATTGCAAAGCATGCGCGATTTAGGGAACACGCTCATTGTCGTTGAGCACGATGAAGATACGATGCTTGCGGCAGATTATTTAATTGACATCGGGCCGGGAGCCGGAGCACACGGCGGACAAGTCGTTGCCGCTGGAACACCGGAAGAAGTAATGAACGATTCGCATTCATTAACGGGCCAATATTTATCAGGGAAAAAATTTATTCCGCTTCCGATTGAACGGAGAAAGCCAGACGGTCGTTGGCTTGAAGTAATCGGGGCGCGAGAAAACAATTTGAAAAACGTCGATGTTCGCATTCCGCTCGGACTGTTTGTTGCGGTGACAGGCGTATCCGGTTCAGGAAAAAGCACGCTCATTAATGAAATTTTGCATAAAGCGTTAGCGCAAAAATTACATCATGCGAAAGTGAAGCCGGGAGAACATACAGACATTCGCGGCATCGACTATTTAGATAAAGTGATCGACATTGATCAGTCGCCAATCGGGCGGACGCCGCGCTCGAACCCTGCGACATATACAGGCGTCTTCGATGATATTCGCGATTTATTTGCGACGACGAACGAAGCGAAAATGCGCGGATATCAAAAAGGGCGGTTTAGCTTCAATGTAAAAGGCGGTCGTTGTGAAGCGTGCCGCGGGGATGGAATTATTAAAATTGAAATGCACTTTTTGCCTGATGTGTACGTGCCGTGTGAAGTATGTCACGGGAAACGGTACAACCGCGAAACGTTGGAAGTGAAATATAAAGATAAAAACATTGCGGAAGTGCTTGATATGACAGTCGAAGAGGCGTTGACGTTTTTCGAAAATATCCCGAAAATTAAACGAAAGCTACAAACGCTTTACGATGTCGGGCTTGGCTACATGCAACTCGGGCAGCCGGCCACGACGCTTTCTGGAGGCGAGGCGCAGCGGGTGAAGTTAGCATCGGAGCTACATCGCCGTTCAACAGGAAGAACGTTATACATTTTAGACGAACCGACAACGGGTTTGCATGTTGATGATATTGCCCGTTTATTAAACGTTTTACAGCGGCTCGTTGAACAAGGGGATACGGTGCTCGTCATCGAACATAACTTGGACGTCATTAAAACGGCAGATTATATTATCGACCTTGGACCAGAAGGTGGAGATGGCGGCGGACAAATCGTTGCGGCAGGTACGCCAGAACAAGTTGCACAAATAGAGCAATCATATACAGGACGGTACTTACTACCGATTTTACAACGCGACCGCGAACGCATGCGTCAACGTATACCGAGCGTATAATGCGCTCGGTTTTTTTACGAAACTTTCTTTTCCATCAATCGTATATATAAGTAAAGGGAAAGGGGAAGATATGGATGGAAGGAAATAAATTGCTTGCGGCGTTATGTTATTTCAGTGTATTTTTTGCTCCGTTTTTATTTCCGATTATCGTTTATTTTGTCACGAAACATGAACGAGTAAAAGAGCATGCGAAAAAATCATTATTGTCTCATCTCATCCCTATTGCGATTGTCATGATAGCGTTTGGATTGTTTTTTATATTCACAATCGTTGGAGTAGACGGATGGATCGGCCTTCCGTTTATCGGGATCGTTGTTGGCGGCATTGTACATGTGATTGTCATTGTTTGGAATGTTATAAAAGGTATACAAGTGATACAGGAAGCGGGAGGGATATATGAATGAAAAAGCTTGTGCGACCTCGTCATCATCGCATGGTTGCGGGCGTGTTGAGCGGATTAGCAGCTTACATGAACATGGATGCAACCGTCGTTCGTTTATTGTTTGTCGCGTTATTATTGATTACCGGCGTCATGCCGTTTGCGATTTTATATGCGCTTGCAGTGTTAATTATTCCAAGTGAGGAGAACATTGTATGAGATGGGTTGCACATATCGCAATCAACGCTGTTTTATTGCTGGCGCTAGCCGGATATTTTGACTCCATTTATTTATCAGGCGTTGGGGCAGCGCTCGTTGCCAGTGTCCTTTTGTCTTTTCTCAATACGTTCGTTCGACCGCTACTTGTTTTACTAACGCTTCCTGTCACTGTATTGACGTTTGGATTGTTTTTGTTCGTCATTAACGCAATCACATTAGCGATGACAGCATGGCTCATGGGAAGTTCGTTTCAAATTGGCGGCTTTCGTACTGCATTATTTGCATCGCTTGCTATTTCTTTATTTCACTTAATCATTGAGTCAGTGAGAAAAGAAAAGTAAAACGTTCCGCTTCGTGCGTGAGCGTTTTTATTTTTACGTGAAAGTGTTACAATGAGAAAAGGAAGAAGGAGGGATTCATATGCCGAAAGTGCGGACAAAAGATTTAATTGATGAGTTTCAATTTGAACTTGTAAGCGGGGCGGAAGGGATTCATCGCCCGATTACAACGAGTGATTTATCTCGTCCGGGCATTGAAATGGCCGGCTATTTTGCATATTATCCAGCGGAACGTGTACAATTGCTCGGCATGACAGAACTATCGTTTTTTGAACGATTAACACCTGTAGAAAAGCGATTGCGCATGGAAAAGTTATGTACCGATATTACCCCTGCGATTATCGTCTCACGCGGATTAGAAGTGCCAAAAGAACTGATTGAAGCATCAGAGAAAAAAGAAGTGCCGGTGATGCGTTCAACGATGAAGACGACGCGGCTTGCTAGCCGTCTGACAAACTATTTAGAAAGTAAGTTAGCACCGACGACAGCTGTGCACGGTGTGCTCGTCGATGTGTACGGTGTCGGCGTGCTCATTACAGGGAAAAGCGGTGTCGGAAAGAGTGAAACGGCGCTTGAGCTCGTGAAGCGCGGACATCGCCTCGTGGCAGATGATTGCGTCGAAATTCGCCAAGAAGATGAAAATTTGCTCATTGGTAGCGCACCAGAGCTGATTGAACATTTACTTGAAATTCGCGGACTTGGCATCATTAACGTCATGACGCTATTTGGAGCAGGAGCGGTGCGCCCGCATAAACGTATTTCGCTCATCATTGATTTAGAATTATGGGATCCAAACAAACAATACGATCGTCTCGGTCTTGAAGAAGAAAAGGTAAAAATTATTGATACGGAAGTGACGAAATTAACGATCCCTGTTCGCCCGGGACGAAATTTAGCGGTCATTATTGAAGTGGCGGCGATGAATTTCCGTCTAAAACGGATGGGCGTGAATGCGGCGGAAGAATTTTCTGCTCGTCTGGCGGATGCGATTGGCGATGCGGAACACGATTATGAATGAGAGGATGAGTAGGAATGTTCATGCATATTGAACCGCTCGATCGCGTTTTTTTCCAGATCGGTCCAATTACAATTTACTGGTACGGCGTCATTATTGCGACGGGTGTATTGCTTGGACTTTGGCTAGCTACGCGAGAAAGCGAGCGGTTAGGTATACGAAAAGAAACGTTTGTTGATCTTGTATTAATTGCTGTGCCGATTGCGATTTTATGCGCACGTGCGTATTACGTTATTTTTCAATGGGACTACTATTCCAAACATATAAGTGAAATTCCGCAAATTTGGCACGGTGGCTTGGCCATTCATGGCGGTTTAATTGGTGCAATTGTGACAGGTGTCATTTTTGCGAAAAAGCGAAAATTGTCGTTTTGGAAATTAGCTGATATTGCAGCCCCGAGCATTATTTTAGGGCAGGCGATCGGACGTTGGGGCAACTTTATGAATCAAGAGGCGCACGGTGGGCCGGTGTCGCGTGCGTTTTTAGAAAGTTTACATTTGCCAGATTGGATCATTAATCAAATGTACATACAAGGGCAATATTATCATCCGACATTTTTATATGAATCATTATGGAACATGCTCGGTTTTCTCCTTTTGCTTGCGTTGCGGAGAAGAAATTTAAGGCGGGGGGAGTTATTTTTCACGTACATCATTTGGTATTCAATCGGGCGCTTTTTCATTGAAGGATTGCGGACGGATAGTTTAATGTTGACTGAAACGATTCGTATGGCGCAGTTTATTTCACTGTTGCTTATTGCATTTGCGGTTGGAATGATCGTTTTGCGCCGCATGCGCGGCTTAGCAAACGAGCGGTACAACGATTAAGGGGGAGAGCGGCATGTTTCAAAGGGGTTTGTTTGTTGGATTGAAAACGACATGGACGCTCGGAAAAGTCATTTTTCCGATTACCGTCATTGTAACATTGTTACAATATTCCCCCGTTTTACCTTGGGTGACAAACATGTTGACGCCGATAATGCGTTGGATCGGTTTACCGGGGGATGCTGCACTCGTTTTAGTGCTCGGCAATTTTTTAAATTTATACGCTGGCATTGGTGCGATGTTAACGATGGATTTAACAGTGAAAGAAGTGTTTATTTTGGCTGTCATGTTGTCGTTTTCGCACAATATGCTCGTTGAGTCTGCCGTTGCCGCGCAAGTCGGTGTTCGTGTTTGGTGGACGGTTGTGGTTCGCGTCGGGTTAGCGTTTAGTGCTGCTTGGCTCATTCACGTCTTATGGGACGGCGGACAACAAATGGCGAAATATGGACTTGTACCACAGGCTTCAACAACGCCGAATACGTGGGGAGAAATCGTTTGGATAGGAGTGGAAAGAGCGTTATACGGCATTGGACAGCTTGCGTTGATCATTATTCCATTGATGATTGCCATTCAAGTGTTAAAAGAATTAAGGTGGCTTGATACGTTTTCGAAATGGTTATCTCCGTTTGCGCGCTTACTCGGCATTCGTGAAAATGCATCGCTGACGATGGCGGCAGGTTTATTGTTCGGGCTCGCTTATGGCGCGGGCGTGATGATTCAAGCGGTAAAAGAAGATGGAGTGTCTAAAAAAGATTTAACGTTAACGTTTTTATTTTTAGTGGCGTGCCATGCGGTTGTAGAAGATACGTTATTGTTTGTGCCGCTTGGCATTCCCGTCTGGCCACTTCTTGTCATTCGGCTCGTCACAGCTATTTTATTAACGGCTACACTTAGTTTTATTTGGAATCAAATCGAACATCGAAAAAGAAAGGAAGCAACGTATGAATATTAATACGATTTTGTTTGACTTAGATGGAACGCTTATTAATACGAATGACTTAATTATTGAGTCATTTTTGCATACGCTCAACCACTACTATCCAAATCAATATACGCGCGAAGATGTGCTCGCTTTTATTGGTCCGCCGTTGCGTGATACGTTTGAAGCAATCGATCCAGAGCGCGTCGATGAAATGATTGAAACGTATCGGGCGTTTAACCATGCCCATCATGATGCGTTAGTGAAAGAATATGAAACGGTATATGATACGGTACAAACGTTACACGAACAAGGGTTTAAACTCGGCATTGTGACGACGAAAATTCGTCATACGGTCAATATGGGATTGAAGTTAACAAAGTTAGATTCGTTTTTCGAATGCATTATTACGCTTGATGACGTTGAACATGCGAAACCGCATCCGGAACCGATTGAAAAAGCGCTCTCTTGTTTACAAGCGAAGCCGGAAGAAACGTTAATGGTTGGGGATAATCACCATGACATTTTAGCAGGAAAACAGGCGGGGACAAAAACGGCAGGAGTGGCTTGGACGATTAAAGGACGCGAGCATTTAGCAAAATACGAGCCGGATTTTATGCTTGAGAAAATGAGCGATTTGCTAAGTATTTTAGGGGTGACTGGCGTTGAGAAAAACTGAACGCCATGCTGTACAAGGGGCAAACTCTTTATGGCAGCTATATCGAACCGTTTCATTTTGGAAAGTATTGAAAAATGTCATCGTCATTTTGATCGGGCGGTATACTCCTTTTTTTCCGCTGAAAAACTGGTTGTATCGCACGTTTTTACGCATGGAAATCGGCGAACATACAGCGCTCGCGTTCATGGTGATGCCAGATATTTTGTTCCCAGAAAAAATTCGCATTGGCAATAACACAATTATTGGCTATAATACGACAATTTTAGCGCATGAATATTTAGTGAACGAGTATCGGCTTGGGGACGTCATCATCGGCAACGATGTCATGATTGGAGCCAATACAACCATTTTGCCGGGTGTCACGATCGGGGATCGTGCCGTTGTTTCCGCAGGCACGCTCGTACATCGCGATGTGCCGGCTGGCGCATTTGTTGGCGGCAATCCGATGCAAATCATTCGTCTTAGCGAACGCTAAGGCGTTTTTTTATTAATCATAGAAAGGATTCAAATCGAAAAACATCGAATGAGTTTGTAGTTGACGAAACGAAAAACGGAGAGTAAACTACAAATAACAAGCTTTACTTTGCTAATATATTAGCGAACTAAAGTAAAAGAAGGACGGGACGAAAATGAGAGTATTTATGTTTGAGAAGCCGCTCGGCATGCGGGATACGTTGCCGGATGTATATAAAACAAAACGTCTGTTGCGCGAAGCGATGATGGCAGAAATCGAAACGTGGGGATATTCGTTTATTGAAACGCCGACGTTAGAATATGACGAAACGGTTGGAAAGGCATCGGCTATTTTAGATCAGCAACTATTTAAGCTGCTTGATCGTGAAGGACATACGCTCGTATTGCGTCCAGATATGACTGCCCCCATCGCTCGTTTAGCGGCATCGAAGCTGTATGAGGAAGGTTGCCCGCTCCGTTTAGCGTATGCAGCAAATGTATTTCGCGCTCAACAGCGGGAAGGAGGACGACCGGCAGAGTTTGAGCAAGTAGGTGTGGAATACATCGGAGACGGCACGATGTATGCCGATGCGGAAGTCATTAGTTTAATGATTTTTGCGTTAAAGCGGGCAGGGCTACGTGATTTTACGGTAACGATTGGTCATATTGGTTACGTTGATGCGTTGTTTTTTGATATTTTGCGTCAAGAACAACGAGTAGAAACGTTACGTCGCTTTTTATATGAAAAAAATTATGTCGGTTATCGAGAGCATGTCAAGTCATTGCCGCTTTCTTCGATTGATCGCGATCGCCTTTTACGCCTTTTAACATTACGAGGTGGAAAGGAAGTCGTTGCAGAAGGAAAAGCATATGCGACGACAGAAGCGGAGCGACGCGCTCTTGATGAATTAGAACAATTATGGACGTATGTTGACCAGTATGGCGTTACCGATATGGTGAAATTAGATACGAGCTTAGTGAGCCATATGAGCTACTATACTGGTGTTCTTTTTGAAGTGTACGCCAAAAACGTTGGATTTTTACTTGGAAATGGTGGACGATACGATGAATTGCTAGCGAAATTTCATCGTCCATCACCTGCGACTGGTTTTAGCGTGCGGCTCGATCGTCTGATGGAAGCGATTGGGGAGCAACAGCGTGGAGAAAAAACGACGTGCATTATTTTTAGTCAAGAACGTTTCACTGAGGCATATGCGAAAGCAGCGGAAATGAGGCGAAAAGGAGAAAACGTTGTATTGCAGCACATCGCAGGTATTCAAAATATGGATCAATTTACTGCATCGTTTGATGATGTCGTGTACGTATTAGGGAAGCGCGGAAAGGATGAACAATGATGCTGACGGTTGCGATGCCAAAAGGACGTATTTTTACGGAGGCGCTCGTATTGTTAAAACGAGCCGGATATGACATTCCTGATGATTTAGAACATTCACGAAAATTGATGATTGACGTGCCGAACGAGCAGCTGCGCTTTATTTTAGCAAAGCCAATGGACGTAGTGACATATGTGGAACACGGGGTTGCCGATGTCGGCATTGCTGGGAAAGATGTGCTTCTTGAGGAAGAGCGTGATGTGTATGAAATGTTAGATTTGCGCATTAGCCCTTGTTATTTGGCGGTGGCAGGGCTACCGAACACGCGCGTTCATCCGATCGCCCCGAGAGTCGCAACAAAGTATCCAAATATCGCATCGACATATTTTCGTGAACAAGGGGAACAAGTGGAAATTATTAAACTAAATGGTTCTGTTGAATTAGCACCGCTCATTGGTTTAGCGGAACGAATCGTCGACATTGTTTCGACAGGGCGAACATTAAAAGAAAATGGGCTCATTGAGCTTGAACGAATTGTTCATGTAACGTCGCGTTTTATTGTCAATCCAGTAAGTTATCGTATGCAAGATCGGGCGATTGAACATATGGTTGATCGTTTAACATATGCGATTGAGAAAGCGGGGGAGAGCAATGAGAATTGAACGTGTACAAGGGACGGTTTCGCTTCGGCGGACGATTGAAAGCGGAACGGAAGAGCAAAGACAAGCGGTGAAGCGAATGATTGATGAGGTGCGAAATAACGGAGATGCCGCGCTAAAAAAATATACGGAAATGTTTGACGGCATTTCACTTCATACGCTAGCAGTTACGCAAGAAGAAATTGAAGAAGCGTATTGGCTCATTGATGAAGAAATTGTTCATATTATTCGCGAAGCGGCACAAAACATTCGCGAATATCACGAGCGGCAACGCGCGACGTCATGGTTTATGACGCGCGAAGATGGAACGATTCTCGGACAAAAAGTAACTCCGCTTGATGCGGTCGGTTTATATGTGCCGGGCGGAACAGCGGCTTATCCGTCATCGGTACTGATGAATGTCATTCCTGCGCAAGTGGCTGGAGTAAAGCGTATCGTCATCGTTTCCCCGCCAAATGAGCGTGGAACGTTGCCGGCTGCTGTGCTTGTTGCGGCATGTGAGCTCGGCGTTCAAGAAATATATAAAGTTGGTGGCGCTCAAGCGATTGCTGCATTAGCGTACGGCACGGAGACGATTGAGCCGGTCGATAAAATTTTTGGACCTGGAAACATTTATGTCGCACTTGCGAAAAGGGAAGTGTTCGGCCAAGTCGACATTGATATGATTGCGGGACCGAGTGAAATTGTTGTGCTAGCGGATGAGACGGCAAAGCCGAATGAAATTGCGGCGGATTTATTATCGCAGGCGGAACATGATGAACGAGCGGTTAGCATATTTGTTACCCCGTCTTTACAGCTTGCGTTAAAAGTAGAAGAAGAAGTCGAAAAGCAATTAGCTACCCTCCCGCGAAAAAACATCGCACAAAAAGCAATTCGCGATTACGGTGTCATTTATGTGACCGATACGATGAAGCAAGCGATCGATGTCGTAAACGAATTAGCGCCAGAACATTTAGAAATTATGACGGCCGAGCCGTTTGAGCAATTAAGTGACATTCGACATGCAGGTGCGATATTTTTAGGCCCGTACAGCTCTGAACCGGTTGGAGATTATTTTGCGGGAACGAATCATGTATTACCGACAAATGGGACCGCCCGTTTTTCGTCTGGGCTAACAGTTGATGCATTTATGAAAAAATCAAGCATCGTGTTTTATAGCAAGCAAGCATGGCAACAACATGTGGAAAAAATTGCGGCATTTGCGCGGTTAGAAGGGCTTGAAGCACATGCGCGAGCAGTAGAGGAACGGTTGAAAAGGAGAGAAAAATAATGCGAACAGCGACAATTAAACGAGTGACAAATGAAACACAAATTGAGCTTACGTTTGCGATTGATGGGGAAGGAAAAGCAGAGTTAGAAACAGGGGTACCGTTTTTAACACATATGCTTGATTTATTTACAAAGCATGGACATTTTAATTTGTCTGTTCATGCGAAAGGAGATACGCACATTGACGATCATCATACGACAGAAGATATCGGTATTTGTTTAGGGCAAGCGATTCGAGAAGCGCTCGGTGATAAAAAAGGGATCAAACGATACGGAAATGCGTTCGTTCCGATGGACGATGCGCTTGCCCAAGTCGTGATTGATGTAAGCAATCGTCCACATCTCGAGTTTCGCGGTCAGTTTCCAAGTGAAAAAGTAGGGACGTTTGATGTCGAGCTTGTGCACGAATTTTTATGGAAGTTAGCGTTAGAAGCACGAATGAATGTACACGTCATCATTCATTACGGTCGCAATACGCACCATATGATTGAAGCAGTATTTAAAGCGCTCGCTCGTGCACTCGATGAGGCAACGATGATCGATCCGCGCGTAAAATCGGTACCGTCGACGAAAGGGATGTTGTAAATGATCGGCATCATTGATTATGGAATGGGAAATTTATATAGCGTCAGTAAAGCGTTAGAACGGCTAAACGTACCGTATATTGTTGAAAGTGATCAAAATCAATTGCGCCAAGCAGATGGCTTCATTTTACCGGGTGTTGGATCATTTAAAGATGCGATGCACATTTTAGCAGAAACGAAGCTTGATTCGTTTATTCACGAACAAGTAGCGAAAGGAAAGCCGATTCTCGGCATTTGTTTAGGCATGCAACTGTTGTTTGAAGAAAGCGAAGAAAATGGTTTGACGTCTGGGTTAAAGTTGCTTCCAGGTCGCGTCGTTCGTTTTAGCGGTATGACAAAAGAGGGAAAACGGTATAAAGTGCCACATATGGGATGGAACGAGCTCATTTTTCATCAACGATCTCCGCTTTTCGATGGTGTTGAGCGAGGGCACGTATATTTCGTTCATTCGTATTATGTGCAAACGAATGAACCAACGGTTGTGTTAGCTAGCGCCCAATATGATGTGGAAGTTCCTGCAGTTGTTGGACGTAGCACAATATTTGGTACACAATTTCATCCCGAGAAAAGCGGAACGCTCGGTATGCGTCTATTGCAAAACTATGCGAGGATTGTAGAAAGGGAGAGGGGCTAATGTTTACTATTTATCCAGCGATCGATATGCGCGGTGGGAAGTGCGTTCGCCTTATACAAGGAGATTACAGTCAAGAAACGGTATACGGTCATTCCCCGGTTGAAATGGCTCGTTCGTTCGTTTCGCAAGGTGCGACATGGATTCATATGGTCGATTTAGATGGGGCGAAAGAAGGTAGACGAGTGAATGATACATTCGTCGTTGAAGTAGCAAAGACGCTTGGGGTGAACGTTCAAATTGGTGGTGGCATTCGTACGGAAGAAGATGTCGCATATTATTTAGAGCGAGGTGTGGCGCGCGTCATTTTAGGGAGCGCAGCCATTTCAAATCCTCCATTTGTGAAAGCGATGCTTCGCACATATGGTGAGCGCATTGTCATCGGCATTGATGCGAAAAATGGGTTTGTTGCGACAGAAGGATGGACGCATACATCAACAATCGATGCTGTTGAGCTTGGCAAACAGCTTGCGGAAGCTGGGGCGGAAACGTTTATTTTTACTGATATTGCGACAGATGGCATGTTATCAGGACCAAATATCGACGCGGTCGTTCGGCTAGCGAAAGAAACAAACAAACGTGTCATTGCCTCCGGAGGCATTCGCTCGCTTGATGATTTATGCTCCTTAAAACAATTTGAAAGCGATGGAGTATGTGGAGCGATTGTCGGCAAAGCGTTATATACAAATCAGTTTACAGTCGCTGAGGCGTTAAAGGCGGTGGGGAAATGATTACAAAGCGCATTATCCCTTGTTTAGATGTGAAAGATGGTCGCGTCGTGAAAGGTGTGCAATTTGTTTCCTTGCGCGATGCGGGCGATCCGGTTGAGCTTGCGCGCGTATACGATGAACAAGGGGCGGACGAGCTTGTTTTTTTAGATATTTCTGCGTCACACGAAGGTCGAAAAACGATGGTAGACGTCGTGCGCCGTGTTGCTGCTCAGCTTGCGATTCCGTTTACTGTCGGAGGGGGAATTCGCACATTAGAAGATATGAAAACGATTTTGCGTGCGGGTGCGGACAAAGTGTCTGTCAATACATCGGCATTGTTGCGTCCCGAGCTTATTACAGAAGGAGCGCAATTTTTTGGTTCGCAATGTATTGTTGTGGCGATTGACGCAAAGTATGATTCAACGATGCAGTCGTGGCGCGTCTATACGCATGGCGGTCGACGCCCAACAGATTGGGAAGTCGTTGACTGGGCGAAAGAGGCTGTGAAGCGCGGGGCAGGAGAAATTTTATTAACAAGTATGGATCGCGATGGCGGAAAAGATGGCTTTGATTTAGATTTAACGAAACGAGTAAGTGAAGCGGTGCCCGTCCCTGTCATTGCATCGGGAGGAGCGGGGTGCGCTCAACATTTTGTTGATGTGTTTCAAATGGCTCAAGCGGATGCGGCATTAGCAGCCTCGATTTTTCATTATAAAGAAACGTCTGTCCAACAAGTGAAACAGTACGTGCGCGAAAAGGGGGTAAACGTTCGATGAATATTCGATTTAATGAGCAAGGGCTTGTGCCAGCCATCGTACAAGATGCGCACAGTAAAGAAGTGCTGACATTAGCATATATGAACGAGCAATCGCTACAAAAAACGTTAGAAACGAAAGAAACATGGTTTTACAGTCGCTCGCGACAAGAGCTATGGCATAAAGGGGAAACGTCCGGAAACGTACAAAAAGTGGTTGATATTCGCTACGACTGCGATGCAGATGCACTTCTTATTCTTGTTGAACCAAAAGGACCGGCATGCCATACGGGAGAATATTCTTGTTTTCATCATCGGTTGCAAGATGAAAAGCCTGTTGCTAAACGAGATCGTTTTGCGGTGCTAAATGTGTTAGAATCAGTCATTGCGGAGCGTGAAGCGAAGCGTCCTGAAGGATCGTACACAACATATTTATTTGAAAAAGGAATCGATAAAATCGCAAAAAAAGTTGGGGAAGAAGCAGCAGAAGTCATTATTGCGGCAAAAAACCGTTCAAAAGAAGAACTGCGATGGGAAGTAGCCGATTTATTGTATCATTTGCTCGTTTTGTTGCGTGAACAGCGCGTGTCGCTCGATGATGTGCTTTCTGTATTAGCGGAGCGTCATCGGTAACGCTTTTTCGCCCATCCATGTTGTTCTGGAGCGAAAATGTGGTATACTTTCTTTCGGTGAAAGAAATCAACATGGAGGGTTCGATGGAAAAACATTTGCAAAAACGTGTCGGAAAAGTCATTCCGTTTATTCAAGACGGTACGTACTTTTTTAATAAAGGATTAGCATGTTATCGTCGCCGTGATTTGCATAAAGCGAAAGCATATTTGCAACGGGCGGTACAACTCGAGCCAGAACAAAGCACATTTGCATGTCAATTGGCGATTGTATTGTCAGAATTGGGGGAATATGCGCAATCGAACGAATGGTTATTGCGCGTTATTGAACGTGATGACGATTTAACGGAATGCTTTTATTTTTTAGCAAACAACTATGCCCACTTAGGGTTATTTGGCGAGGCGGCGAAGTATGCTGAACAATATATGGAGCGCGAGCCAGACGGGGAATTTGCGGAATATACGCTCGATTTATTAGATATTTTAACGATTGAACAAGATGATGATGAGTGGCTCAATTATGACGAGATGTTAATAAAACAAGAACGGGCTCGTTCGCTCCTTGAAAAAGGTGAATTTCAGGAAGCGATTGCTTTGTTTGAAGAAATGATTGAACAACATCCAGAAAATTGGGCCACTTACAACAATTTAGCGCTCGCTTATTTTTATCAAGGCAATGTCGGGAAGGCACGGCAAACGATCGAATACATTTTAAAGCAAAATCCAGGAAATTTACATGCGCTTTGCAATGATGCGGTGTTTTCGTATTATTTACAGGAACAAGAGCGATTGTTTTTACTCACTCATTCGTTGCAAAACGTATATCCGATTTCACTTGAGCACCGTTATAAGCTTGGAGTAACGTTTGCGATTGTTGGACGCTATGACTTAGCTTTTCAATGGTTCCGTCAATTACAACGGCGCGGCTTTGAAGGAGATGCACCGTTTTATTATTGGTATGCATATGCTGCATATCATATGGGATATCGCACGTTAGCGGAGTCGATGTGGCAAAAATTAATTGCGCTTCATCCAGATAAAAAAGGAAGCGAGCCTTGGCGCTATCGTGAACAGACGATTGAGCATATTCAATCGCTATTTGAAAAGCAAGATATAGCTTCTTCATTTTATGCGCTATATTTAATCAGCAAATCGTTTATAGCAGACGATTGTCCGTTTCCAAAGCAATCGTGGTCTCATCCGCTTTTACAACAGTGGAGCGATTATGTATATGGAAATGAATTTCAAAAACCTATGGTAGATGCGCACCGCATTGTTACGTTACTTGTTCAACATAACGGTTTTGAATACGAGCCTTTATATATTGCTTGGTTTTCTTTTTTTGTTCAGGCGATGAGGGAAATCGATTCATTTTCCAATCACGAGGCATGGGCAGCGGCATTTGAATATATGTTTCGTAAACATCGTGGTGAGCGTGTGACGCAGCGCATGCTTGGAGAGCGTTACGGGGTGTCAGTAGCAACGGTTGGAAAGTATGCGAAAATCATTAAACAACAGTGGCACGAATGAGCAAGTTAATAGACCCTTTTGCTTTGTTGTATTACGATAGAGATAGGAAACAATAAAATGAACAGTCATGTATGCAGAAAGGGTGAAAGAAACGTGTCACAAGAAAAAATTTATGATGTCATTATTATCGGCGCAGGTCCGGCGGGAATGACGGCGGCGGTGTACACTTCGCGGGCGAATTTATCGACGCTTATGCTTGAGCGTGGAGTTCCTGGGGGTCAAATGGCAAATACAGAAGAAGTAGAAAACTATCCGGGATATGACCATATTCTTGGACCCGAATTGGCGACAAAAATGTTTGAACATGCGAAAAAATTTGGTGCTGAATATGCATACGGCGATGTGAAAGAAGTGATTGATGGCGAACAATATAAAACGGTTGTAACAAGCAACCAACAATATAAAGCGCGTGCGATTATTATTGCGACAGGAGCGGAGTATAAAAAGCTTGGCGTTCCTGGTGAAAAAGAGTTAGGGGGACGCGGCGTTTCATATTGTGCGGTATGTGACGGAGCGTTTTTTAAAGGGAAAGAGCTTGTCGTCGTTGGCGGTGGAGACTCAGCTGTTGAAGAAGGCGTATATTTAACACGTTTTGCGAGCAAAGTGACGATCGTTCATCGCCGTGACCAGTTGCGTGCACAAAAAATTTTACAGCAACGGGCGTTTGCAAATGAAAAAATTGATTTCATTTGGAATCATACAGTAAAGCAAATTAACGAAAAAGATGGTCGTGTCGGCAGCGTGACGCTCGTTCATATGCAAACAGGGGAAGAGCGTGAGTTTCCATGTGACGGTGTGTTTATTTACATCGGTATGGTGCCATTAACAAAGCCGTTTGTTTCACTCGGCATTACGAACGAAAATGGCTACATTGAAACGAACGAACTGATGGAAACAAAAGTGGCTGGCATTTTTGCGGCGGGAGATGTTCGTGAAAAGTCGCTTCGTCAAATTGTTACGGCAACAGGAGACGGAAGTATTGCGGCACAAAGCGCACAACATTACGTGGAAGAACTAAAGGAAAAGCTTAACATTAAGTAATAAAAACGTAATGTTGCTTTAATTGAACTGTAACACGCTTGAAACAATAAAAGAGTATGATAAAAGTAAGTAATTGACCCCCTTTTTATATACACTTGTTGGCACGGGCTTTCGTCCCGTGCTTTCTTTTTTACGTGATGAAAACGTTTCAAAATTTATACTTTGTGACCGTTTGTAAGAAATAGTATAATGAAAAAAACATATTCATTATTGAGTATTGAGGTGAACGGACGTTGCAACGAGTAACGAACTGCGTATTAGTAAAAGACGGACACGTTCTTTTGTTGAAAAAGCCTCGGCGTGGCTGGTGGGTAGCACCGGGGGGGAAAATGGAACAAGGGGAATCGGTACGAGAAGCTTGTGTGCGTGAATATCGCGAGGAAACAGGCATTTATATTAAAAATCCTCAATTAAAAGGGGTATTTACATTTGTCATGAAACGAGGAGAAGAAGTCGTTTCAGAGTGGATGATGTTCACGTTTTTTGCGGAACATTTTGAAGGTGAAAACGTATTACAATGTGAAGAAGGAGAACTTGCTTGGCATCCCATTGAGCACATTCCAACGCTTCCGATGGCGCCGGGCGATTACCATATTATTGATTATGTCATTAAAGGAACAGGAATGATGTATGGTACGTTTACGTATACAGAGGAATTTGAGTTGTTGTCTTACCGACTTGATCCGAATTAAAGAAAGGGGAGAGGAAGATGAGCACAGGTTCAGCACATGTTCAAATGGTTATTATTACAGGGATGTCGGGGGCAGGAAAAACGGTAGCTATCCAAAGTTTTGAAGACTTAGGTTATTTTTGTGTCGATAATTTACCGCCGACATTGTTGCCGAAGTTTCTTGAATTAATTCGAGAATCAGGAAATAAAATGAATAAAATTGCACTCGTCATGGATTTGCGGAGCCGTGACTTTTTTGACCGTCTTTTTGCGGCGTTGGATGATTTAGCGGAAACATCATGGGTAACCCCACAAATTTTATTTTTAGATGCAAGCGATGCGACGCTCGTCAGCCGCTATAAAGAAACGCGCCGTTCTCATCCGCTTGCGCCAAGCGGGTTGCCGCTTGAAGGGATTAAGTTGGAGCGCGAGTTGCTTGAAGAATTAAAAGGGCGCGCACAAATGATTATTGATACGTCCAGCTTAAAACCGCGAGAGCTGCGTGAAAAAATTGTTCAAACATTTGCAACGCCAGCAACGACCACTTTTTCTGTCAATGTCGTTTCATTCGGGTTTAAATACGGTCTACCGATTGATGCTGATCTCGTTTTTGATGTCCGCTTCTTACCAAATCCGCACTACATTGAACATATGCGCCCAAAAACAGGATTAGATGAAGAAGTGTCATCTTACGTATTAAAGTGGACGGAAACGCAAAAATTTATTGAAAAAGTCACAGATTTGTTGGCGTTTATGCTTCCGCACTATAAACGAGAAGGAAAAAGCCAAGTGGTGATTGCCATCGGATGTACAGGTGGACAGCATCGTTCTGTTACGTTAGCGGAGTATATCGCGCGCCATTTTGCAGACGAATATACAACGCACGTGTCACATCGAGATATTGCAAAAAGAAAGGATACGCACCGATGAAAAAAATTGTTGTCATTGGTGGGGGAACAGGTCTCCCTGTGTTGCTTCGTGGGTTAAAGCAATATAATGTCGATTTAACAGCGATCGTGACCGTTGCAGATGACGGCGGAAGCTCGGGAAGATTGCGCGACGAACTCGATATGCCCCCGCCTGGAGATATTCGAAATGTGCTTGCTGCGCTTTCTGATGTGGAGCCACTCATCGTTGAACTGTTTCAACATCGTTTTGAAAACGGAAATGGGTTATCAGGTCATTCGCTCGGTAATTTAATTTTAGCGGCGATGACGTCTATTACGGGCGATTTTGTGCATGCAGTTCGTGAAATGGGGAAAGTGTTAAATGTGCGCGGAAAAGTGTTGCCAGCAGCGAATGAAAGCGTTGTGTTGCATGCGGAAATGGAAGATGGGACGATTGTATCAGGGGAGTCGAAAATTCCGTATTCCGGAAAAAAAATAAAACGTGTATTTTTAACTCCCGCAAATATTGAACCGCTCGAAGAAACGATTATGGAATTGCGGTCGGCTGATTTAATTGTCATCGGTCCCGGGAGTTTGTATACAAGCATTTTACCGAACTTACTCGTTCCTAAAATTGGCGAAGAGGTATGTCAATCAAAAGCGAAAAAAGTATATATATGCAACGTCATGACCCAAGCAGGAGAAACGTTAAACTATACGGCGAGCGATCATGTGAAAGCGCTGTATGATCATATGGCGTGTGCATTTTTAGATGCAATCATTGTAAACGATGCGCCGATTTTGCCAGAAACAAAAGAACGGTATGCAAAAGAATGGGCTGCACCAGTCGTTTGTGATACGGAAAAGTTAGAGGCGCTCGGTTTACAAGTCATTTGTGATGCGATCATCGATGAGCGAGATGGAACGGTGCGTCACGATACAAAAAAAGTAGCGGCGTTGCTCGTTTCGCTCCTTGCACCTCCTTCGCACGGCACATATTCATAGGAGGTGAGATTGTTGTCGTTTGCATCGGAAACAAAAAAAGAATTGACGAATATCGAAGTAAAAACGTGTTGTTTAAAAGCGGAATTGTCCGCCTTAATTCGAATGAACGGTTCGATTTCGTTTTCCAATCGCCGTTTATTGTTAAATATTCAAACGGAAAATGCCGCGATTGCAAGGCGAATTTATACGTTATTAAAAAAAGGGTACGACGTAGCGGTCGAACTACTTGTTCGTAAAAAGATGCGCCTGAAGAAAAACAACGTGTATATTGTACGCGTGGTAGAAGGGACGCATGAGTTATTGTCAGATTTAAAAATTATGGAAGAAGGATTTTCTTTCGTCCGTTCCATTTCACCAGAGCTTGTGCAAAAAAAATGTTGCAAGCGCTCGTATTTGCGTGGTGCCTTTTTAGCAGGGGGATCCGTCAACAATCCGGAAACATCGTCTTATCATTTAGAAATCTTTTCATTGTATCGTGAGCATAACGAATCGCTTTGTGAACTGATGAACACGGCTTTTCATTTACATGCCCGCACATTAGAAAGAAAAAAAGGATTTATTACGTATTTAAAAGAAGCGGAGAAAATTGCCGAGTTTTTAAGCGTTATCGGAGCACATCAAGCGTTACTGCGATTTGAGGATGTGCGCATCGTCCGCGACATGCGCAATTCTGTCAATCGTCTTGTCAATTGCGAAACGGCGAACTTAAACAAAACGATTGGCGCAGCGTTACGCCAAGTTGAAAACATTCGTTATATTGACGAAACGATTGGACTTGATCAACTGCCAGAAAAACTTCGTGAAATTGCAAAATTGCGCATGGAATATCAAGATGTAACATTAAAAGAACTTGGGGAAATGGTTACGGGAGGAAAAATTAGCAAATCTGGTATTAACCATCGTCTGCGCAAATTAGATGAAATTGCAGAACGGCTTCGCGCCGGTCAGCCAATTGATTTTCATAAATCTTTATAAAATTATAGGAGGAATACATGATGGTAGAAAAACAAGTGGAAGTACGCCTAAAAACAGGATTACAAGCGCGCCCAGCCGCGTTGTTTGTTCAAGAAGCGAACCGCTTTTCAGCTGACGTTTATATCGAAAAAGACGGAAAAAAAGTAAATGCAAAAAGTATTATGGGTGTTATGAGTTTAGCGATTCATACAGGGGCGGTCATTACGATTTATGCGGATGGATCCGATGAACAAGAAGCGTTAAACAAGCTTGTGCACTATGTTGAACAAGAAGCATAATAAAAAAAGGCGGGCATGCCGCCTTTTTTATTTTTCGTCAACGCGTGTTAATACGCGGTCAATTAAACCGTACTCTTTTGCTTTTTCTGCTGTCATAAAGTTGTCGCGGTCTGTGTCGCGCTCAATGACTTCGATCGGTTGTCCTGTATTTTCAGACAAAATGCGGTTTAATTTATCACGTAAGAATAAAATGCGTTTTGCCGCAATTTCGATTTCTGTCGCTTGACCTTGTGCGCCACCAAGCGGCTGGTGAATCATAATTTCACTATTTGGCAATGCGAAACGTTTTCCTTTGGCACCTGCTGCAAGTAAAAATGCACCCATGGAAGCCGCCATACCGATACAAATGGTCGATACGTCTGGCTTAATAAATTGCATCGTATCGTAAATCGCCATGCCCGCTGTAATCGATCCACCAGGGCTGTTAATGTAAAGAGAAATGTCTTTCTCAGGATCTTCAGCTGCTAAAAATAAAAGCTGAGAAACGATCGAGTTGGCAACATGATCGTCAATTGGGCTTCCTAAAATAATGATGCGGTCTTTTAATAAACGGGAGTAAATGTCATAGGCGCGCTCCCCGCGGCTCGTTTGTTCAATAACTGTAGGAATTAAGTTCATACTCTTCCTCCTCCGATCATTCGTTTTTTTATGTACTTTTATCATACAAAAAAGGTCAATAAAGGTCAAATGAAATCCCTTTTGCTTATATGTATTCGTGTTTTTGGTTCATCATCCCTTCTTTCATCGTTTCCGCTTTCCGAAATTTTAAACGTCATGGCTATTGCATTTTTTTTTCTTCTTCACTATAATGGTAAGTGCATTTATCTTTATGCCCTCGTAGTGTAGTGGATAGCACGAGAGATTCCGGTTCTCTTAGCGTGGGTTCGAATCCTGCCGAGGGCGTTTTTTTTATCTCGATGGTTCAGATTAAAAATCATCAAACCCTTGATACGACTGCGTTTGCGGTCGTTTTTTATTTTTCGAAAATCCGATTGAAAACGATAGAATTCGAAAAAATTTTGCACGAATTTTGCACGGCTTTTTTATTTTGCATTGTACAATTCTATCATCGTTAAGTCTACTTGTCGGGACTCTTTTTGTTCCATCTCATCTAAAATGTGCGAATATGTTTGCAAGGTGGTTACAATATCTTTATGGCCAAGCCGTCTGGACACATACTTAATGTTTATCCCCTTGTATAAAAGCATAGAAGCGTGCGTATGGCGCAGTCCGTGGCAGGTGATAGGTTTAACCCCAACCTTTTTACATAACGCTTGTAGCGTCTTGTTTACCGCGTTATTTGTGATGACTTCCATTTTCGTGTTAACGAACACTAAGTTCTTTGAATTTCGCAATCCAGTTTTCATCGCCAACTCGTTTTGGTGTTTCCGCAGCTCTTTTAGCATGTTTAACGTTTCGTCATCAATCGTAATCGTTCGTTTTGAATCAAAAGTCTTCGTGTCGCTAAAATCATGTTTATCTTTAAAGTCCCACGTTTTATTGATTGTAATCGTTTTGTTTTTAAAATCAACGCAATCCCATGTAAGTCCCATAATTTCAGAGAACCGTGCACCGGTGGCAATCGCGAACAGAATGATGTATCTGGAGATGTATTTTGGCTTCATGTCTTTTTTAACTTCGACTACCAGCTTTTTTACTTCATCGAAATTAAGGTACTTTAATTCCTCTGATTTTGTTTCTAATTCGCCTTTTATAATGACTTTATATGTCGGATCGCGCGTAATAATTCCGTCCTCGATCGCGTCCCGGAGACACGATTTAATGTACGTGTGCCGTTTCTGGACCGTCGCCGTCGTGTGGTTTTTGCTGATTTCGTTAATAAATTTTTGGTACATGTCACGTGTAATATCTTTCAATTTTACGCCAGCGAAATGTTCTTCGACCAACCGGACGGATAATTCGATATTTCGTTCATGCGCCAAGCTGTATTTCCCTTTCTTATACACCTCATACCAATTCCGCATATACTCCGAAAACAGCTGATCGCCAGCGTTGATGTCGTATCCTTTGTGTAATTGTTTTTCTAGCTCCGCAGCAGCCAATTCTGCTTCTTTTTTGGTACGAAATCCTCCCTTCGTTTTCGTTTTGTATTGCCCATTTTCTTTGTATGAAACACGATAACGCCAACCGTTTTTCATTTTTTGAATGCTGGCCATATGTATTCACCCCTTTCTTTATCATTTTAAGCGTTTTGTCGTCCGGTGCTGGTATAATTCAAGCAAAACACATAAAGTGATTGCTAAAGCATGAATGATTGACTAATATGCGATTTTGAATTTGTGTTAAGCGCTCTTCGCATAACTTTGGTGTCACCTTAAACATGTGAGCCATCTGCTCGATTATGTATCGCTCATTCCAGTCGATGAAATCAAGCATGTGATATGGAATAGCTGCGTATTTCGTGAAGAGCTTTGCATCGCGTTCTTGAAGTTCACGGAACGCCTCTGGCATCATACTCTGCACGCCAACGTGGCGAAGAATATGACACAACTCATGAAAGAAGGCTTCGCGCTTCTCTTCTTTCGACAATCGGGAATCGACGACGATGCAGCGGAATCGCCCGAAAACTTGATGCGTGGACGGAAACGGTTTCTCACGCAAGAAAATATTCATCCGTCGCGCTATGTATTCAATGTCAATATGTGATGGATGGAAGATGCCGAGACGTTGGTATAAGTTTGTTACCCAATCTTCAAGCGCTGTTGTGTAGTAATGACATAATTGCATAAAATCCCCTCCCTAGAGGAGATTATACGAACAAATGTTTGTTTTGGCAAGAAAAAGAAAAAGCCCTAGTGTTAGGGCTAAGTAGTAACTAATGTTGGATATTCATCGTATGTTTTGTTATCTAGTATACGACCTGTTCTGTGCTTCTGAACTCCACCCCATTGTTTGAAGAAAAATGCTACATTCTGCTGATGACATTGATCCCTGATACTTCGAACCCATTCAATTTTCATTGGTCGTGCCCCAGGACCGGATTCGCCACCGACAATGACCCAGTGTATATTTGTAAGGTCTAGGTTGTCTAACGGACCGATAAGTGGCTCACAAGATAAAAATCTGATTTGAGCAGGAACTTGACGTAACAAATCAATTCGCGATTTCACTTGTTCATTCTCTACACTTGTTCCCATCCAAATGTTTGGAGTGAAATTCAGAGATGGCGAGAGTTTCAAAAGTCTTTCGGGACGCTTAGTGAGAATTTGATAAGTATGGTGCGGCGTTTCGTTCATCGTTTGAAATACCTGTTGAATAAATTCAAGCGGAACATCTTTGTGAAATAGATCTGACATGGAATTCACAAAAATTTTCCTTGGTTTCTTCCAACTGCGTGGCAGATCAATGAGATCGTGATGTAGTGTTACATTAAAACCGTTTTTATAACGCGGATTTCCCATTGCGTGCAGTCTGTTTGCCATGCGTAACGCATAGCAGTTGCGACAACCTTCAGAAACTTTTGTGCATCCAGTGACAGGGTTCCAAGTGGCTTCCGTCCACTCAATACTTGAGTTACCAGCCATGTTTATCCCTCCTATTAGGGATATTATACAACAAAATCTCTCCATGCAAAAGCAAAAATAAGAACACTAGTTCTTAGGAGGGAATGTAATTTTGACTGTGTCTGCTAATGTGCGTACACCTTTGATTATCTTTCTTTTTTCAGCTGGTGGATCTGCTGATATTTTGGTTTCTTCCTCTAGTCTTCGAAGAGCTTCTTTATAATTTGGTTTAGTGAATGGAGTTCCTACATGGTGTTTTTGATAAATTTGCTCCACAGTTAAAGTTTTACCTGCAAATGTACATAGTAAATCCTGTCCTAAACTATCGAGAGGTCTTTCGTATTGAGATAATAAAGAAAGCTGAACATTTTGGTATTTCTCAATATGTTTAACTGGTATATAAGAGAAACTTGCAACTCCGTCATCCTTTAAGCTGCTTTCGCTGGCCATAATATCTTTCATAATCGAGTAGCCTAACACATGTTTCGATACGAAAATGAGGTAATGACTTGTCTTGTTTTTCTTTTCATCTAAAAATCGAAACGGTAAAACATAGTTAGCCCGATTATTCGATAGAGTTTCTGCTAATTCATTCACAATATATAATTCTTTCTCTTCTGGTGTTAGATTTTTGATTTTTAAACGCATTTCACCAGCTCTTTCTGGACCAAACAATGCATCCATATGTTCTTTTACTAATGGATTGTTTAGTCCCATGCTAATTCTGTTATAGTTAAAAAAGAATATACAGTCAGAGCCAAAGTCTTTAATTAATGCATTGACAAGGTTAGTAGTTAATCCTTTATAACCCCAAGGATCGATGAATGCAAGAGTAGGTATTAAATTCATTCCTGAAAAGATTTGAGCAATTTCGTCACCAACAACTGAATTTAATATCTGGGGCTTGTAGGTCAGTGTATCTATATTTGGAATGACTTGTATATTTTTTTGTAACTCTTCAACGAATTTTGGATCCGCATCATTAAAAATGGTTAACACGCTTTTACGAAGTTTGTCATCTTTAACACATTTTTCGAGAATGATTAAAGGAGTTGAATTTTCTCCCGTTTCGAATTTCCCAGGACCACTAAATAAATCTATGTATGCTACTCTACCAGTTCGCGAGCGTGGAATCAAAATTTGGGTCCAAGCACCGAAATATTTGGTTAGTATAGCTGTCTTAACCTTTGATTGTTCACGTTGATTAGCAAAGAATTTTGTTGAATTAGTCATAATCCCTCTCCCTTTCGACTGTGTAATGATTAATTTTTAAAAATAAAAACACCTAAAATGTTTATCTATGCCCTAGGTGTTTAGCCACGTTGATTTTATTCTTCACATTCATCTTATGAGTAACCCATCTTGATTCATTGTTTTCTTGCTCCGATACATTAAAGAATAACGATCAGAACCGAAATAATAATTATGATGATAAAAACCAAACATCCACACCCTAAACAGCTGAATTTTGTTTTTTCTTTTTGTTTTTTTGCGCCTTCGGTATTCTGTTGTTTAGGTACAGTATCCTTAACTACGTGCATTTGTGTATTATGTATTTGCGTATCTTGACTTGCATTTGTAACATCCATTGCTGGTTCTTTATTATTGATTGGATAGACAAAAGTGTTTGGCTTAATCTTAATCTCGTTAATGAATGTGTTGTCCTCTTCCTCTGGATGCGGATCTAAAATAAGTTTGATATTGCAGCCATAAGATTTGTCATCGTATCCCCCAGTAACAGCTGTCACAAAACATGCAACGCGCATCCCTTTATCCATCTGGGGAGCTAGTCTAGATGCTAAATCTTTATTTATATACCCCAGCTGTTCGCCATATTCATTCCATACCGAAATAGCGTTTGGATCATGTTCGTTATCAGGTTCTCTTTCCAAAAATAATTCTTCGCCCTCATAGCACTCAGCGATTAGCTCTTGTCGTGATGTACCATCTTCATTTTTTCGTGTAACGCCTACAATTTTTGTGTTAATAACTCTTTCTATTGTTATCCCCTCCTGCAAAATAAAAAAGACACCTTGTCTATTTATTCTTCGGTGTCTTTTCCTGGTGACTTATTTTTTTGTGCAGCTTTATGCGCTACCCACTCGAAATGTTGAATAATCTCCCTAATTTCGTCTTCGGTTAGATGCTTCCACTTCTCAATATCAAAGAATCCCATCTGCTCGATTCCATACTCTTTGATGAGCTGATTAATCCTCGCCAGTGTACCTAATTCCTCATTGTCGCTCTCTGGCGGATTCGGATCATCGGTGCGACCGAGTAGGTAGTCGGTGGTGACGTTGAAAAACTGCGCCAATCTATTGATGGTATCAATGTCCGGTTGGCTTTGTCCGTTTTCGTATTTCGAGTAGCCTTGGCGAGTTATTCCTAAAAAATCAGCCATATCTTGATGTGTTAGCTTCTTTTGCAATCTCAACGTTTTAAGTCTAACAGGGAACATTTAAAATCCCCTTTCTTACGCATCTGTTTTTATTATAAAGCAACATATTGTTGCTATAAACAAAAATTAATTACTAGCAACAAAAAATTGCTGATTAATATTGACAGTAACTTTTTGTTGCGTATAATTAAAAATAACAAAGCAACTTTTGGTTGCTGGGAGGTGAGTTTTATGACTAAAGAACAACTTAGAGAAACCCTTGTGCAGGCAAGAGAAAGTAAAAATTTGACCCAAGAACAAGTTGTAGAACTATCTGGATTAAGCATCACGCGGCAGTACTATGGGATGATCGAGAACGGCGAGCGAAGACCATCCGTAGATGTTGCTAAAAAAATAGCTCCTGTTCTTGGAGTAAGCTGGACAATTTTTTTTGAAGTAGATAGCAACCAAAAGTTACGTAATATAACATCAGCATAGCAAGCCTTTGCTCCTTGACAACTCAATCCACTATGACATGAAAGGAGGTGAGTAAGATGAGCGTTCTAAACAAATACGTGATTATCGCCCATTTTCATCTTATGTTAAGACAGAATAATTTCAGTGAAGCAGACCTAAAAGAAGCGGTCGATCTGCTTCACAAAGAGCTGTTCCCAGAGGTTTGGGCGAAGATTAACGCCAAGTTAGAAAAGGAAGCCGCCGCGGCAACGACGGCTAAACCACCACATATAGGGGATAAGCATTACCAACTTTGTAAAGATATTTTTGAGATCCTATCAAAACATCATTTATTGGTTCATGAGGCATACACAGTTTTAGAACAAGTAAAGTCAGTCATTGGATATACGCCAATTCGTTAACGTTAATTTAATCTCGTTTTAAGTTCGTTGAATATATTTTCTAAATTGTTTAACTCGATGTAAGACCATTGAAGATCACTATTTTCCTGCAACGAGCCTAAGAACTCTTTATTGAGGATGCCGAACTGGTGAACGAAATCTTCAAACTCTTGAATTTCGCCTCGTTGATAATTTTGTGAGTAAAAATATTGAGCGAGCTTGGCACACTGAAAAGCTTGGTTCATGAATTGTAAAGAAACAGACAGGTTTTTAAATTCACTAAACCCACGGATTGCTTGTTCAGCATTGAATACACATTCATACGAAAACTGCAGTAGCAATTCTTTACGATGATCGATACGACCTAACATGATGTTCACCTCCTTCCTGCCGTATTCATTCGCCAAGAAGGAGGAAATTCCTACAAAAAACGACCTGACTGAAACAAGGTTTACGAACAACCATAGTAACGGAAATGAGCGATGTTTTAATGCAAAGGAGGTAGGTTTAATTGGATAAAATCTGGTGGTCCATGCAAGATCTCAAAGAACGAACAGGCTATAGCGAGGATTGGCTCAAAGAGAACATCCTCTTGCATCCTCGCTATCGGCAAATGCTTGATTTAGAAAACGGTGGTTTTGTGTATTACCCAGAGAAAAAAGGAGAGCGTTGGTGCTTTATCGCATCGCGTATGGAGGAGTTTTTAGCCAAGTATTTCCGTGACATATTCACGACAAAGACCAACACAAAATCACGGATCGCTCAATGAACTTCCACTGTTCACGCTGGTTGTTCTAATGATACTGTAACATGCCATTCTCAATGGTGATGGTAGAAGGGGGAGAACAGAAAATGAAACGTGGTAGAGCGGCCGATGCGGTGAAAGCGGCACGGCAGGCGACAGGGATGACACAACAACAGCTTTCGTTTGAAATCTATGAATCTCGCGAAGCAGTTTCTCAGCAAGAAAACGGACGGTATCGAGTGCAACCGAACATATCGAAATATTTCACCGAAAAGCATAACAATCCATGGGTGGCGTTAGAAGCAGCAGCAGAATACACAGGCTGGGGACCAGTGAAGCTGGACGGTGAGGTCGTCGATCTTCACCGAGCAAGTGTGGCGATGAAAACGAAAGAGGAATTAACCGAAGCGCTACAAGCGATCGAAAATGTATGTGTAGCAAACCATCCGCGAGCGATTAGGGAGTACGATAAACAACACCTCGAAGAAGCGATTTTACAAGCAATAGATGCGATTGTAGCGCTCACACAATACGTCGCAGTTATATGTGTTGATTATGGTTTTTCATGGCTCAACATGTGGAAGAAACATCGTACAAAGTTGCAGACGAAAGGATTTATTCGAAAATAAGGGGGAAAATCAAATGATTCAGTTACCAGACCTATCGAAAATGACGGACGTCGAGGCGATTCATTTTTACACAAGCGAATTTTCGCGGCTCTCACGGGAAGGACAGCTCAACAGTGAATACGGCAAAGCGTTGCTGGAGTGGAAAAAGGAAATGAACAAACGATTAGAACAGTCACGAAAGGAGTGGTGGTAATGTACTTTGTAATCACAGCAAGTCGGGTAATGACAGCGCGTGAGGTAAGAGAATTATGTGCCGAGTTGCGTAATGACCCAGCGTTGCTATTAGCGTTAGAACTTACGGTAAAACAAGAGTGGTACAAACGAAAAATGGCCAGTGCGCCAACACTAGCCATCGCTCAATAAACAATCAACCTTTGACCTAATCATATTCTAGCATAAACGATTTGCGAAAGGAAGGGCAAGCGTATGCTTGCCGATTGGAGTACAAGCAACAGGTATCTCCCAGCCTGAAAATGGGCGTGTCCCCCAGCCCATGAGCTTGTACTTCAATCGGTGCGCATGCACACTAGACCGAGCGAGAGCGGGCGACGATCCAAAAGGGGAGCCGCGCCAGAATACATGCATATGGTCATTGCGAAGACGTCTAGTCATTCATTCAGAAGGAGGAAGAGGTTATGCAAGATATGCTCTTTTTGCAAGAAGAGGATTTGTTACAAAAGGCATCGCGGTGCATCGAGTACATACAAGAATCGCTTCGAAACTGCGACTATGAAACAGCGAAAATCGAAATGTTGGAGTTGCGTTTTTTATTAGACGAATTGCAGGTAATTGAACAAAAGAAAAAACGTCGCGCGCAGCTTTTTGAAGTTGTCGCTGACATGAGAAAACGGGGCATTCAAATTGATTTTGTCTCACGATTGCTAGGGTGATGGTATGACGCGGGAAGAGAAAAAACAAATTCGTTTGCAAATCTTGCAATTGCTAGACAAGTGTACAGGATGCAAAGAACGGCATCACGGTACACAAAGCGTATGCATCATAAGTTGTCCGATCGGAAAGCAAATGCAACAGCTATCTGTATTGTTATCGAAAGAAAGCCCTCGCATAAAAAGAGGGAAATGGACTGAAGAAGAAGAGTTTTACCTATGGCAACATAAAGACATTTTCGATATTTCAGATCTTGCAGCTCGTTTGGAACGAAGTGAGATATCCGTATATTCAAAGTTGCGCCAGCTTGAGAAAAAGAATGTTTTGCCTTGTTAGAAGGGAGGTCACGAAGCATCACTACATTGTATGCTTCATGCGTGTAAATATGCTATTTGAAGTTGAATTCGCAACAAAGGAAAACGGCTATTTCGAAACGATTCATACGGCACTCATTCACGCGCTCACTGTGTCCGAGTGCCGCCAAATCGCGTTAGAAATAGCCAAACAACTAGGAAAAGGTGATATACAGGTTTTTATTTCAGACTTCTAGGATTATTATGCCAAAACGGAGTGCGGAAAGCAAGGGAGGAAGGGGATATACATGGCGACAAGACTTTTAATGGATGAAGAGCCGTTAGTGATTTTACCGTCACTAGCGGCTACGATCGGCTTGAATGAAAGTATCGTGCTGCAGCAGTTACATTACTGGCTTGAGCGAAGCAATCACATTCACGAAGGTTATAAGTGGGTATACAACACATACGAGGAGTGGCAAGAGCAATTCCCATTTTGGTCGATCAGCACGATTCGCCGCATTATCAACAAGTTGGAAGAAAAGGGGCTTATTATTGTCAGTAATTTTAATAAGTCCAAAATCGATAAAACAAAATGGTATCGCATTGATTATGAGAAACTCACTCAATTTGAACAGACGACTGTTCAAAATGACACCTCGACTGCTCAAAATGAACAGACGACTGACGAAATCGACAGTCCATCTGCTCAAAATGAACAGTCCATCTGTTCAAAATGGACAGACGAAGCGCTCAATTTGAACAGACCAATACCAGAGAATACTACAGAGATTACTACAGAGAAAAAAGAAGAAGTAGAAGAAGCACGCGTGCGCGAGAATCCATTCGCTTTCTTTGAACAAAACGGATTTGGCACGATTGGTGGCTACATAAGCGAAAAGATTTCAACTTGGATCGATGACACATCTGAAACACTGGTTTTAGAAGCGATGAAAATTGCAGTAGAAAATGGCGTCAAGACATGGAAGTACGTTGAAACCATTTTGCGCGACTGGGTAGACAAGGGATATCAAACCGTCGAACAAGTGCATGCAGCACAAAAAGCATTTAAAGAGCAGCAATCCAAGAAGCGTAATGGTTCTAGCACGAATAGGAAAAAAGCCGTTCGAACGGAAGTTATTCCAGACTGGCTTAACACCGATTATTCGCAATATGAACAAAAAGCCGAGACGGATCAAGAAGCGCTCGAACGCAAACGGCGTGAGTTAGAAGAGCGACTGAAAAAATATCGCAATGATGACTAGGTGAACGCTATGCCGTACCCGATTTGGATTCGCTTAGAGTATCGAAACGACGTTGGGAGAATTGTTGGTTTCACTGGAAGCATTCAATCCGAAGCAGCGTTACGTGACGTGTTAGAGCGATACGAGATTACTAGAGAACATCTTGTTTCGCTTGAAATCAACGGCAAACCATACTCGTTGTCAAAACTTGATCGCTTTTTTCGGAGGTGAAGCAGTTGCTTTTACTCAAACATGTATTGATTCAGCGTCTACGGCGAAAGGGCGTTTTCGTTGCAACAGACGGGCGAGCGCTATCAAAACTGACGATCGAAGAAATTCAACGGGAATACGAGCGAATGGAGGGTAATCACGATGAATTGGTCAAAAGCAACGCTTAGACAGCTATATGTCATTGTTCGCTATGAAGATTGTCCGAATCGATACAAACAAATGGCGCTTGAAGAAATTCAAAAGCGATTGGGGGAATTGCGATGAGCCGTAAATCATTACATGGCCCAGTTGTCGTCAGTTACTTAACGCCAGAAGAGTTAGAGGCGTACCGAAGCCGTCCACGCAAAAAATATTACGACGAAGATAACCGTCGAATCATTGATTGGCGCTGGCCACAAAACAGAAAGAAAAGGGGAGCAAAATGATGGATTTATCCAAGCTTTTTGACATGCAGCGGGAACTGGATGAGCGGATTGAGAAGCATCATCCAAGGCAACCTGATGACAGAAGAATTTACTCTAAGTTACTTGCCTTACTCGTAGAGATCGGGGAGCTGGCAAACGAAACTCGATGCTTTAAGTTTTGGAGCAACAAAGGACCTTCATCGAAAGAAAAAATTCTTGAAGAAGGCGCAGATGTATTGCATTTTCTCTTGTCGATTGGCAACGAGATTCATGTTAAACCGTCAATTGAAATTATCCCAATCAAAAAAATATCGCTCGATGCACAATTTTTAGCGCTATACGACCAAGCAAGGCTCGCGAACATTAAAGAGCAATGGGAATGGACGTTCAATCTCTATGTCGGATTAATGGAAACGCTCGGATTTACTTGGGATGAAGTTGAGGCAGCGTATATGCGCAAAAATGCAGTCAACCATCATCGCCAGGAAAGTGGGTATTGAGATGGACGCGAAGCATTGGATGAACGAGCTTAACAAAAACCAAATACTTCGCAACGTGCAAAAATTGCTCGAAACACAAACGGAAAAGGGGATTGAAAAATACGGCACAACCGTCAATCCAAGTGACTACACATTTGTCGGATGGTTAGAGCACTTGCAACAGGAAATGGTCGATGCCATCGTATATTGCGAAGTGCTGAAATTTAAATACGCGCACTTAGTTGCGCTTGAGAAGATAAATTCGGACGTGAATGCTGAATGAAACGTCGTAAGCGGAAAGCCAAGTGGTATTTGCTATATCGAAAGGAAAATCGCGATGCGGTTTATGTATATGAGCCGTTGCGCAAGTATGAGCTACAAAGCCGACTTCGACGCGGATGGAAAGTGATTGGATAAAATAAAAAAGCCGGGACTCCTCCCGACAGCCTAACTTCATTATACCACAACGGAGGGATTCCGGTGAGTAAAAGAGCACAAGAGTTGCAGATTGATACAGATAATATGATCGTTTCACACCCCGTCGTGCCAGGGAAGGTGCTTGTGATTGTCGTTGACGGCGTGCAAGGGAAAGCGAAAGTAGCGGAAGCGGTTGAGCATGGATATACGATTATTGAAACAGCAAAAGGAAAAACCGCGCGGATAAAATACGAGGAAAGCGAGTTGTTTTGAAGTGAAAATTGCGGTTCATGTGTATGAATGCAAGGGTTGTGAAGTGGTGTTTGCAGTTTCGCAAGACTTCGAAGAACAGCATCTTGTGCAATGTCCAATTTGTAAAAGTGATAAAGCGTTAAAAGGATTATCGGATGGTGAATTACGAATGAAACGAGGGCAACAGTTGAGGGCATTTATAACCTTATGAGGTGATAGCGTGATTAAATTGCCGCCAATTTCTGAAGACGATGTATTGGAGCTAAAGGATTACATCAGCTTTTCCGAAAGTGCATTTGGATCCCCGGAGAGCGAATTTTTACGTCAGCTTTTTGACTTTCTATACGACAAATACGAAGAAATCGAAGCCGAGCGATGGCGTAATGATCCACAAAACTGGGGCACATACAGCAAATGGCCACGTGAAGATGATTTGCCGTTTTAGGAGGCGTAGTTAATGAGGAAACACGGAGATAAAGTTGAAGTTAGTTTCAATGTTCAACTTCCCATTAATGTGTGTAGTAAATGTCATGTAGAATTCGTTTTACTTTATGTAGCAGATCATTGCAATGAGATATGGGAGCAAGTAGCGAATGGATTTGGATTACTTCATTGCCCTTACTGTGGAGAAAAATTGTGGTGGGAAAAGTGAGACTACGAAAAGTATATAACTGTCTTTTTGAGAATGAAGCAGAGCAGGAACTTCTGTACGTGCATGGGGAGGACTTCGACGGAAACATTGTTTATGAATATTGCGATGGAACGTTTCAGTTGCATAAAATGACGAAACATCAGCTGATCGAAAAGTATAGTAGAGTATGGATTTCTCCATTAAAAGAAGATTTGTAGTACAAATATTATACAAACAGGAGGACCCCTAAAATGGAACATGATTTAAAAGTGCTAAGACAGTATTACGACAAGGTGTTAATCAACGAATATTACGCAACACCAGAAATTGATCCAGACATCGCAAATAAAATCGTTGGCGGGTTGATTTTATATATGAATATCGCTGAGAAACAACAAGCAAAAATCGAGAAGTACGAAAATGCATTAAAAGAAGTGATTCAAGCCGTTTATGATGCAAAGCGATTCACACAAGAATTTAACGATATGGTTGGTTTTGATTTCTTTGAGGATTGAGTGAGGTGAAGAAGAATGAACCAATTACAAAAGGTGTTTACTTACAGTGGCAATCAAGTGAGAACGATTATAAAAAATGACGCAGTTTGGTTTGTAGCAAAGGATGTATGTGAAATTCTGGACATCGCTGACGCCAGAAAGGCTGTCCAAAGGCTTGATGAAGATGAGCGGAGTTTAATTCCGGTCATCGATTCGCTAGGAAGAAAGCAAGAAACATTCATTGTAAACGAACCAGGGTTATATGCATTAATTTTAGGGAGCCGGAAACAGGAAGCGCGTCAATTTAAACGCTGGATTACGCATGAGGTTATTCCAACGATTAGAAAAACCGGCGGCTATGTAGCGAATGATGATTTATTTGTAGAAACGTATCTCAAGCACGCCGATGAACAAACGAAACTATTATTTCGCGCTACATTAGAAACCGTTAGAAAACAAAATGAGCAGATTGCCATGATGCAACCAAAAGCCGATTATTTTGACGCACTTGTTGATCGGCGGTTGCTGACAAACTTCCGTGACACAGCAAAAGAGTTAAAAGTGAAGCCAAAAGCTTTTGTTGAGTGGCTTATTGATAAGAAATACATTTATCGTGATCAGAAAGGAAAGCTGAAACCGTATGCTCAATATGTTCCGTCTTTGTTTGAATTGAAAGAATGGGAACGAAATGGACGAGCTGACGTGCAAACGCTCGTTACTCCGAAAGGAAGAGAAACGTTCCGAATCTTGTTACAAAAGACAGCTGTTTTGATATAATGGAATTAAAACCAAATATGTCCAAGACCGAGAGCGTGAGGACACTGATTGTACAGGATAGCAAAGTTATCTCTGTATGATTGGTGTCCTCTTTTGTTTTATCAGAAAAACGAAAGGGAGAGGTACAATGCGAACAATCCAGCAGGAATTAAAAAAATGGATGAAAGTCAATAAAGTTCAGCAACGTCAGAAGAAAGCGCGTAAAAAGAAACGAGGAAAAGAGCGGCTGACGGAGCGAGATATTAAGGAATTAATGGGCGTTGGTCGACCAGTGTATAGACGCGGTAAGGGCGGGGCATTTCGACAGCGATAAGGAGGGATGGCGCAATGGAAAAGAAGTTAGAATTCATGCTTCCAGAGATTGATCGTGTTGCGACGAAAAAAGCAGTTGAAGCGGCATTAGAAAAATATCGTATATATTTGCTGACTTTACGATTGGATCAACTTCCGAAAGTCACGCAGAGCTACTCTCTCGTTTCAGCAGCAACTAATCAAATTCATTCCTCCACGGAAAATATTGCAATACGAAATGTTGATTATGAGTGGGAGAGGGAAGAATATATTAGGCGAGTTATTAATGTTGTTAATCGACTAAGCAAATGGGAAAGGGCAATCATTATTCAACGGTATATGTCTGAAGAAGATGTTTACGATTACGAAGTGTATAATGAACTTGGGATGAGCGAGCGGAAATATTATCGGTTGAAATCACGAGCGTTTTACAAACTTGCTTTTGCGCTTAGAATCGAGGTGTATAAAAAATGAATTTTGTACAGCCAATTCGCGATCAAGAAAAGATTCAAGCGATTAAGGAGTATTTAAAAGAGCAGAACGAACGTAATTATTTGTTATTTTTGCTTGGTATCAATACCGGTTTACGCATTTCGGATATTCTAAAGTTGAAAGTTGGAGATGTAAAGGGCACACATATTAATATCCGTGAGAAGAAGACCGGAAAACAAAAGCGTATTCGTATTACGCCAGCTTTAAAAAGAGAATTGAATCGGTATATTGTAGGGAAAAATGATGATGAGTATTTAATCAAAAGTCGCAACGGAAGAAATAAACCTATTGGTCGTAGCATGGCATACAAAATATTGCGCAAAGCAGCTGAACACTTCCGATTAAGTGAAATTGGCACGCACACACTTCGTAAAACATTCGGCTATCATTTTTATCAGCAGACGAAAGATGTGGCCATGCTACAAGAGATATTTAATCACTCATCACCAGAAATCACGCTTACGTACATCGGAGTCAATCAAGACTCAATGGATCGAGCTATGACAAAATTTAAAATTTGAACGAGCTCACTTATGAACATGGGTGAGCATTTTTGTTTGTTTTTATGAATTACACATAAATTTTTGGTTGTGTAATTTATTTTTTCACGTCTGTAGGTGGCAGGAATATCAATGAATTTGTCGAAATGTCGAATTACACACAATATAAGATATGGGGAGTTAATAAAAGAGTAACGCTGTGTAGAAGGGGGATTAAAATGCAAGCAGAAATAAAAGAAATTATACGCCTCTTAAATCGCAAAAATTATAAGCAAGCAAAGAAACAATTTAAACGGGTTGCTTCACAAAAGATAACAGAAGGGAAAGAAGAAGAAATATCTTTGTATTTAAGGAAATATTTGCTTTTTTTAAATAAATCAGAAGACAATAATCGTACAAGTATCTTCTGTGATCCATTAATGAACTGGTGCGTTGAACAAGGAATCTTGGATAATGAATATGTTCAGCAGTGTCGATTGCTTAATAATGAGATGGAATGGTATGTAGATCAGTATAAGTTGGTACTAGAGGAACTTTATCGATTTCATCCGGTTGTTGCATTGCACATTATTGTATCTATTTTTGAAAATTTTAATTTGGAAATACTAAGTAGAAAACCGAATAATTATGAAAGACTTTTTTATTTCTTCTATAGCTATGGTATGGAAACAAATTATGAAAGTAGTATAACAGCTCTAAATGTTATGTTGAAAATTTGGAAAGAAAGTGAAAGAAATAATCGCTTTCGTGGAAAAGATACCAACTTACCATATGTGGCGGAACTAGGTTCAAAATTTATGGAAAGGATGTACCCTATTATTCGATCACTTAACTATCTACACTGGATTTGTGATGAGCTAGCTCTTCATCATATGAAAATGATTATGGAAGAAAAACAGGTGACTTTTATATACAAAGATATTGAAGAGTATAAACGATTTCGACTTCCAATACTTCGTAAACATGCTCGGATGCAAAATGCACACCGAACCTTGCCAAAAGTTTCAGAAAATCGTTTTAGTTGGGCTAAGGAAAAGATTGATTATGATCGAATCATACAGGTTAAACCTTCTGGAAATGATTTTAAGTTAAACATCTCAAGTAGTACTTTTATGGAAGCTTTTAAACGCGCGATGGAAGAATCTTATCAAAACTATTTGCTGATCCTTGATGATACGTACATTACTACTCTAGAGAAGCAAGAGGTACGGGGGATTAACTGTTTTGAAATGTTTATTTTTTATTATTGTTTAAAGATTTTAGCCCTGTTGTACTATGAAGCAACACAACATTTCAGAGATAAATATCAAAAGGAAGTTATGGCACCATATCTTGCAATTTCTGTAAAGGGAATTGCAGACGTTTTTATCCCGATTATGTCGAAAATTTTTAAACGTGAAGTATCGAAATGCGATATTGAGAAATTAATAAACCTATATACGTTTGGAAACGATGAATTATTTGACTTGTATTGTAAACCTCTTGTGACGAACACAGGAACAGTAATGATCATTCCTTCTTTGTTCATGATGAACAATTTTTCAAAAACTTTTATTTATCATCTCAACAGACTGGGCATTCGGTTGAGTGATCGGGGAGACATTTTTGAAGAAGTAACTAGAAAACGTTTTGAAGAGTACGGATTTAATGTATATCCAAAACGATTCCATTATTCTTATGAATATGAAGGTGAAACAGATAGAGGAGATATTGATTTGATTGCTCGCAAGGGCTCCTACTTATTCCTTGGACAATTGAAAAATCGGATAGAACCTATGGAGCCTTGGGATCACCTCAATGTTGATAGTAAAATAAAAAAAGGGGTGTATCAAGCTGAAAAAGCTGTAACATATATTAAACGTAATCCTAAAGATTTTTGTGAGCGATTAGGAATTAATGAGAGAGAGCTAGCGACACTTAATATTCAGCCTTTTGTCCTATTAAGTTGTTTTTATGGATCGGGCACTAAAATAAAGGGAATACCAGTAATAGATACAAGTGCTTTGCAAAAGTTTTTCGATGGAGAGTTACGTGTTTATAAAGGAGAAGAAATTATACTTTGTAAATCGATTCGACAAAAAGGAGAAGTGTTACCAGAAGAGTTTGTGAATTTTTTGGAAGATCCCTATTTTCTTAAAGAAAATGTTTATGGTGCCTATTTACTAACATCCCATTTTTACTATATTCGTGAACGTAAATTCGTAGTAAGACCAGAAGGAAACTTTGAGGATCAATTTTCCAATAATTTCGTTGCTGCAACCATATCTAGATTTTGGGAATGAGCTACGACAGAAGAGGAAAAAAACAGCAGATTATTTGTTTTTTTGAAAAGTGTCAGAAAAAAGGAAGGATTTTATCATGAGGATGACAGACTATTTTGCTTCAGACATGCTATGATGATAACGCGAAAGACTTTGGTTGAAGCGGGACGCCACTTCGTATGGAGTGGCGGTTATTGTTTTGTCGATATTTGGCGAACGAATAGTGCAGGAAAATGACTCATTTTGTCGTATTGAGTAGGCGGAAGGAGGGATATAATGCAAGAAGACTTCAAATCGAATGAATACGATGCAATCTTTATTCAGGATTTAATCAAAGCAACCAGAAAAGGTGATAAGGAGCTTAGCGAATTTGTTAATTATCACTTGTTTCCTAAAAGATCACCGTTAAGTTTAGAAGATATCAACAGAAATATTAGATCCTTAAAGAAGATGGATGATACCCAGCATCTAATTGTTAAGGCGAGGGCAAAAGAGTTTGTGGAATTAAATAATCCCGCAAACCTAAATTTGTTATTTGCGATTTTTGGGTTAGTAATAAGTATGTACAATTTACTAAAAGAAGCAAATAAAATTTTAGGGTTAATTCTGAACATTATAGCTATTGGCATATTTGTAGTATATCTGACTCTAACTACAGTTAATAACGTAAGATTGCGTTCCACAGCGTTGTTTTTTTATGAACTGATAAGTAATTTAAATTATGACATGAAAAGTAAAGATTAATTCGAGATTCCTATTAATTATTTAGTGTTTTCAAGGAAAAACTTTCATTGATTTTGACTTTTTCAAGAAAGGAGAAAGAATAGTTTGGGCGAGGTAACTGCAGTTGTCCAAAAAACGATGTGGTCATTAGCGTTAAAACTTGTTTGGCTTATACTATTAATGTTTGTGTTTTATGCCTTTGCTTTTTTCTTTGCAAAGTCCATTCGGCTGCCGCATAAGATAGGGAATGTATTTGGGAGTTTTGCGAGTTTGGTTGGTTTTTATGTTTGGATTCAATATTTTCTTTCTTAACTGATTAGCATCCTTCGGGGTGCTTTTTATTTTATGAAAGGAGCTGATACACATGCAAATCATTCGGGAAACGGCTACGCATATTCAAAAGTGGGATTCAGAAAGTAAGCGAGTTGTAATGGAGCGAAAAGAAGAGATGACAGAGAAGAAACCGGCACAAAACAAAGCAACGACTAAAAGTAAAGTAGCTGATAAATAATGCGGTATTGCAACTATAATGGCTGTAATCGTCGCATTGTTCGAGGTTTGTATTGCGATGAACATAAGCCTAAACGAAAGCACCAGTCGAAAAATAAACCGTTCTATCGGTCACTGGAGTGGCAGCGAATGCGTGAATACATTTATGAACGTGACGGTGGCTGTTGCAAAGAATGTGGACGATTTGTATTTGGGCGTCAGGCGCACATCCATCACATTGTACCGATTAGCGAAAATCCTTCTCTTAAACTTGACCCTAGCAATCTTATTTTGCTTTGCGAATCGTGCCATAAGAAGGTTGAAGAAGGAAGTCGGAAGTGGGAGGAACGACCGTATTTCTTTTGTTGATATAATGTATATTTATTACATTTAGCCCCCCTACCCTTGGTTTTTGGGTGATTGTGGGAAAAAGACCGCGGCCGGCGGTAAACGTGCGCCAAAATGAAATTTTCAAAGGGGGTGTGAAATTTGGATAAAAAAATAAAAGCGGCACTAACGAAAAAGCGAAAAAAGGAACGGGAGCGGATTGTTGGTCTACTCAAGGAAAATGGCACTTACAACAAGTCACTTGAGCCGTTGCTAGAGTTGTACTTAGATGCCTACATGGTTTATTCGCAAGTGTATGAAAAGTGGCAAGAAGAAGGATTTCCTGCAACAAAATCACATACAAACAAAGCTGGTGCAACAAATGAGATGAAGCATCCACTTGCTCAACAAACGGCCGATTGGAATACGAAAATGAGCAAGTTGTTGGAACAGTTAGGATTGACGCCAAAAACGCAAAAACAGATTACTGGGGAAGTGGCGAACGCCACAACAGACGCTTTTCAAGCATTTGCGAATAAATGGGACTGATGTTTTATGATCGAGCGTGGTGTTAATTATGCTGACCAGTTTGCAAAGAAGGTGAAACGAAACAAAAAGAAGTATCCGCAAACGGTCCAGAAAGCTGTTGAGCGTTATGAACGTTGGAAAAAACGAAAAGATATTTGGCTTGATTTAGACGCTGCTAATCGGGCGATGGATTTTATGGAAACGTTTTGTATTTATGCGGAAGGAGAAGTCGCAGGACGACATTACGAATTAAAAGATTGGCAACGGTTTGCATTCACAAACATTTATGGTTGGAAAAAGAAAGACGATAACGGCCAAGATGTGCGAGTGATTCGTACAAGCTATATTCAAGTTCCGCGGAAAAATGAAAAAACAACGATTGCAGCTGGTGCAGCAACCTATGCGTTATATGCAGATGGTGAGTTTGGTGCCGAATGCTACACTGCTGCGGTAGATAAAGAGCAAGCGAACATATCTGCGAAAAAAATAGCGATTACGATTGAAAATAGTCCAGACTTGAATCAGCGAACACAAATTTATAAGGGACCAAAAGGCGGCGTGAATGCGATCGTTTATTCCTTTACGGTCAATGGCAAGAAGTTTAAAAATACATTGCAGCCATTGTCTAGAGAAACGAAAGGACTTGATGGGAAAAATCCTCATTTTGTTCTTTTAGACGAGGTACATGCGCAAGGAAATGCGGATATGTACGATGTTTTAAAGTCTGGCATGGGTGCAAGGAGACAGCCGTTAATGATGATCGTTTCGACAGCTGGCAAAGGTACAACGTCTGTCGGTTTACAAATTTATGATTACTGCAAAAAGATTTTGAATGGTGAAATTGACGATGATTCTTGGTTTGTGCTCATTTATGAGCCAGATAAAGGCGATCGATGGGATGATCCTACAGTTTGGGCGAAAGTGAATCCAAACTACGGGATTTCGGTGAAAAAAGACTATTTGATGAATCAGTTTAAAGAGGCGCAAGTGTCCGCGGAAAGAAAAGATGAGTTTTTAGCAAAGCATTTAAACATTTTCGTTCGTTCTAGTGGTACTTATTTTGAAAGAGATATTGTTGAAAGATGTTTAGTCAATGACTTAGGTGATTTAATGGGCATGACGTGCGTGGTCGGCTTGGATTTATCGAAAACAACCGACTTAACGTGTGTGAGTTTAAACTTCCCTGTTGTGGACGAAAGCGGAAAAGCAAAATTGAAAGTAAAACAAATGTATTTCATTCCATCGGAAGGGCTAGAAGCTCGGGAAAAGATGGAAAACATCCCTTATCGTCATTTAGTGGAACGTGGTTTTGTGACGTTGTGCGAAGGGAAAACGATCGATTACGATATGGTGTTTGAGTACATTAAGGAACAATCTCAAATGTATGATATTAAACAAATTAACTATGACCCAGCACATGCGGTCAAGCTAGTTGAAAAGCTAGAAATGGAAGGTTTTGATTGCGTAGAAGTACGGCAATATCCTTCCACACTCAATGCACCTTTCGATGATTTAGAAATTTTAATGTATGAGGGGCGCGTCGAAACCGATAATCCATTATTGATTTACTGTACGGAAAATGTCGTTGCTTTTATCAATACACAAGGGCTCAAAGCACCGTCAAAAAAGCAAAGTCAGTATAAAATTGATGGCTTTGTGGCCATGCTTACAGCTCATAAGGAAACGATGAACATGATGATAGATGTTAGTGAAGAAGAGTATATGGCAATGATCGAAGTGCTTTATAAGCGGTAAAGGAGGTGAGAACGATTGGGATTATGGCAGCGGCTTTCGGGTTGGTTTAAACGCTCTAAGTACAATGTTTTTAGTAACTTTTGCTGGAATTACGGCGGTTATGTGACAGACGAAAACATTCTGCAATCGTCCGACATTTATAATTTAATGAAACTAATCAGTGACCAAATTGCGCTCACTGATTTTTTTATTGAGGACGAGGCGGGAAACGACGTCAATGATCCGTATACGTTGCGGATTTTGCGCAATCCGAATCAATATTTGACTGAATTTGAAATGAAAAAGCTTATCGTCAACACGCTTTTAATACGAGGAAAAGTCTACGTTTTCAAAAACGAAAATGAATGGCACGTATTAAACGGTGTCTACTCCGAATTGTTAGAGGACGGAAGCAAAATTTACAGCGTTGGTGGTGTTCAAATCCCTGCGGAAATGATTGTTCACGTCAAAAATATTGGGACAAATCATTTAGACGGTGTGGGATTGTTAGATTTAGCACGCCAAACGCTTGAAGGGGTCATGAATGCGGAAAACAGTTTAACAGACAAGTATAGAAAAGGTGGATTGCTTGCGTATTTGTTGAAATTGGATACGCATATTGCACCGAATAACCAAGCACAAAATGCAATGATTATGGCCATTCTTGACAAGTTAGAACAGACTGGACAAGGGAATAAAATTCAGCTAATTCCACTTAGCAAAGGATATGAGATTGAAGCGTTACAAAGTCCAGTGGATGACGAGAAAATTCTTAAATATCTTTCGGTGTACAAAAAAGACTTAGGCAAATTTTTTGGTGTGGACTTGGAACATTTGCTTGAGTTGCAAAAGACGGATATGGAGCAATTCATGATGATGCTTTATACGACTGTACTGCGTCCGATTATAAAAAATCTTGAGCAGCACTTGTCAAAGTTATTTTTCCCTCAAGGCGGGCGCCGGATTCGCTTCAAGATTAACCCATTAGATTATGTGACAATGAAAACGAAAACGGACATTGCTTACAACTTGGTGCGAACGTCCATTGCGACACCGAACGATGCGCGCGAAATGCTTGGATTTGATCGTTTAGAGCAAGAAGAAGCGAAAAAACTATACATTTCAAAAGACTTAATCGGTCTCGATAATCTGGAGGCGACGTTAAAAAAGGTGATTAAAGGAGGTGAGACGCCATGAATGAGAAAGAAAAGCGAATTTTTACGCTCTCGAACATTGAAATACGCGCTGGAACCGAAGGAAGCTCGCAAGTCATTGAAGGCTATGCGAGCATTTTTGATTCTCCGACCATGATTGGAGATATGTTTCAAGAAACAATTGCGAAAGGAGCATTCGCCAAATCATTAATGGAAAAAGCGGATGTCCGTGCGCTCTTTAATCACAATTGGGATTATGTTTTAGGGCGGACGAAAAGCGGTACGCTCACGCTCGAAGAAGATGAGAAAGGGTTGAAATTCCGTGTTACGCCACCAGATACGATCTGGGCAAAAGACTTAATGATTTCCATGCAACGTGGCGATATCAATCAATGTTCGTTTGGTTTCCAAGTCGTTCGTGATTCGTGGAATTGGGATGTTGAACCAGCACAACGAAAGATTCAAGAAGTAAAACTTTATGAAATTAGCATTGTAAGCCTTCCGGCGTATGAGGATACGGAAGCGTACGTCCGCGATCGGTTCACGGAGCAGCGTGAACTGCATTATGAAAGACAAAAATTGATTAAGCGAATTGAGGAGGCGTTGAAGCGATGAAAAAGTATTTATTACGGCGTAAAGCACAATTAGAAAAACGATTAAAACAGCTTAAAGAGTTATTAGAAAAAGGTTCTGAAACTCGTTCAATGGAAGAAGTACAGGCAGAAGTCGATGAATTGACAGCTGATTTGGATGCGGTAAACGAGGCTCTCGCAGAGTTTGATGAGACAGACGATAATAATGGCAACGGAGCTGGTGAAGGGGAAGAAGATGATGAGAACGAAGACGATGAAGAACAAGACGAGGGCGAAGGAGAAAAGCGCTCCATCTTAACACAAGAACAGCGTGCTGGTTTAACAAATATGATTAATCAATCTCTTTCCTCTCGTGTCCAAGTAAAAACAAATGAAATGAAAACGCGCAATGCCTTTTGTCGGTACCTTGTAGGTCAAATTAGTGAAAGTGAAGCGCGGGCAATGGGAGTTCAGACGCACGGCGGCAATGTACTTGTTCCAGAATCGTTGGCGAAAGAAATTATCGCTTATGCTCAAGAAGAAAACTTGTTACGAAAATACGGAAAGGTTGTACAAACAAAAGGGACACAAGGCTTCCCAATTTTAATTAAAAAAGCGAAAGCAAACCGTGTGAAAACAGAGCGTGCATTGAATCAGCCGATTCCAGAGACGGATATTGAATTTGATGAGTACTATTTGAATCCAACGGAAACGGATGCGCTTGTGCTTGTGACAAAGAAACTTCTTGCAATGAGCGAGATGAATGTGGAACGAATCGTTGTGGACGAATTAAAGAAAGCTTACGTACGTGAAGAAGCTGAGTTTTTCTTCAATAGCGCTGACAATCCTGGCGCGTTGATTCGCAAGGCCGTCGCTTTTACGCCGACAGCAACGGACATTTACGACAAGTTTGTGCAACTTAAAAACAGTTTGCCAACGTCCATGCTTAAAAATGCGCGTTGGATGATTAACCGTGCTGCATTAACGGCAATCGAAACGATTAAAACGGCAGACGGCTTTCCACTTTTGCGCCCAGATATCGGGTTAGAAGGTGGCTTCGGCTATCGCTTGCTCGGCTTTCCGGTTGACGTGACGGACTTTGTTGATGCAAATACACCAAACATTCAACGCCTGTATTTTGGTGACTTTTCAACGTTCTACATTCAAGATGTCATCGGCACGATGGAAGTGACGAAATTAATTGAAAAATATGCAGATACAAACCATGTCGGTTTTAAAATTTGGCATTTGAATGACGGTCAGCTTGTCTACGGTCCGTTTGAGCCGTCTGTCTTTAAGCTTGAGCTAAATGCGTAAGCGGGTGAAGGGGCATGGCAGTCTCTGTTGACATGTTAAGGGAACATTTGCGAATCGATGGGAGCATGGAAGATGCCATGCTCTCTTTTTATTTAGAAACAGCCAAAAAGTATGTAAAAAACGCAACAGGAACGGAAGCAGATCATTTAGTGCTCATCGTTGCTTCTATTTTCTACGAATATCGGGTGAGCGAAGAAGAAATGGGCAAAGCCTTTGATGCATTGACGCCATTTTTTGTGCAGGAGGCAATGACAAATGGCGCGGCGACTGACTAACCAATTTAAACATCGGATTACAATCCAGCAGCAAGTAGAGGAACAAAATGAAAATGGATTCATCATAAATGAATGGCAAGACCGTCATCATTTATGGGCAGCGATCAAAACGTTGCGCGGACGGGAGTATTACGAAGCGGCGACAACGCAAAACGAAAATACAGTTCGTTTTGTCGTGCGCTACACAGCGGGGATTACACCCGATATGCGTATTCAATATAAAGGACGCACGTTTGAAATTTTGTCTGTCATTAATGATGATGAGCGTAATGTCACGATGACGATTGTGGCAAAGGAAGTGATGTGATGGGCTTTAAGTTAGAGGGAATGCAAGAGTTGTTAAAGAAGTTGGAGACGTTGGGGAACGAAGCTGAGCAAGTCAAACAAGAAGCACTTATTGCCGGTGCAAAGGTGGTTCAGCAAGCAGCCTCACAGAAAGCACCACGAGATACGGGGAAACTCGCCGAAAACATTGTGATTTCTGATATGAAAGAAGATGGAACTGTCGATATCGGACCGGATCGCGATCGTTTTTATGGGTTGTTTGTCGAATTTGGTCGAAAAGCAGGAGAGAAAAAAGGACGAAAATATCCGAAAGCAGACCCTCATCCCTTTTTGCAGCCAGCTTTTGAGGAGAACATTGATCGTGTGCAAGATGAAATGGCCGATGTCATTCGGCGGGAGTTGAGGCTATGAGCTTAAATAAGATGATCATTGACACACTAAAACCTCTCGGTGTTCCAGTCGCGTTTCAAACGTATGAGGGAAAAGAAAAGACGTATATCACCTTTTTTGAATACAATCAGTTTTCAGCGCTGAATGCGGACGATGAAGAACAACAAACGGCACACTTTTTTCAAATTGACATTTGGAGCAAGACGGACTATACCGATCTAGCGCAACAAGTCAAAGAAAGAATGATAGCAGCAGGATTTCGGCGCACATCGGAAGTGGATTTATTCGAACAAGAAACAAAAACATACCATAAAGCAATTCGATTTTCTTATGTTTGTTAAGGAGGGAATAAGATGGCAGTAATCGGTTTGAAACATCCATATGTCGCTAAGTTGATTAAGGACGATTTCACCGGGGTTCAGTACGATACGCCGAAGCGATTAGCGAAGGCGATTGAAGCAAAAATTAGCCCGAAGGTAAACACAGAAACGTTGTATGCGGATGACGGACCAGCTGAAGTTGCTTCGTCTCTTGGTGAAATTGAAGTAGAAATCGGAGTGGATGACATTTCAACAGAGATGCAGGCGTTTTTGTTAGGCGCAACGATTAATGATGATGGCGTCGTTATTCAAAAAAGCGGCGATACAGCACCATATGTCGCACTTGGGTTTATTCTTCCTCTTTCGAACGGGGGACAGAAATATGTGTGGCTATACAAAGGGAAATTCGAATTACCGGAAGAGCAATATAAAACAAAAGGGGATAAGGTCGAATTTCAAACGCCTACACTAAAAGGGAAATTTGTAAAGCGGGAATTTGATGAAGCATGGAAAGCATCGGTGAATACAAAAGACCAAGGTGTAGATCAAACAGTCATTCAAAATTGGTTTAGCGCCGTGTATCAGGAAACAACAACACCATAAAGGGAAAGGGGAAGCCCTTTCTCTTTTTCAATTTCATAACATGGAGGGATAAACATGCAAATTACATTGTTTGTAAATGGTCAGGAGAAAACATTTACTGTTCCGTTTGTCAAAGCACGTATGTTTCGTCGCGCATTGGAACTACGTAAAAAATATGACTTTAACAATATTGATGTGGAGGCGCTGGATTCCATCATTGCTTTTATTGTCGAACTGTTTAACGGGCAATTCACGGTCGATGAATTTTACGATGGCATTGCGGCAGAACGATTAATTCCAACGATTTCAGATTGCATGAATAAAGTCATTGGAGTGGCGAAAACGAGCGACCCAAACGTGTAACGGGGTCTGAAATGGACCCATATGACGCGGTGAAAGAGTTTTACTTAACACACATTAAAAACGGCATACCGATGTATCTCGTGGATGAGATGGACATCGGTTTTTATTTTGAACTTTTGGATTACGCAGAAGAAAAAGAGACACGAAAAGAACGGCTGATGATTGAGCAGTTGTTGTAAAGGTGGTGAAAAGATGGCAGAAGTGGGTACGTTGCGAGTGTCGCTTGGTTTAGATAGCGCAAATTTTACGACGAGCATTGAGGCAGTCAATCGCAAGCTGAGGCTTGTTGACGCTGAGTTTAAAGCGGCTACCGGTGGGGTGAAGGATTTTGAAAATGGTTTGGAAGGATTGCAAATTAAAGCGGAATCCCTCACACAAAAACTACAGTTACATGAGGCGAAAGTAGCCGAGTTAAAGCGCAGATATGAAGAAAGTGCGCAAACGAAAGGAAAAGACGCAGCTGAAACCGAGAAATTGCTCATCGCTTACAACAAAGCTGTTGCAGAGATGAAAAAGACTGAAGCTCAGTTGCAACAGACAAATAAAGAGATTGAAAAGCAATCGAACGGTTTTAACAAATTAGAGCAAGCAGTAACACAAAGTTTACAAAAAATCGATCAACAGCTCAAAGTTATTGATTCCGAATTTCGCGCTGCAACAGCTGGGATCGAAAATTTTGGCTCAACGTCTGAACAGTTGCGTACGAAAGCAAATAGCTTAGCTCAAACATTGGAATTGCAGAAAACGAAAGTGTCGGAATTAAAGCGACTATATGATGAAAGCGTAAAGGCAAAAGGAACAGATGCGAAGGAAACGAATGATCTCTTAATCGCCTACAACAAAGCGACCGCGGAAATGAAAGAAACCGAAGCGCAGTTGCGACAGTTAAATCAAACGATTGAACAGCAAGCGACAGCATGGGGACAACTACAAACCAAGTTGAATGAGACCGGCCAACGCTTGCAAGACGTGGGTAATAACCTTCAATCGTCTGGAGCGCAAATTGCTGCCTCGTTCGGTGTAGCAAGTGCAGCAATTAGTGGTGCATTAGGTGTTTCTGTCAAAAAATCGATGGATTTTGAGGCACAGCTTTCTCGAGTTGGAGCGATTGCAGGGGCAACGCCGAATGAATTAGAGAAGCTCAAACAGGCTGCCCTTGATCTTGGTTCGTCAACTTCCAAGTCAGCAACCGAGGTAGCGCAAGGTATGGAAATTATGGGGCAAATGGGGTATAGCACAAATCAGATTCTTGCCGCAATGCCAGGGGTCATCGCAGCGGCGGAAGCATCCGGCGAGGATATGGCGCTAGTGGCTGATACAGTATCGGCGGCGCTGAACTCTTTCGGTCTTGAAGCATCCGAAGCATCCAGAGTGGCAGATGTTCTCGCGCAAGCAGCCAATGATTCAGCGGCCGGCATTCAGGATATGCAATATACCTTCAAGTATGCCGCACCAGTAGCAAAATCGCTTGGTATTTCCCTCGAGGAACTTGCGGCGGCCACAGAAATTATGGCCAATAATGGTATCCGTGGCGAGCAGGCTGGTACAACATTGCGTGGAGCTCTGATTCGACTCTCAGACCCGCCAAAAGAGGCTCGGGAGGCACTTGCAGAACTGGGTATTCAAGTAACTGACTCACAAGGGCGAATGCTACCTTTCGGCGATATTATCGGCCAGCTATCTGAAAAAACGAAAAATATGAGCAACGCTCAAAAACTTGCTGCATTGTCTACTATTTTCGGCACAGAAGCCGCCAGCGGAATGCTGACAGTAATTGAAGCTGGGCCGCAAAAATTAGACTCTTTGACAAAATCCCTCCAAAATTCAAGCGGGGCATCAAAAGAAGCAGCCGAAAAAATGAAGGATAACTTGAAAGGAGCACTCGAAGAACTAGGTGGCGCTATTGAAACCGCACAAATTTCGATTGGTGATGCGCTAGCTCCCGCAATACGTATCGTCGCTGAGGCTCTACAAGGTCTATTTAATGCTTTTAATAGTTTACCAGTAGGTATGCAGCGATTTATCGCAATTGGAGCGGCGATTTCAGCTGTTTTGCTCGGGATCGTTGCATCCATTGGCATTGTATTGTCGATTATAGGAACCGCCATGCAAGGTTTTGGAGCATTGGCAAGTGTGATGGCCAGCGCTGGCGGAATGGCAGGGGTCTTTTCAAGCGCGATAGCCGTTATTACTGGTCCAGTAGGGATTGCGATCGGGGCAATTGCTGGATTAGTAGCTGTCGGTGTTGTGTTGTATAAGAACTGGGATGAAATTAAAGCATTTTTGTCCGCAACATGGGAAGGAATAAAAGCGACAGCTGTGGTAGTTTGGGATGGGCTGAAAACGTATTTTACAAGGATATCCAATATTTATAAAACGATTTTTACAACCATATGGGAAGGTATTAAAACGGTAGTCACAACGGTTTGGGAAGGACTAAAAACAGCGGCTACAGCCATTTTTGAAGGGATAAAAGTGTATTTTACAACCGTACTCAACATATACAAAACGATTTTTTCAACTGTTTGGAACACAATTAAGACAACTGTTGTTGGCGTTTGGGATGGATTAAAAACAGCGGCAACGACTATTTTTAATGCAATCGCGTCATTTTTATCGAATGTATGGAATGGTATCAAAACGAGTATTAGTAATATCGTGAGTAGCTTATCTTCTACAGTACAAAACACGTTCAATAGCTTAAGAAGCGCTATTTCTAATATTTTTGGTGGTGTAAGAGACACATTAATTAGCATATGGGAGGGAATTAAAAACACCGCAAGAAATTGGGCAAGTAGCTTTATAGAAATCGGTAAAGACTTACTTCGTGGTATATGGAACGGTATGAGTAGCATGGCAGATTGGCTATGGGACAAGGTTAGGTCTATGCTTTCTGGATTAACTGATAAAATAAAAGACTTCTTTGGAATTCGCAGCCCAAGCCGTTTGTTTGCAGAATACGGAGGCTATTTGTCACAAGGTTTAGCGATCGGGATTACGGACGATGCAAAGCTAGTTGAAAACAGCGTTGTCGATATGGCGAAACGAGTAGCAAAAGCCGGACAACAAATCGGAAATATTGCGTTACCAAGCATAAAGCCAGCAGCGATTCAGCATGTCATTGAAACGAATGTGGTTGGTAACGTTGATGCTTCGAGCGGAGGACCGACAATCATCATCGAAAATATGGTCGTCAGAAACGATGAGGACATATATCGCGTTTCACGCGAGCTATATTCGCTCACTCAATCCTCCCGTAAAGCAAGGGGGATGAGATAATGTCTAAAGGACTTTCTTTCAACGGAAAACACACAAGGAAAATGGACATTCTTGTGACAGATTTAAAGATGCCACTTGTATCAAATATGAGGGACACCTATGAATCTGTTCCTGGACGCGATGGGAATATTCTTTTTCCAGGATGGTTGGAAGATAAACGAATCGAATGTACATTCGGTGTTCGTTGCACGCGGTCTGAACGAATTGCTAAACTTCGCGAAGTGGCGCAATGGCTCTACACGAGAGAACGAAAGCAACTCATTTTCGATACGTCACCAGATGTTTACTATATGGCCAAAGTATCAGGGCAAGTGGACGTGGAACATTTGCAAGGTATATCACTTGTGAAAGTGGCGTTTCAAGCCGAGCCATTCGCATATAGCGTCAATAAGACGAGTGTGTCTAAGCAAATCACTTCAAGCGACAAACAAATCACTCTCGCCAATAACGGAACATATGACGTGTTTCCGATAATAAAAATATCGAACGCTAATACAAATTCCTTGTCTTTGACGCTCGGGGGCGACAAGCTAACTATCTCAAATGCCATCCAAACAAGCGATGTACTGACAATCGATTGTGATGAAATGACCGTTTTATTGAACGATACGAACGTTTTAGACAAAACGACGGGCACGTTTTTGGCTTTGCAACCGGGCACAAATGTAATGACCGTCGAGGCGCAAAATACGCTAAACGTATCGGTGGAATGGCGCGAACGATTCTTGTAGGAGGTGAGAGCGTTGAGTTTTTCAAGAAAAATCGAACACCAGATGGTGCTATATGACCTTGTTGGGAAACCACTTGGTGTTCTGAAAAATGCTTACAATATTGTGCATGAAGAAACGCTGAATGATGCAGAAGTGCTCACGTTCTCACTTCCTCGTGACGATCGTCTTGCCCAAGTAATGATGAACGACATGGAAATCATCTATATGGGCAAGCGATTTTTTATTTCCGAAATGAATGACGGACGCGATGCCAACGGAAAGCCGATTTTCGATGTTATTTGTCCGTCTTATTTCGTGAAATTGCTCGATACGTTTTTAATCGAGATAACGATTGATAGAAAGACACCGAAAGCAGGACTAGAACAAATTATTTCGCGCACAGGTTGGGTCGTTGGGCGTGTAGAGGCGATGTCGTCACAAGAAACACAGCACTCGATGAGCGAAAAGAGGAAATCAGCGCTTTGGACGATTCGACAATGGGCGAAAATTACCGGTCATGAAATTCAATTTGATACGGTAAAAAAAGAAATCAACCTTGTCAAACAGATCGGGACGAATCGCGGCTACGGCTTCCGTTATCGAAAAAACTTGAAGGAAATCAAGCGGACGATTCGTGCACCGGAAGCGACAGTCCTCTATCCATACGGAAAAAACGGACTGTCTATTGAAAGTGTTAATGACAATAAACCGTATGTCGAGGACTACTCTTGGTACACGAGTTTAGGAATCCCATTGGTTGAGGCAAAACAAAAATATCGCAAAGAGTACGTATGGGAAGATGAGCGGTTTTTGCTTGCGGGAGATTTGATGCGCGCGGCACAAGAAAAGCTGAAAGTATTGTCCCAGCCTGTGATTTCGTATCAGTGTAAAGTCATCGATTTGTCTGCGTTGACAGATAATCCACAATATGAGTTTTCTGTTGGGGATTATGTGAATGTGTTTGATGATGAACTTGGAATCAACGTTCAGACGCGGATTGTTCGTATGCGGCGTTTCCCGGACGAGCCGTATCGAAATGAAGTGGAGTTGTCGTATATCATTCCGGGCATTCATATGCAAGAGCAAGATCAGCTCACTTCATCGGATGTTTCTTTGTCCCAGCCTTCTTTTATTATGGGAACGAATGAAAAAACACTTTCTATCGGAACATCTGTACAAACAGCTCTTTCTCTTGTTATCACAAACTTTAGTTCTGCGAATGCGCAGGTCGGGCTGTCATTGATTGGACAAGCCTCTACAACGATGAACGTTGAAATTTCGTTTATGTATGGAGGAAAGCCGATTTTTAATACAATAAAACAAACATGTCAAACCGGATTTGTGACAATCGGTGTTCCGTTTCTTTTGTTACAAATGCCGCCTGGCTCGGCGTTTTTAGATGTACAAATGAAAACAAGCACAGGGACGTTAACTATTGATACACGCGGTTTACAAGTGTTTGTGTATGCGGCTAACCTGCTTGGTGGTATTTTTGATCGTTTACCGCGTGCGAATGTGACGGAAGAAATTCAATGGAAAAACGCAATTTCACCATACACAAGCCGTTTCCAATCGGTTGTTAATGGTCAAATTGTCAGCACGCAAGTTGTTGTTCCTGTATCTGCGAATATCACGGAGTCTATTACACAATGGCGGACTCATGAACAAATTCGTACATTCCCAGCTGTATCAGACACCGTACAGATTACATTGAAATGAGGTGAGGAGATTGGAATTTGATATGGAACGAGCGTATCGTTCACTCGCTAGAAAAGAAAACTTTGTGACTGGCGAAGTTATTGAGATGCTGAAGCATAAAGTCAGCTCGATTCCGATTCGGGGTTTTACAAAAATCGAGCTTTTTGACGAAAAGCGATTCGGAAAAAAAGTCGAAGAAATCACCGCGGAAAACTTTATTTCGATTAATATGAAAGATTATCTTGAGTATATTTTGATGGATGAATATTCAAAAATCGGAGCGTGGTCGACTAGCGGTAAATCTTTTACTGAATGGCATATGAGACCTATCACAAGTAAAAACTTCCCGTTTGATACGCTAGCCCTCACGACAGATTCAAGACCAGAAAATCCGCAAAATGAGCGTATGGTGATGGGGGATATCGTCGGCTATGCCTTCAAAAATGAGTATGTCGGTACGGATACAAAACGTGGGACGATTAACGCTACGGAAAGCTATACAGATAAAGGAATCGCTCATTTTGTTTTTGATTTTTCCACGCAAGCAGCAAATGGTACGTTTTCATCCGTCGTATGGTATTCAAATGTCGATTCATCTTCCGCATCAGCACAACGATACTATCAGAAGAACTATGAGTGGTATGTGGCGTTGAAAGGGAATAATGAGATACCAAACAACTCCGATTATAGAGGTGGTCTGTGTTTCGATGGTTCAAGTTTCTGGACGTACGAATCGTTCGGAACTGGGGCAAGGAAGATCGTTGAAATACTAGTGACTCCAGGAACGAACGGGAAAACAGCAACTTTCACTATCGGTCGTGTTTGGGATTCGCATTTTTCATATCCATCAGTCGCTTACGATATGACTTCTGACGCTGATTTTATTTACTATGTTGCAGGGAATCATGGTACCAAAAATACTATATATCGGGTGAAAAAATCGGACGGAACACGGAGTACGATTACACTATCTGGTTTCACATCCTTATATAGTGTGGAGCGAGTGGGAGCCGACTTTTATGTTTTAGGAGAATCAGCCACACAAGTAAACGGACAATACCCGTTGCGATGGGCAAAGTATGACAGTAGTTTCAACATCATTGAAGCGAAAAATATTTTCGATACTAGCGTTGTTGCATACGGAATGGCATACAATCAACAGAAAAACGAAATTGCGGTTCGTACAAGTTTAGGACTTTTTATTTATGATTTACAAATGAATAGATTGTCTTATAATATCAATCAGCCTAGCTTACCAAATAGATATCCTGGAATAGCTGTTAAGGGTGGAGAATATTTCTTACGTGATGAGTATTCATTTTTCATGGCGGAATTAGGATCGTTAGGGGCACGAAACCTGCTTCCGACACCGGTGACAAAGACGAGCACAAACACGATGAAAGTGACATACGATTTTATATTTGTGTAGGAGGATGCACATGGAACGATTCGATATTGTATACAAAACCGGCGCGGCTGTGGTTGGAGCTGTGATTGGGTATTTGTTTGGAGAGTCAACAGGACTGTTACTCGCCTTATTTTGGATGGTTGTCATTGATTACGTTAGTGGATTGGCTGCTGGTTACACAGAGAAAACTTTATCAAGCAAGATTGGATTCAAAGGTATTATTAAGAAGGTTATGATTTTTGTCATGGTGGCACTCGCCCATTTGGTAGATAGCGCGCTTGGAACGAAAAACATGTTCCGAGATGCGACTATCGTTTTTTATATGGCCAATGAATTGTTGAGTATTTTTGAAAACGCTGGGCGTATGGGGGTTCCCGTGCCAGATCGGTTGACCCAGGCTGTTGAAGTATTGAAAGGGAAAAGTAAGGAGGCAGAGAAGAAATGAAAATTATATGGGATAAAGGACACGGCGGCAACGATCCTGGTGCGGTTGCAAATGGATTGCAGGAAAAACAGTTGACGCATAAAATCGTGGAATATGCAATGTCTTACCTCGAAGCTAACTACACAGGCTTTGAACAACGTGTCACTCGTACAGGAGACCAAACATTGACGTTGTCCCAACGCGCAGACATGGCGAACAAGTGGGGCGCGGACGTATTTGTCAGCGTGCATATCAATGCTGGGAAAGGCACGGGCTTTGAATCTTTTGTATACAACGGCGGCGTTTCTTCCCAAACGGTCGCTTTGCAAAACGTGTTGCATGGCGAAATTCTAGCGGCTATGCGTCAGTTCGGAAATATCACAGACCGAGGCAAGAAACGGGCTAATTACGCTGTGTTACGCGAAACAAAAATGCCAGCCGTTTTGACCGAAAACTTATTCATCGACAGCAACGACGCAAAATACTTGAAAAACGAGGCATTCATAAAGGCAGTTGGCGAAGCACACGCGCGCGGAGTGGCGAAGTTTTTGGGATTGCCGCAAAAAGCAAAGCCACAATCACAACAAAAATCGACTGACGGAAAATTGTATCGCGTGCAAGTCGGGTCGTTCAGTGACCGAAAAAACGCGGAACGACTGGCAGAAGAATTGAAGAAAAAAGGATACCCGACGATTATTGTATGATTCCCCTGCTACTCGGCAGGGGATTTTTTGTTTTTTACGACATGTTTCGACATTTTCCATGATGGTTGTCTGATATGATAATAAACAAAAAATAACTAGGAGGATCAAAAATGTACGTTGTGGATAGTGTTGGTAGAGTCACTTATCCATCTAACTTTGCAAATAATTTATGGAATGGGCAAACGCTAAAAAGAGGTGATAGAAATGATTATGTGAAGACATTGCAATCTTGGCTTTACAGAGCCGGATTTAACCCTGGGGGGATTGATGGAGTTTACGGAGCAAATACAGAGAAGGCTGTGAAGGAATTTCAGAAGAAGGTTGGAATCACGGCCGATGGAATTGCGGGGAAACAAACGTACCAAGCTCTGCAAAAGTATGTCAGAACACAAACAACAGTGTCCCGATCAAACTCATCAGGTAGCGATGATCGTTGGACAGGTCAGACGCTTAGGGAAGGAGATCGGGGACAAGCGGTAAAAGATTTGCAGGCTAAGCTTCAACGATTGGGGTATAACGTTGGGGCTATTGATGGTATTTACGGTAAACAAACAGCAGAAGCAGTGAAAAGGTTTCAAAAGGCCCATGGGTTGACAGCGGATGGCTTGGCGGGAAAAAGCACTTATCATGCTATTGAGCAGGGCATACAGCAAAAAAATTATTATAATCAAAAAACGATTATTCAGAATAAGTATAAAGCATTGGAAAATAAGGTTCATTCTAAAGATTCTACGTGGGGAGAAGTGGTAAAATCTTTAAAGGAAATCGCTAAACTAGGATTTGATTTTATCATTGGAGATGATATTAAAACTTTATTGAATCCCAGCGCTGATACAATTGATAAAGTTATTGCGGCTTTAAGTTTTATTCCGGGTGGAAAGATAGTCAACGGTGAAATAAAATTAGCTAAGCTAGGAAGTAAAATCGAAGTTAAGTTTGATCAAAAATTCCTAAGTGAGATTTCGAAAACAAAACCAATAAATCTTCCCTCATACAAAACTATAAGCATAGATATGGAGCATATCTTATCAGGTCATATTAAATCGGGAAATCGGGCAAAACAAAGCGGAAAGAAAGATTTGTTTCCTGAAAATATGACTACTAAACAAATAGAAAAGGCAATTATAGAGGCTTATAAAAACGGGAAAAAGTTAAAATCTCAAGGCGATAGGGTGAAAATTGAAGGATATGGGGGAGGAATGAAAATAGAAATGTGGGTCAATCTGAAGACAAAAATCATAGAGACTGCTTATCCTAAATTTTAGAAAGGGTGATTATGTTGTTAAAAGACATTGAAGTTGTAGTAAATACAAATTCAATATTCATGAACACTAGTAGAAATGTTATAGGTGAAATTTATCTAAAGATTGGTGATTTCTTTTTTCCCGAAGAAGGCTGGAATGATTTTGTGGTGGTGATTCTAGGATGGTGGCAAAAAAACATTATGAATATTAAAAATGATAGAATTGGGACAGTGTATGAATTCGACTTTATGGATGGACCTTGGTTTATGAAGGGAAAGAAAATTTCAGAGCACACGATCGGATTGGAATTTGTAAGGAATAAAAGTGATTCTCAACAAATTGTCTTCACGTGTTTATGTCAAGTAGCACAATTACAACAATCCATTTTAAATGCTACTGAAAAACTCTTGATAGAGTTAAAATCGAGGAAATGGCATTCCGATGATATTGAAGAGTTGGATAAAATTTGGCGACTATTGCAGTCTCTTAATTAGTAACGAACTTTGACAAGTTTTTTGGTTTCCATAGCCAATAAAACAGAAATGATGACTGTTTTAATGAAGAATTGTCGCAGCATGTGGTTTTTCAATGCCGCACTCGATGAAATATGGGAAAAGGCGGAGTGATCCGCCTTTTTTGCACGGGATAGCAACCGAAAATAATTTTGCACAAATTTTGCACGATACAAAAGAACGTGTGGCTCAAATATTGAAATATCAATACTTTTAGGTATATGGTTATTATCCTGCCGAGGGCGTTATGAAACCCTGCTTGCGTGGCAAGCAGGGTTTTTTGACATAAAAACAAAGTCCGGTGAGCCACACCGGACGAATGGATAAATTTTGCGAGGCTTGCTCGCTTGTTCTATAAGAATGATAACATGCCTTCAATGCATATGCATAGTAGAAAAAACATCCAACAAGTTTTTATCGTCTCTTTCTGATCGAGATGATAAAATGAGGATGAAGGGAGATGGCATGAATGGAGATGCAATTAACGCAAAGGCAAGAGCTAAAAGTTGCGTTGACAAAAGAGCTTGTCCAAGCGATTGAATTGTTGCAATATTCAACGGTAGAATTGCAATCGCTTTTACACGAACAAGCGCTTGAAAATCCATTTATTGAGCTGCGAGAGCGAAAACGGACGACTCATAGGCGGCGTGAACAAACAGATCGGATGAATTATATTGAAAATGTAAGCGCTTTTAATCGCTCGCTTGCTTCCCACTTGCATGCCCAACTTGTTGGGATGCGCCTATCTCGTGAGCATAAAAAAGCGCTCGATTATTTCATTGCTTCGCTTGATGAATGGGGTTATTTGCATACGACGATTGCGGAGGCGGCTTGCCATCTTCAATTGGAAGAAACGGTTGTGTCAAATGCTCTGCATATGTTACGTTCACTTGATCCAGCGGGAGTAGGAGCGGAAAATTTGTCACATTGTTTATATTTACAACTCATTCGTCTTCCAGAAAGGGATGAGTTAGCGGAGACCATTGTCACGGAGTATTTTGAACCGTTTGTCAATAAAAAGTGGAAAGAAATAAAAGCGAAACTAGGTGTGGAATTAAGCGATTTACAACGAGTGTGGGAACTCATTCGCACGCTTCATCCACGTCCGGGAAGTTTATATAATGATGAGCAAATGACGTACATTGTACCGGATGTCATCGTGTCATATGATAACGGAACATGGACGGTGACGATGAATGAGGAAATCGTTCCAACGGTTGTATGGAATGAAGCGTATGAACGGAAAATACAGACGGACGATCCGTATGTTCGAAAATATATCGAAGAAAAAAGGCAGCAGTTTCATTGGATTCAGCGGTGTTTAACTCAGCGAGCGACGACGATGGAGAAAATTACGCTCGAGTTAATCGATAAACAACGCGATTATTTTGAAAAAGGTTCGCTCCATATGAAACCGCTCACGATGCGTGATGTTGCAGCTTCATTACACATGCATGAATCGACAGTTAGTCGCGCAGTAAAAAATAAATATATGCAAACGCCTCATGGGTTAATTGAAATGCGCCGCTTTTTTACAAGTGGTGTCGATGAACATGCATCACAAGAAAAAGTAAAAAGTTTAATTGCTGAACTCATTAAACAAGAAAATAGTCAAAAACCTCTTTCTGATCAAAATATTGCTGATTTACTTGAACAACGTTACAATATTTGTGTTGCGCGGCGCACGGTTGCAAAATATCGCGAACAGCTTCACATTCCGCCAGCTTCGAAACGAAAGCAATATGCATAGAGGGGACAAAACATGAAAGTGATCGTATATTCGAAAGAAAATTGCTGTCTTTGTGATGAGGCGAAAGCGATTCTTCGTGAGTTACAAGTGGAATGGGAAGAAGTCGATATTTACAAAGATGAGCAATTGCTTGAACAGTATCATCTTATCATTCCAGTCATTGAAGTCGATGGAGAAATGGTGGCATATGGCCGTATTCACAAAGATGTCATAAGAAAGCGGTTGCAAAAAAAACGAAGCAGTTGAATAACGTTTCACTTCCTGTTACAATAAAGATGTGGCAGGGGTGAATTTTTTTACACAAAGTGGGACACAATACGTCATAGTGGGACTTAAAACGTCCAAATAGAGAAAAAAGTGAGTAAAAAGGAAGAAAAGAGCATGCGACAATGGATTGATGTTCAACGAAAATTGTTGCCTGATCTTCTCGCGATTATGCAAAAACGGTATGAAATTTTGCAGCACATTCGGTTAATGCAACCGATCGGACGGCGAACGTTGTCGCTCAACTTAGGCATTAGCGAGCGCGTCTTGCGGTCGGAAGTGCAGTTTTTAAAAGAGCAACATTTACTCGATATTACAGCTGCAGGCATGAGCATTACAGCTGAAGGAAATGATGTGCTCATGCAACTAGAAGATATGATGCGAGAAGTATTAGGACTGAAAGAATTAGAAAGAAAAATAAAAAAGAAGCTTCCTGTCGAAGACGTCATTGTCGTTGCTGGTGATAGCGACCAGTCTCCTTGGGTAAAAAGAGAGATGGGAAGAGCTTGTGTCTCACGAATAAAACATTCGCTAAAAGGGAATGACATTGTTGCGGTGACGGGTGGAACAACCCTTGCTGCTGTTGCTGAAATGATGACACCTGACGCTAAATACCGCGATGTGCTGTTCGTTCCTGCGCGCGGTGGACTTGGGGAAGATGTAACAAACCAAGCAAACACAATTTGTGCGCGCATGGCTGAAAAAGCAATGGGACATTATCGTTTGTTACATGTCCCTGACCAGCTAAGTGCTGAAACGTACCAATCGATTATTGAAGAACCTGCGATTCGAGAAGTGCTTGAATTAATTAAATCATCAACGATCGTCATTCACGGAATTGGCGATGCAAAAACGATGGCAGAACGAAGAAAAACGCCACTAGAGGAAATGAAAAAAATTGAACAAAACGAAGCGGTGGCGGAAGCGTTTGGGTATTACTTTAATCAGCACGGAGACGTCGTGCATAAAGTAAATACAGTTGGCATTCAGCTCGAAGATGTACGCCACGTCCCTTGCGTCATTGCGGTTGCAGGAGGAGCTTCGAAAGCAAAGGCGATTCAAGCGTATATAAAGCAGGCAAATCAGTGCATCTTAATTACAGATGAAGGTGCAGCAAAACAGTTAGTACGGGATGATTCATCCCTCTAAAATATATCCCTACAATTCCAAAGGAGGAACAAACGATGGCAGTAAAAATTGGTATTAACGGTTTTGGTCGTATCGGCCGTAACGTATTTCGCGCAGCATTAAAAAATCCTGAAATTGAAGTAGTAGCAGTAAACGACTTAACAGATGCAAAAACGTTAGCACATCTTTTAAAATATGACTCTGTTCACGGCACATTAGATGCAGAAGTGTCTGTAAACGGCAATAACATCGTTGTAAACGGAAAAGAAATTATCGTAAAAGCAGAACGCGACCCAGCAAACTTAGGATGGGGCGATCTTGGTGTTGATATCGTTGTTGAATCAACAGGACGCTTCACAAAACGCGAAGACGCAGCGAAACATTTAGAAGCAGGCGCGAAAAAAGTAATCATTTCTGCCCCTGCGACAAATGAAGACATTACAATCGTGATGGGCGTAAACCAAGACAAATATGACCCAGCAAACCATCATGTGATTTCAAACGCATCTTGTACAACAAACTGCTTAGCGCCATTTGCAAAAGTATTGCATGAAAAATTCGGTATTATCCGCGGTATGATGACAACTGTTCACGCATATACAAACGACCAACAAATTCTTGACTTACCACATAAAGATTTACGTCGTGCGCGTGCAGCAGCGGAATCTATCATTCCAACATCAACAGGTGCAGCAAAAGCGGTAGCACTTGTATTGCCTGAATTAAAAGGAAAATTGAACGGTATGGCGATGCGCGTACCAACACCAAACGTATCTGTTGTTGACCTTGTTGCTGAACTTGAAAAAGAAGTAACGGTAGAAGAAGTGAACGCAGCATTGAAAGCAGCGGCAGAAGGCGAGTTAAAAGGTATTCTTGCTTACAGCGAAGAGCCACTTGTTTCTCGTGACTACAACGGCTCAACAGCTTCTTCAACAATCGATGCGCTTTCAACAATGGTGATGGAAGGTCGCATGGTGAAAGTTCTTTCTTGGTACGACAACGAAACTGGATACTCTCACCGCGTTGTTGATCTTGCTGCATACATTGCGTCAAAAGGCTTATAATTTTTTGGATTGTTTGCCCAAAACGGTTTATAATAAATAGTTGGAAATACCGAGAAGGGGAGCGGGGATCATCCCCACTCCCCTTCTATGTATCACACGAATAAGGAGGCCTTTCCATGAACAAAAAAACAGTTCGTGACATTGATGTGAAAGGGAAACGTGTCTTTTGCCGCGTCGATTTTAACGTGCCAATGCAAAACGGTGTTGTAACTGACGATACGCGCATTCGCGCCGCGCTTCCAACGATTCAATATTTAATGGAACAAGGAGCAAAAGTCATTTTGGCGAGCCATCTTGGCCGTCCGAAAGGAAAAGTTGTTGAAGAAATGCGCCTCACTGCTGTGGCGGAACGTTTAAGCGAACTGCTCGGCAAGCGCGTCGTAAAAACAGATGAAGCGTATGGCGATGCGGTGAAAGCGGCGATTGCACAAATGAATGAAGGCGATGTATTGTTGCTTGAAAACGTCCGTTTCTATCCTGGCGAAGAGAAAAACGATCCAGAGTTGGCGAAAGCATTTGCAGAACTTGCTGACGTATATGTCAACGATGCGTTTGGGGCAGCTCACCGCGCACATGCTTCAACAGAAGGTATTGCGCATCATCTACCTGCTGTTGCTGGCTTCTTAATGGAGAAAGAGATTGAAGTATTAGGAAAGGCATTGTCAAATCCAGATCGTCCGTTCACAGCAATTATCGGTGGTGCAAAAGTAAAAGATAAAATTGGTGTGATCGAAAACTTATTAGACAAAGTTGACAATTTAATTATTGGTGGCGGGTTAGCGTACACGTTTGTAAAAGCGCTCGGCCACGAAATCGGAAAATCATTATTAGAAGAAGATAAAATCGAGTTAGCGAAATCTTTCATGGAGAAAGCGAAAGAAAAAGGCGTGAACTTCTACATGCCTGTTGATGCAGTTGTTGCGGACGATTTTTCAAACGATGCAAACAAAAAAGTAGTGAACATCGACGAAATTCCAAGCGACTGGGAAGGGCTTGATATCGGTCCGAAAACGCGTGAATTGTACCGCGATGTCATTTTAAAATCAAAACTCGTCATTTGGAACGGTCCGATGGGCGTATTCGAAATGGATGCGTTTGCGGAAGGGACAAAAGCAGTTGCTCAAGCGCTTGCTGATGCAGAAGGTACATATACGGTCATCGGTGGCGGCGATTCAGCAGCGGCAGTTGAGAAATTTGGACTGGCAGACAAAATGAATCACATTTCAACAGGTGGCGGTGCGTCGCTTGAATTTATGGAAGGAAAACAACTTCCAGGTGTCGTCGCGTTAAACGATAAGTAAGAAAGGGGTTAAAAGCGATGCGGAAGCCGATTATTGCAGGAAACTGGAAAATGCATAAAACGCTACAAGAAGCGCTTCAATTTGTTGAAGAAGTGAAACATGCTGTTCCTTCAAACGAGCAAGTTGATACGGTTGTTTGTGCTCCAGCGCTCTTTTTAGCGCATTTAGTGGAAGCTACAAAAGGAACAAATGTAAAAATTGGTGCGCAAAATATGCATTTCGAAGATCAAGGCGCATTTACAGGGGAGATTAGCCCTGTTGCATTGAAAGATATCGGTGTACAGTATGTCATCATCGGTCACTCAGAGCGCCGTGAAATGTTTGCGGAAACAGATGAAACAGTAAACAAAAAAGTGCTTGCGGCATTTAAACATGGACTTGTACCAATCGTTTGTTGCGGAGAGACGTTAGAAGAGCGTGAAAACAACCGGACAAACGAAGTGGTCGGCGCACAAGTTGAAAAAGCGCTTGCTGGCTTAACAGAAGAGCAAGTGAAACAAGTTGTTATCGCTTATGAACCAATTTGGGCGATTGGAACAGGAAAATCGTCTACAGCGGAAGATGCAAACAACGTATGCGGCTATATTCGTCAAGTGATTGCCCATACATTTTCACAACAAGCTGCTGATGCGGTGCGCATTCAATACGGTGGTAGCGTGAAACCGGAAAACATCGGTGCATTTTTATCGGAAGAGCATATTGACGGTGCACTCGTTGGCGGTGCAAGCTTACAACCACAATCGTTTTTACAACTCGTGGAGGCAGGAAAATGAGCAAAAAACCAGTAGCATTAATTATTTTAGACGGATTTGCTCTTCGTGAAGAAACGTTTGGTAACGCGGTTGCACAAGCGAAAAAGCCAAACTTTGATCGATATTGGAATGAATATCCACATGCGACGTTAACGGCGTGCGGTGAAGCGGTTGGGCTTCCTGAAGGACAAATGGGGAATTCGGAAGTTGGCCATTTAAATATCGGGGCCGGTCGCATTGTGTACCAAAGCTTAACGCGCGTCAACATCGCCATTCGTGAAGGCGAATTTGAGCGCAACGAAACGTTTTTAGCAGCGATGGATCATGTGAAAAAGAATGGAACGAATTTGCACATTTTCGGACTTCTTTCAGACGGCGGCGTGCACAGCCATATTAATCATTTGTTTGCTCTCTTGAAGCTAGCAGCAAAAGAAGGCGTCAAACATGTGTATATTCACGGCTTTTTAGATGGACGCGACGTCGGTCCACAAACAGCGAAAACGTATATTCAACAGTTAAATGAACAAATTGCACAAATTGGCGTTGGCGAAATTGCTACGCTATCTGGTCGTTATTATTCCATGGACCGCGACAAACGTTGGGAGCGCGTAGAAAAAGCGTATCGTGCGATGGTGTATGGCGAAGGTCCATCATACCGTGATCCGCTTGCGTGCATCGATGATTCTTACGCAAATGGCATTTATGACGAATTCGTCTTGCCATCTGTTATCGTTCGTGAAGATGGATCACCAGTCGCGACGATTCAAGATAACGATGCGGTCATTTTCTACAACTTCCGTCCTGACCGTGCGATTCAAATTTCAAATACGTTTACGAACGATGATTTTCGTTCATTTGATCGCGGACCGAAACATCCGAAAAACTTGTTTTTCGTATGCTTAACACACTTTAGTGAAACAGTAAAAGGGTACGTGGCATTTAAGCCAACGAACCTTGATAATACGCTCGGTGAAGTATTATCACAAAACGGGTTAAAGCAATTGCGTATTGCAGAAACGGAAAAATATCCACATGTTACTTTCTTCATGAGCGGCGGTCGTGAAGAAAAGTTTCCTGGCGAAGAGCGCATTTTAATTGACTCGCCAAAAGTGGCAACATACGACTTAAAACCAGAAATGAGCGCATACGAAGTGACAGAAGCGCTATTAAAAGAAATTGAAGCGGACAAATTCGATGCGATCATTTTAAACTACGCAAATCCTGATATGGTTGGCCACTCTGGAATGTTAGAACCGACAATTAAAGCAGTTGAAGCGGTCGACGAATGTTTAGGAAAAGTTGTTGATGCAATCATCGCTAAAGGCGGTATTGCGATCATTACGGCAGACCACGGAAATGCAGATGAAGTATTAAATCCAGATGGCAGCCCAAATACGGCGCACACGACAAATCCGGTGCCGGTCATCGTCACGAAAAAAGGCATTACGCTTCGCCAAGACGGTATTTTAGGCGACTTGGCGCCAACGATGCTCGATTTACTCGGCTTACAACAACCAAAAGAAATGACAGGAAAAACGTTAATTCAAAAATAAACTAAAGGAGAGATGAACGATGCCAACAATTATTGACATTTATGCTCGTGAAGTATTAGACTCTCGCGGCAATCCGACAGTAGAGGTAGAAGTATACACAGAATCTGGTGCATTTGGACGCGCCCTCGTTCCAAGCGGAGCATCAACAGGGGAATACGAAGCTGTTGAATTGCGCGATGGCGACAAAGGTCGTTACCTCGGTAAAGGTGTATTACAAGCGGTGAAAAACGTAAACGAAGTGATCGCGCCAGCGTTAATCGGTAGCTACGATGTAACAGAGCAAGTAGCGATTGACCGCGCATTAATCGCTTTAGATGGTACAGAAAATAAAGGAAAATTAGGTGCGAACGCCATCCTTGGCGTATCGATGGCTGTCGCGCGCGCAGCTGCCGATTACTTAGGTATTCCTTTATATCAATATTTAGGCGGATTTAACGCGAAAACGTTGCCAGTGCCAATGATGAACATTTTAAATGGCGGTGCGCATGCAGATAACAACGTTGACATTCAAGAATTTATGATTATGCCAGTTGGCGCACCAAACTTCCGTGAAGCGCTTCGTATGGGTGCGGAAATTTTCCATAGCTTAAAATCGGTATTAAAAGCAAAAGGTTACAATACAGCGGTTGGTGATGAAGGTGGATTCGCACCAAACTTAAAATCAAATGAAGAAGCGCTTGAAACAATTATTGAAGCGATCGAAAAAGCAGGATACAAACCAGGCACAGAAGTCATGCTTGCGATGGACGTTGCTTCTTCTGAACTTTACAACAAAGAAACAGGCAAATACCATTTAGAAGGCGAAGGCGTTGTAAAAACGTCTGAAGAAATGGTTGCTTGGTATGAAGAGCTTGTTAACAAATATCCGATCATCTCGATCGAAGACGGCTTAGATGAAAACGACTGGGCTGGTCATAAGTTATTAACAGAGCGCCTTGGCAAAAAAGTACAACTTGTTGGTGACGACTTATTCGTAACAAATACGAAAAAATTAGCGCAAGGTATTGAACAAGGTGTAGGGAACTCGATCTTAATTAAAGTGAACCAAATCGGTACGTTAACAGAAACGTTTGAAGCGATTGAAATGGCAAAACGCGCAGGCTATACAGCGGTTATTTCTCACCGTTCTGGGGAAACAGAAGATAGCACAATCGCTGACATCGCGGTCGCAACAAACGCGGGTCAAATTAAAACAGGTGCTCCTTCACGCACAGACCGCGTGGCGAAATACAACCAATTGCTTCGCATTGAAGACCAATTAGGCGAAACAGCGGTATACGATGGAGTAAAAACGTTCTACAACTTGAAGAAGTAAAAACGCAAACAAGGATGCCTCACGTGGGCATCCTTTTGTTTATTATGTCAAATTTAAAAGAAGTATGTCGAAGAAAACATATTGACAAATAAAAATAAGCCCTAATATAATCGGTTTGTAAAAAAAATGTATTAGGGGTGTGAGATAGTCAAAATGAGGAGGAAAATATGTAGCTTGATTTTGACTGGATTTTTTTGTTTTTTAGTTGTTTTTATGATGTATGTCGATTCAGTAAATGCAATGACTAATCGCTCGACTATTCTGCTAAAAGAAGAATCCTCCGATATGTATTCAATAACTATACCAATTACTCAAAAATCACAAATTACTCAACAGGATGTACATTCTTATGGGATAAAAGGATTTCTAGTTAAACAAGCAATTAAAATTATTAAAATTGCCACTGATAAAGGAGGAGACGTTTTAAACTATATACTCAAGTGGCTTGATAAAGACACAGCAAAATACTTTGAGAATAATAAAGACAAAGTAGTGAAATCACTAGATGATCTCGAAAATTGGGTTGATGATGCGAGTGATTTGGCTCAAATCACAATTAAAAATAAGTTAAACTCTTTATTAATGGTAGCAGGGGTACCTGGTACATATTCGTTACCTATCGCTGATGCTATTGCAAGAACGATTACTTGGTTAGTTCTTTAATTTTTATGTTTCATCAAAATGACATGGGGAGATAAAAATGAGAAAAATTTATGAATACTTATCAATCGAAGAAAAAAAGGAAGCAGTTAGAAGACTAAAACAAGATTTAATAAAATTAGAACAGGAGATATCCAAAAATAAGAGTTCTTTTTCAAGTTTTATATGTGAAGTACTGTACAGTACACGTGATAAATGGAAGTTGGAGATTGAGGAACTAGAGCGTGAAATAAGAAATAAAATGTAAGCTGGACACAGGAGTTACTTTTGTTATATTTATGGATAAAAAAGGAAGAAATGACCGCGTGGAAAAATACAACCAATTGCTTCGCATTGAAGATCAACTAGGTGAAACAGCAGTATACGATGGAATGAAAACATTCTACAACTTGAAGAAGTAAAAAATAAGGATGCCTTCGCATGAGGGCATCCTTTCTTTCAAGTTTTTCTTTTCTTTTGGATATATTGCACTACAATGAAAATAAATACAAGAAAGAGTAGCACATCAATAACCCAATCGAGGGAGTATGTTTTTAAAAAATCTTTTGCGGTACTTTTTATGACTAATAATAAAAGACTAACGATTAACCCTATGATAACGCCTGTCATGGTAGTAAATATAATTTTTGCTTTACTCATTTTTGTATCCCTCTGTTGAATTTATATCGTTTTATCAAATAAGGATGTCTTCGAATCAGGATTAATTTTGTTTTTGTAGTTTGTTGAAAGTTCAGACTAGACAAATGAGTGCTTCTCATGGTCAACAAGTTAAGAAAGCAGCAACATTCGTCACAGTCCTATAATATTAGAATTTATTCCGTGTATTGTCAATTGGCATTCTATCAAATCAAGTACATCAAAATATGCGAAATTGGAGCTCAATCTAAAAGATTTGTCCTCGGCGGATTCATCAGTAGGCGCAGTTAATGTCTCATTGTACTTTTCTTGAATAAGTGTAGATGAGTAAATTTACTAACATAAATTTACAACCAAACAAAAAAGAGGACATGAACCCAATTCCTTGGTTAGAATAGATGTGCCACAACTACTCACAAGGGGGTTCATGTCTCATGAATAGATTAGCACATCACCAAGGAATCCACAAGTTTTTGACGATGTTGGGGTTGTTTGAGTCAAGACTTTGTGGGAGATTTTTTTCTCGACCGATTTTTTTGGTTATATATGGTTTTATAAAATCGTTATATGTAAGCGCTTTTACTTACTCTCATCCTGTAGGTATGTGCGTTTTCTCTCGTTTTAAAAACCTTTCAATGCTTGCAATGCCTCGTAAATCGGTGTCCCTGAAGATTGGCGAAGGTATGGGATGTTATCTCGTACCACTTCTGTCATTTGCGTTTGCACGCGCTTCAGTGCCTTTTTCACGATCGTTTCTCGTTTCGTTTCTTCTCGTTCTTCCACGCCATACATCACTCCATCGCGTGTCCGAATGAGTAACGTATCTTTTATCGCGACGATCGCTCGCAACATCGCTTCAATCCCTGCATCCCTCCAACTTCGACCGTTTTTACTTCGTTTCGCAAACACATGCATCGTTCCTTCCGCACTCCCCATCCCCCTCATGTTTGTCGTGTCAATCCCTTTTTCCTTCAACCATACGCGATAGTCACGTAAACATCCTGGTATCTCCTCGATTCGACGAACAAGCGCCTCGAGTTGCTTTTCCTTCTCCTCATGTTCTAACGTACCGATGGCACTTGTGAGTTCTCGTAACACACCTTCTTCATCCCATGATGCTAACTTCTTTCGAATCACCCGATATCTCGCATGACCTCGGAACAATTGACGAATCTCTCTTGCCACATGGAACCGATCAAGCTGAAAGTACCCCCTGTCCCCGAAATATTCTCGACACGCTGTAATCCATGGGGCTCCATCTCCATTGATGACCACCCAATCCTCAAACGGATCATAGCTGTATTCCTTCATCAGAAAATTCTCTACAGCTTCCCAAATCGGTTCATTCGTTTGATGAACCATATACCGTCGATTCACTAAGGATACGCGTTTCCCGTTTTTCTCCCATCCTTGGTGAATCGTGATGATCTTTTCTTCTTTTCCTTTGATGCGGCTTCGTTGACGTTTCACGTACAACCCGTCTGCTTCGATAAAAAACACGCGCCCTTTTTTCTCCATCGCACGGTGCCCTTCCACCTCTGCCTCGATGATGGACTGGCGAATCGTTTCGTGACTCATACATGCATACCCCACCAGCTTTTCAAGCGACTGCGCAGCCTGTCGATACGAAGAACCCGTCACGGCGAGATGAATCGCTGTCTCCTCTAATAGCGGACTCACTCCATGCGCCCCATCGACCTGAAGAAAGACATCGAGTAAAGACGTATACACCTTTTTTTCACGGTCAAAGTAGTAGTTTCGCTTCACTTCCACCTCTCCAAATAGCGTTTGGAGTCGGATCGTCCGCTTATCTTTGAGCGCATATCGTTTCTTGTCCCGCTGTTCTGCCAATGTGCGGTCGATCTCCTCCAACACCTGTTGAAGGAGATGACCATATTGTTTTTGCATATGTCTAAATAAAGACTGTTCGATCTCTTTTAATGTCAAGCCGTTTGTGATATAATCCTGCATTGGGCTCCACTCCTTTCTTTGGTTGTATTTTTTTCACACTTACTACCTTACCAGGAGGAGAGCCCGTTTTTCATCTATTTTGCTTACATATCTGACAGGTTCCTTATTATACCAAATCAGGAACCTGTCTTTTTTTCTCCCACAAACATTTTACTCATACTGGGGGACTGTACGTCGATCAATCGAAAAAAGGTGTGGTAACAATTAGTTTTTCTAAAAATTTAAAACAAATGAATAAAGAGATAAATGACATTAGAAAAATTTTTGATAATGATTCAAAAATAAAATTTAAACAAGTACAAAGATCAGAAAAGCAGCTTGATGAAATACATTCGACAGTACTCTCGAAGAAGCATGAATTAAAGGAACAAGGTATAAATGTTACTACTATATATTCTGATATTCAAAGGAATAAGGTTATTATCGGCATTTATCCATTTGACAGCACTGCTAGGGATTCACTTGTAAATATATTCGGTTCAGATATTGAAGTAATTGAATCTGATGGTGGTTACGAAGAGTCTAGAACTGCTTATACACGGCCATTAGAAGGCGGATTAAGGATTAGCAATATTGACACAGGTTGGGGGTGTACGGGCGGATTTTCAGCTTCTTATGGAAATTGGGTTTACTATGTCACAGCTGGTCATTGCGGAAGAAGTAGTGATAGATTTAGTCAAGGCGGTTCATACTTTGGATATGCCTACAGGCTCGTAAATAGTGGTGAACTGGATGCAATGCTGATTTCATTAGGTCAACTTTCCTATGCTAGCAATTATAATTATGGACAGCCTAACTTTACCAGTTGGCAAAGAGAATCATATGAATATGTAGGACAATACGTATGTATGAATGGTTCATATACCGGTAATGCATGTGGGGTTGTAAAAAGTACAAATTATTCAGCAAGAGAACACAATAATATGACTGCTGCTGATTATAATTCTACTAACGGTGATAGTGGTTCGCCTACATATTATGGTAGCCAGATTAGAGGTGTACATGAAGGCGTAGGCTCTAATGGGTGGAAAATGTATACTCATGTACAAAGTATAGTAGATTATTGGGGTTTATCTCCTAGAACGTGGTGAATGTTTTTGTGTATTATCTTTGTTAATATAGGGATTAGGGAAATAACGTATTACCAAATAAAACGTTCATGAGTAATCTTTACTTCCCTTAGGAGCATTTTTAAAAGCCTCCTGCTCATAAAAAGGGAATAGAGAGAAGTTTAGTTTTGCGTTGTGTTGTCTTTTTCGATAAATGTAATCTTAAACTGTAGATGAGCAAATTCACTAACATAAATTGACAACCAAACAAAAAAGGAGACATGAACCGAACTCCTTGGGTAAAATAGATGTGCTCAAAACCCATTCCCACAAGGAGGTTCATGTCTCATGAATAGATTAGCACATCACCAAGGAATCCACAAGTTTTTCCTAGCGTTAGGGTTGGTCTTGCATGTCTCCAAACCAGCTTGGGAACATCTCGTTCACCTGGTCGATGCCTTGACCACCAAGGGATTTTCGGGAACGTTGACCGATGTCCATCACTGGAGTTTTCATCCGAATCATCGAACCACGCTCAGCCACTTTTTCACGAAAAGCCCTTGGAACGAGGAAAAACTGCTTGGGAAGCTTCAGGAATGGATCCTTCGCCAGATCAAACGCCTGGCCAAACGGAAGAATCAGCCCCTTTTCCTTTCGATCGATGATACAATTTGCCAAAAAACGAAGCCCTCGTCACGGGTCACGCACGCCATTCAAGGATGCAATTGGCACTACTCGCACAAAGATCGTCAATCGGTCTGGGGGCATTCGCTCGTTTGGCGGATGGTGCACACCTTCACTCAAGCGTTTCCGTTCGCGTTTCGTCTGTATGACAAGGCGGCGGGAAGGAGTAAAATCGACCTGGCGATCGAGATGCTTTCCTCGCTCAAAGGGAAGCGGGCTCATCCAGTGTATGTGCTCATGGATTCATAGTATCCGTCCCAAGAGCTCATCGAAGCCTGCCTGAAACAGGGATTCCATGTCATCGCCATGCTCAAGACGAACCGAATTCTCTATCCGAAAGGCATCGCGGTCCAAGCCAAGTTGTTTGCCCGCTATATCGAGCCCCAAGACACCCGCCTCGTCACGGTGGACAAGAAGCGTTACCGCGTGTATCGTTATGAGGGGGCGATCCATGGCCTCGATGATGCGGTGGTGCTGCTGGCTTGGAAAGCGGATCAGCCGATGACGCTGGAACATCTTCATTGCGTCTTGAGCACCGATCGGGAACTTGGCGACGAAGACATCTTGCGTTACTATGCCCAACGCTGGTCGATCGAATGCTTTTTCCGGCAGGCAAAAGACCAGCTGAAGCTCGATGGGTACCGCGTCCGCCACATTCAGGCGGTCAAACGGTATTGGGTGGCCGTTTTGTTGGCTTGCGTGTACAGCATAGCGGAATCCCAGCAAGACCTCTCTGCCGGGCTGGAGCTTCTTCGATCGCGGAAAGGCCACAGCGTCGTCGAGTTCATTTATGACGCGGCGAAGCAAGAGATTCCCATTGATGTTGTCAAAAAACAGCTCCATGTCGCCTAAGGGGTATCCTGTTTGTCTGTTGGGTTATGGAAATTATTGTGATGAAAAATACTCATCTACAGCTTAAATAAAAAATTATTTTTCATACAAAGGAATGTAATTCGAATGATTAGAACTGTTGTTTTCGTCTTGGTTAGTTTACTCTTGACTGGTTGCACAGGAACAAAGTCTTTTGAAGGGACGCTTTATAGTATTGGAGAAAATTATTTTGTCGTGGACTGTTCCCATGAAGTAAAGAAAAGGAAAAATAACGTAGAGGATATAAGCTATCCTTGTACAGTCCGAATCACAGACCAAACAAAATTCAGTGATGAAGATGGCAACAAATTAAGTGTTGACGATTTTACGGAAGAAGTAACTGTGAGAGTCATTCTTGCCACTCCTCAGACTATGAGTCAAAGTAAAGAAAGCAGAGACATTGAGGCTAGGGAGATTATATTGCTTAATCGATAGAATCTGGTCCTTCAAACGTAACTATTCAGCCACATCATAAAGTGAGCTGAATAGTTACCTTTTTTATAACAATTTAGATAAGCTATTGAATCATGCCATACTTGCAATAGGTAGATATGGAAATACTGATGATGCATCAAGACTTGAAAGAATTGTTGAGGAAAAAAAGTATTTAACAAAAAGGAAATTTTGGAAATGGCTAAGTGAAAGCGTGTTGTTAGACGATATTAACATCACAATAAAGAAATTGAAACGAAAGAAATAGACGATTCACACTCTAAATGAGCAACAAGGAAACATCGGGATCCGTTACCAATACGATGAGTGGGGAAATATTCATTCTCAATCCGGCGCTTTGGCGGAGGAAAACCCATACCGATATGCGGGATACCAATATGACAAAGAAACGGGTCTGTACTATCTGATCGCCCGGTACTATCATCCAACGCATGGCGTGTTCCTTTCTTTGGATTCGGACCCAGGGGATGCGGACGATATCCTCACGCAAAATGGGTATGCGTATGCGAACAATAATCCGGTGATGTTGGTCGATCCGAATGGGCATTTCTTCTGGTTTGTAGTTAACGCTGGATTTGCGGCGTATGATGGATATAAAGCCTTTAAAAAAGGCGGTTGGAAAGCAGCGGCGATTGCTGTAGGTGTAGGGCTTGTTGGTGGTGCTGCTTTTAAAGTGTATAGAATTTATAAAGCGAAAGAAACAGCCAAGATTATGAGGATTTTATTGGCTGCTAAGCATGGAAAAGGTAACACTACTATAGAAGCAGGTAGAGTAAGTAAGAGACTATATACATGCACTTTAAAGCAATGACTTCTGTATGAACACCTTTTTTCATGGCTATAATGCTCCTAAATACTCATGTGTAAAAGGAGCTGAAATGACATGAAACATCTGAAAATTACAAATGATCACGGCTGGACGCCTCGAACACTTCGGAAACAAGAACGAAAATCAAAGATGCTTCGCTTCGCGTTCGGGTGACTGCCGTTCGCCTCGTCATGGAAGGTCATCTTGGCAAAGATGTGGCCAAAATGGTCAATCTGTGCCGTCAATCCGTTGCCCTCTACGTTGCACGTTTTCATGAGGGTGGGCTCGATCATCTACTCGATCGTCGGTTGCCGCCTGGTCGTGTGCCATTTCTGACGGAAGAACAACAACAAGAAATCAGACAACTCGTGTTAACTACTACACCTATGGATGCTGGCTGGGGCATTGCTTCGTCATGGAACACGCGTATTTTACAATCCTACATCCAACAAACCTACGGCGTTTCGATGTCACGTGAAGGCATTCGCAAGTTGCTGCATCGTTTGCGTTTATCGTGGACACGCCCCACTGACAAGCTCGTTAAAGTGGATCCCAAACGTCAAGCTGCATTTCAAAGGGAACTTGAATTTATAAAAAAAAACTAATTACCGAGAATGTCATGCTGTTTTATGTGGATGAGACACATGTTCGTGCTTATCAAGCGCTACGTACGACATGGGCAGAAGTAGGGAATTAAAAACAAGTGCCGAGCTACGGTCACCACGCTCATGTTTCCATTTTTGGTGCCGTCGATGTTCAACGAGGCGATGTCGTGTTTCATCGTGCATCATCCGCCAATGCCGAAACGTTCCTCGACTTTTTGCGCCTGTTGAAAGAGAAATATGCAGATCGATTCCTCGTGCTTGTATTGGACAATGCACGTATTCACCATGCCAAGATGGTGCAAGCCTTTCTTGATGGCAAGGAAGGTGATGCTTTTCATTTCATCTTTTTGCCACCGTATTCTCCACAGTTAAACCCGATGGAACGGTTATGGAAGTGGCTGAAAGATGAAGTCATCGCCAACGTCTTGCATAAAGATCAAAATGATATTGCCCAGTCGATTACTCGTTTCGAACAATATGTCTTACAGCACCCAGATGAGGTGTTACGTCGCATCGGGTGTGCTGCGTAAATCAGAGGTTAAAATTTTAAATTGGATGTATATAGACTAACATCAATGAACCTCCTTGTGGATAGTTGTGGGCACATCTATTCTAACCAAGGAATTGGGTTCATGTCTCTTCTTTTGTTTAGTTGTAAATTTATGTTAGTGAATTTGCTCATCTATAGTTAAGATATTATATACCAACCTGAAAATTAAAATAGTACCCTGCATCGTTAAGAATTTCGGAGACTTTCTCTAAAAAGTCCTTGCATTTATCAGGAAATTTGTTTTTGAAATAAATTTTTATTTCGAACTCTCTCCCTTTTGCATCCTCATAAGTAGAATATATTTCTCCGCTTTCAATAAAACTTAAGTATACATTTATTTTTTCTTGGAGAAGTAATAAATGTTCCTCTTCATTTTCCCACTCAAGGGAATCAATAATCCCCAAAGTTACAATCCCTGTTTCCTTATTTAAACTAATAATGTCAACTTCATTAGTATTTTGTAACGGCACTTGTCATCACTCCAAATTTATTTTTTTCGAATAATTTCTACTTTTGTCGGAGGAATTTTGGTTCCACCCGTATAAGGAGCTTTTCCTTTTCCTACAACTGTAGCCCCCGATTGTTCAATCTCTGGAAAAGCTTTCTTTTGATTTTTTGTTAGTGGTGCTGTAGGGGAAGCTTTACATTCTACACATTGTATTTGCCCTGTTTGACTATTTTTAGAAACAATATCAATTCTTGTTCTAACCCCACTTTTAGTTTTAACAGTTATTTGTTGTCTTACATTAATATTATTAGGGTCTGAAGATATTTTGTTAACAACTTCCTTTTCAAAAGCATCTCCTTTAGCTTTGTTTTGTTCAAGTTGAGATTTACCTGTATGTTTAACATTACCCTTAGACACTCCCACTGAAGAGCCTTCACTTCGGCTCATTCGCTGATATAATTCCTTGGCACTTTTGGCGAAGTTCGTGCTTCCTGTTGCCGTCAAAGTGGCTCCATGGGTCACTCCCGCAGCGGCAATGGCAGTGGCAGGCGTTCCAATACTTGATTATGTGACTGAATAGTTACGTTGATTTTACGCAATGAATGATAAAAAAAGCTTGCAACCCTTATTGTTTGAAGCGTGATTGAGGTAATAACATTCACAACGCCTCAAACAAAACGAAGGGGTGACAAGCCTCCGAGTGTACTACATGAACCAGAGGTTAAGATGTCAATTTGGATGTGTATAGCGCCACGAGATATCTAAATAATCGCTATCTTTGGTTCGTATGCAGCGACAACATCTACGATCGAGTCGCCTGCCAAAAAACAAAAGTGTATAAGTGATTCTGATTCTGAGATTCCGTATGATTGCTCTGATAACCATTGAATATATTCAGAATTAGCAACTTTAAAAAAAGTCCATTCTGCGTAAAATTGTGTTCCATACTGCTCATCAATTTTATTTATTACACTTTGTCTAAAACTTTCGTCTGTACTTCTATATGCATGTACGGAATCTTCAAATATCACTTCAACTTTCTTATTTTCATCATAAGCATCAGACAACAAAATTTTAAAGCCCTCAATACTATCTGATAACGACTCTACATAATATTTTAATGACAAATCACCTATTGGTTCCCATCGCTCCCATTTTTCTTGCATTATTCCACACCTACCTTAGTAACGGATTTTAATTGATTTTTTACCGTCATAAATTTCTAATGTCGGCCTACCATCGGAGCTTTTGTTTCTTACATTTATGGTTCGTCCATCTGGTAATTTTCCTACCTTACCGCCTGGTATATCTTTTACATCGGTCACCCCCATGCTGTTAAAATCATCGACAGCTTGAGCGAAACCACCTTTTTTTTCATACTGGATAGCTTTACCTTTAGTAATCCTACCAGGATTAGCTCCTTTCAAGACTTCATCCACAGATTTTATGGAAGTTTTTGACGATTCCTTCCCTCTCCCACGAGAAACTCCATCACTTCGGCTCATTTGCTGATACAATTCTTTTGTACTTTTCACAAAGCCTGTACCGCCTGCGGTGGCAAGTCCTGTCCCATGCGCTACTCCCGCAGCGGCAATGGCAGTGGCAGGCGTTCCAATGACTGCCCCTGCTCCTGTGGCGTTAAGCAACATCCCGCCTGCACCAATGGCAACGGAGCCTGTCGTTTCCATCACACCTGCGATTGTTGCTACCGCATGTCCGAACGTTTGTCCTGCTTTGTACGCCGTCGGATGTTTTCTGTAATCTGAGTGCTTTTGTACAACGTTTAACGTCATATCCGATAACGCTGCATCCCCTGCACCTGTGACAAACTCTTTTGTGCTTTCGATCGGATGTTTCTTAAAGCTGTGCCATGATTGTTCTGTATGTTTCGCTACGGACAAAACGGTTTTTTCGGCATGTTGTCCTGTGTTCATTATACTACGAGCAGCTTGTTTAACGGCAAGTCCTGTCTTCTTTTCTAGTTGGTGAACACCGTGTTCAAGCGTTTTTTCTGTATCTTTCAACGTTTGTTTAACAGAACGAACAGCTTCGGATGTAGCTTTTTTTACATCATGAACGATATGTTTCGTCACTCGTTCGGCTTTCTTTTCCGCCTCATGAAACGCTGTTTGCGCTTTCTGACTAATATGTACCGTGTCTTTTATCGCCTGTTTCGTTACTTGCTCCACTTTCTTTTCCGCATGATTAACCGTTTGATGTACGGCTTTTTCTGCTTTTTTTACATCATTGGCGATGTGTTTGCCTGCTTTCTCTATTTGTTTCTCTGCTCGTTGAAAAGCCTCTTTTGCTTTTTGGCTAATTTGAATTGTATCTTTTACGATTTGTTTAGAAACGGATTCCGCTTTCTTTTCTATTTGTTGTATGGTCTTTTCTACCTTTTTGAAGTCGTTGGCAACATGTTTCGTCGTCTGTTCGATCTTTTTACTGACTGAATGTCCCCATTTATTTAATGAACCCCAAAAAGACATATTCCTCGTTCCTCCATCTCTCATATGTCGAAGTCATCTCAGTTTTCACATATTTACTATAACATGAGATTTATGGGGGGCAACGAGATGTTTTCGACAAATTTTGCAATCTTTCTGCCGCTTTTATAGCATGTTGATTTGTCTAATATTTTTGATAAAGTTTTATCCTGTATCTTTTCGTCCGTTGTACAAATGAATGTTGTTATGTTAAAATAAAACTATTGTGATTGATGTGCGTCGTTGGAGGTGTAAAGTATGCATACGTTTCTTGTTACGTTGCTTGTTATTGTTTCGATCGGAATGATTGCGGTTGTTTTATTGCAATCCGGTCGAAGCGCAGGGCTTTCGGGTGCGATTACAGGCGGGGCTGAACAATTGTTCGGCAAACAGAAAGCACGCGGGATTGATGCGGTGTTGCACCGTGTGACTGTTGTTCTTGCCGTGTTGTTTTTCGTATTAACAGTAGCTGTCACTTATTTTGAACTGTAACAGCGGTCCAGCGATGCGGATCGCTTTTTTCATGGAGAAGGGAGGAATTGTTGTGAAGCTAGTTGCACCACAACCGTTTACGTTTGAAGCAGGTGAACGGGCAGTATTGTTATTGCACGGATTTACAGGAAACTCTGCCGACGTGCGCATGCTCGGTCGTTTTTTACAATCAAAAGGATATACGTGTCATGCCCCAATTTACAAAGGACATGGTGTGCCGCCAGAAGAGCTCGTTCATACCGGTCCAGAAGATTGGTGGCAAGATGTGATGAACGCTTATGAATATTTAAAACAAACCCATGAAAAAATCGCTGTCGTTGGATTGTCACTTGGCGGTGTGTTTTCGTTAAAACTTGGCTATACTGTTCCTGTCGTGGGCATCGTGCCGATGTGCGCCCCGATGTATATTAAAAGCGAGCAGACGATGTATGAAGGAGTTTTAGCGTACGCCCGCGAATATAAAAAGCGGGAAGGAAAAAGCGAGGAGCAAATCGAGCAAGAAATGACCGAGTTTGCGAAAACGCCGATGAAAACGCTGAAAGCACTACAACAACTGATCGCCGATGTGCGCGATCATCTTGATTATATTTATGCCCCTGTTTTTGTCGTGCAAGCGCGTCATGATGACATGATTAACCCAGATAGTGCAAATATTATTTATAACGGCGTCGAATCTCCCGTAAAACAAATCAAATGGTATGAGGAGTCAGGACACGTCATTACGCTTGATAAAGAAAAAGAACAGCTTCACGAAGACATTTATACATTTTTAGAATCATTAGATTGGTAATCCTCGAAAGGAGGAAGTAAATGAAGGAAAAATTATTAGCATTTATGCGCGATGAAGCGTATAAACCGCTTACGGTTCAAGAATTAGAAGAAGCGTTTCATATTACAGACGCCGCTGAGTTTAAAGAACTTGTCAAAACACTTGTGGCGTTAGAAGAAGAGGGGCTGATCGTTCGGACAAGAAGCAATCGCTACGGGCTACCGGAGAAAATGAACTTAATTCGCGGCAAAGTGACAGGTCATGCGAAAGGATTTGCGTTTGTCGTTCCAGAAGATCCAACGCTTGACGATATTTTTATTCCACCATCAGAGCTGAAAAATGCGATGCACGGTGATACCGTTCTCGTGCGTGTAAACGGACAAGCAACGGGGGCGCGTCAAGAAGGAACGATTGTCCGCATTATTGAGCGTGGCATTACAGAAGTTGTCGGCACGTATACAGAAAGTAAAAACTTCGGCTTTGTCATTCCAGACGATAAAAAGATTGTGAACGATATTTTTATTCCGAAACATGCCGCAAACGGCGCAGTGGAGGGGCATAAAGTTGTCGTCCGCCTCACGACGTATCCGGAAGGACGCATAAGCGCAGAAGGAGAAGTTATTAAAATTTTAGGACATAAAAACGATCCTGGGGTCGATATTTTATCCATTATTCATAAACATGGATTGCCGCTTCAATTCCCTGAAGACGTCCTTGAACATGCGAACAGCATTCCTGATACCATTTCTGAAGAGGAGATAAAAGATCGCCGTGACTTGCGCAATGAGATGATTGTCACGATCGACGGGGAAGATGCAAAAGACTTAGACGATGCCGTGACGGTGACGAAATTAGAAAACGGAAACTACAAACTCGGCGTTCATATTGCGGATGTAAGCCATTACGTCACCGAAGGATCACCGATTGACCGTGAAGCATACGAGCGTGGAACGAGCGTTTATTTAGTAGATCGCGTCATTCCGATGATTCCGCATCGACTGTCAAACGGTATTTGTTCATTAAATCCGAAAGTCGATCGGTTAACGTTATCGTGCGAGATGGAAATTAACGATCGTGGCGAAGTCGTTCAACATGAAATTTTCCAAAGTGTCATTCGCACGACAGAGAGAATGACGTATTCCGATGTGAACCGCATTCTCGTTGATAAAGACGAGGCGCTTCGAGAAAAGTATGCTCCGCTTGTGCCGATGTTTGAGTTAATGGCAGAGTTAGCCGATATTTTACGAAACAAGCGCATGAAACGCGGTGCCATTGATTTTGACTTTAAAGAAGCGAAAGTGCTCGTCGATGAAAACGGCAAGCCGTATGACGTCGTTTTGCGTGAGCGTTCTGTTGCGGAGCGATTAATCGAGGAATTTATGCTTGCGGCAAATGAAACGATTGCTGAACATTTTCACTGGATGAACGTGCCGTTTATTTACCGTGTGCATGAAGATCCGAAGCCTGAAAAATTGCAGCGCTTTTTAGAGTTTATTACGAATTTCGGCTATATTGTCAAAGGAACAGGAAACCAAATTCATCCTCGTGCCTTGCAAGAAGTGTTAGAAGCGGTGCGCGGCGAGCCGGAAGAAATGGTCGTGTCAACCGTTATGCTTCGCTCGATGAAGCAAGCGCGCTATGACGCCGAAAGCCTCGGGCATTACGGACTATCAACGGAATTTTATACGCATTTTACGTCGCCGATTCGTCGCTACCCAGACTTAATCGTCCATCGTCTTATTCGCACATATTTAATTCATGGGCAAATCGACGAACAAACGCAACAAAAATGGGCGGAGAAGCTTCCGGAAATTGCGGAACATACGTCGAATATGGAGCGCCGTGCCGTCGAAGCAGAGCGTGAAACAGATGATTTGAAGAAAACCGAGTTTATGGAAGATAAAATCGGCATGGAGTTTGACGGCATTATTAGTTCCGTGACGAATTTTGGACTGTTTGTTGAACTGCCAAATACAGTCGAAGGGCTTGTGCACGTCAGCTATTTAACAGATGATTACTACCATTACGATGAGCAACATTATGCGATGATTGGTGAGCGAACGGGGAAAGTATATCGCATTGGCGATCAAATTACGGTGCGGGTCATTAATGTGAATAAAGAGGAGCGCATTGTCGACTTTGAAATTGTCGGCATGAAAGGTCGGAAAAACAAACAACCGAAAGCAGCTCCTGTCGTCATTGAAGGAAAACGGAAAAAGAAAAAAGAAGAAGAATGGCCAACGAAAAAAACGAAGAAAAAGAAAAAGTTTTATGAAGATATACCAGACATGAAAAAGAAGAAGAAAAAGAAAAAACGATAAGAAAAGCCTCGTCAGTAGAGGCTTTTCCTTTCTTATCATTTTTGTTAAAATATTCGTTGTCTGAAGGGAGGGAAACAAATGCCAAAAGGGGAAGGAAAGCTCATTGCTCAAAATAAAAAAGCCCATCACGATTATTTTATCGAAGAAACGTACGAAGCAGGACTCGTGTTGCAAGGAACGGAAATTAAGTCGATTCGCGCTGGAAAAGTGAATTTGAAAGATTCATTCGCAAAAGTGGAAAAAGGTGAAGTGTTTTTGCATAATATGCATATTAGTCCGTACGAACAAGGTAATCGCTACAATCACGATCCGTTGCGGACGCGCAAATTATTGCTTCACCGCCGTGAAATTAATAAGCTTATCGGTTATACGAAAGAGCAAGGCTATACGCTTGTGCCGTTAAAACTATACATTAAAGATGGCTTTGCGAAATTGTTGTTAGGGGTCGGAAAAGGAAAGAAAAAATACGACAAACGGGAAGATATGAAAAAGAAAGAAGCGCAACGCGAAGTAGAACGTGCATTTCGTGAACGTCAGAAATAATCCAAGAAGTTACAATTGCAAATGAGCGAGAATGTGCTATAATAAATGATGTCAGCCAGTTATAAAAGCTTAAGCTTCCTTCGTACGTTTCTCTTATACGGGGACGTTACGGATTCGACAGGGGTAGATCGAGCTTAAGCTGCGAGCCGAGGGGATCGTCCTCGTAAAAACGTCACTTAAAGATAACTGGCAAAGAAAACTACGCTTTAGCTGCTTAATTAACGCGGCTAACTCCTACCGCCATCGTCCATGTGGCGGCCTAGGGGTTCATACCAAGTGGGCTACGCCTAAGTCCGCCGTCTGAGGACGAGGGAAGAGATCAATCAGACTAGCTGCTCGGATGCCTGTCGGTAGGCGGAAGAAGCGGCGAAATAAAAATATACCGACTACGCTCGTAGACGCTTAAGTGGCGATATCTCTGGACGTGGGTTCGACTCCCACCGTCTCCATACTTAGTAAAGAGGAAAACGACTGCGTTGGCGGTCGTTTTTTATTTTGGGTATGTTTCTACCGTTTATAACTTTTTTATATACGAAAAAAACTAATTGACAAAGATTATCAATATCGATTATTATGTTATTTGTAAATGATAATGATAATCATTAGAAAGGAGAAAGGGAAATGAGGAAATTATTTTCTTATGTCCTGTCTTTATGTTTGCTTGTCGGATTGTTTGCTTTCAACGGTGGGACGGCTGAAGCATCGACCGAGTTAACCATTAAAGATTTAGCCGGGCGAACCGTGACGTTTGATCGTACACCCGAGCGTGTTGTTGTATTAAGTCCGGGGGATTTACATACGCTTCAAGCGCTTGGTGTACAAGTCGTAGGGCGACCGACTTCTGCTACACCTGTGGATGCAAGTTTACAATCTGTTCCGCAAGTAGGAAACATTCATCAACCAAACTTCGAAAAAATCGTTAGTTTACAGCCGGATGTAGTGATTGCGGGGGCATCTTTTTTAGGGCATATTCAAAAAGCACAATCATTGGGATTGAAAGTCGTTATCACTTCTGGTAGCTCCGTGGATGATATTAAGTCGTCTATTACGCTACTAGGAAAATTGTTTAACAAAACACAAAAAGCGAAAGTGTTAGTTGGAAAGATTGATAGTAAAGTAAAAAAATATAGTAAAACGAAAACAAAAGTGCGTGCTGTTATTTTATTCGGTTCAGGGGCTAGTTCCCTTGTCGCTTTACCGACATCATTTTCCGGTGATGTATTAGCGAAAGCTGGTGGAGAAAATATTGCAGCAAGCTTTTCGCAACTGAAAGACTATCCTGGATACGCTAATTTAAGTACGGAACGCATTATCGCGAGCAATCCAGATGTAATTTTCATCATTACACATGCGAACCATGCTGAAACAAAAAAAGCAATGATTAAGTTAATGTCAACAAGTTCATGGCGTAACTTGAAAGCGGTGAAAAATAAAAACGTCATCTTTTTACCAAGTGAACTGTTTGCCGCAAGCCCTGGAGTGAAAATTACAGACGCATTAGATCATATGAATAAAGAGTTATTAAAAGTGCGGGCAAAAATGAAAAAGTAATAGATGAGGGATAACATGACTGTTAGTGACACACAGGAAAGAAAACATCCTTATACAAAAAGAAGAATATGGACGTTCGTTTTTCTTCTCATCTCTATTGTATTTGTATGCTTATATTCGATCGTTACAGGAAGTGTAAAGTTGCAATTGCATGAAGTTTGGGAAGGGCTTACAGGGGAAAAAGATTCGATGTTTTATACGATCGTATGGGACTTACGATTGCCTAGAACGATCGTTGGCTTAATTGTAGGCATGTGTTTAGCTGTTTCGGGAACGATTATGCAAGGGGTAATGAAAAATCCACTTGCTGACCCTGGTATTATCGGTGTATCGTCAGGAGCGGCGTTAATGGCAGTCATTATTACGATTGTACTGCCGCAATATATCATTTTGTTGCCGCTTGCAGCGTTTATCGGAGGATTTGTCACAGCGATGCTTATTTACGCTTTAGCATGGCAAGGTGGTTCATCCATTGCAAGAATTATTTTAGTCGGTGTTGCCATTAACGCCATTATTGGTGCAACGATGAGTGCGATTATGTTGTTGTATAGCGATCGCGTGCAAGCGGTTCTTCCTTGGATGGCAGGCGTCATTTCAGGGGCGACGATGGAGCAGGCAAAATTGTTAGTGCTTTATAGCATCCCAGGATTGATTTTGTCGCTTCTTGCTATTCGGCACATTCGCATTCTCCATTTAGGAGATGAGATGGCGAAACTGTTAGGGCATCATGTGGAACGTTCTCGATTCTTTTTAATTGTCATTAGTACATTTTTAACAGGTATTGCGGTCAGTGTTTCTGGATTAATTGGTTTCATTGGTCTTGTCGTTCCACACATGATTCGACTTATTGTTGGAAGCGATGATCGTTTTGTGTTGCCGTTATCAGCACTAGGGGGCGGGGTGTTTCTTGTGTTTGCTGATACGATTGCGCGCAGTTGGTTTGATCCGATTGAATTGCCAGTCGGGTTGTTGCTTTCATTTTTAGGTGGACCGTTTTTCTTATATATTCTCCATAAAAGGGGGAATGTGCGTGCTTTCGGCTAAACATATTACGTATCAACACTCGGAGCATTTTTCAATTGAAGATGTTCATATTGACATTCAAAAAGGAGAAATTGTCAGCTTGATTGGCCCGAACGGTTCAGGAAAATCGACGCTCCTTCGTCTCCTTTCACATGTGTTAAAGCCAATCGGTGGAACCGTTTTACTAGATGGAAGTGAAATTCATACGTTAAGTCGTAAGGCGATCGCTAAAAAAATGGCGATGTTGCCTCAAACGAACAATCATCAATTGGATATGACGGTTCGAGAACTTGTCGAGTTTGGTCGAAACCCTCATAAAGGTTGGTTTCAATCGTTAAACGACGAAGATGAAAAAGTGATTCGTTGGGCATTAGAAATGACAAATTTGCAATCGTATGAATACCGATTTTTACACTCTTTGTCTGGTGGAGAGCGTCAACGTGCATGGATTGCGATGGCGTTGGCACAACGGCCTGAAGTGTTGTTGCTTGATGAACCGACAACATATTTAGATATTTCCCATCAATTAGAAGTGATGGAACTCATTCAAATGTTGAATGACCAATTAGGTATGACAGTCGTTATGGTTTTACATGACATTAATCAAGCAGCACAATACAGCGATCGAATGATTGTAATGAAAGACGGGAAGATTCAATATGATGATCGCACACAATGCGTCATTTGCAAACAAATGTTTCAAGATATATTCGGTATTGATGTCGATATCCGTTATGAAGGGGATAAGCCATTTTTTATTCCTATCCGAAAAACGTGTCACATTCCATGCTTAACGTAGAAAAGGTGAGAAAACATTGGAAGAGAAAAAAAGAGAGCGCTATGTGCAATTTGTGAAACAATGTAAAACAATGATGATCAGTACAATAAATGACCATGGTGAGCCGTTTATTAGTTATGCCCCCTTTGTGATAGACGAAAGTCATTTTTACATTTTTATTAGCCGAACGGCTGAACATTTCCAATATATAGAACGTAACGAGCGAGTTTCTGTATTGTTGATTGCTGATGAAGCAACATCAACCAATTTGTTTGCACGAGAGCGCGTTCGATTCACGTGTAAGCCAACGCACATTGGTAACAACGGAAATGATCATATTTTTGCTAAGTTTGAGGACATTCACGGCAAACCGATGATTCGTTTATTGCGAAGTATTGATTTTTCGCTTTTTCAACTTACTCCAATGGAGGGACGTTACGTTGTTGGTTTTGGGCAAGCGTTTGATGTCGATTTAAACGGTGAACGATTTACGCATGTAATTGTTGATAAAAATGAGGAAGGGAGACTTGAGGGGCAATGAGTACGAAAAAAATTATAAATATGACGGTCATCGGTTTTATCATGTTCAGTTTGCTTCTTTCTTTTCAACCGATTGTTTCAGAAGCGAAAACGAATGTGGCTACCATCGTCAATGAAGCGAAAGCGCAAATGAAAAAAGCCCATACAACGTATACAGCGTATGTTCAAAAAACAGGGAGCATCCCGCCACATGCGACCGTTTTAGCTGAGTATAAAAAGGCCCATCAGTTATATGTACAAGCGAAACAAGCTGTTCAAAAGTCTGCTGGGAAAGAGAAAAAGAAATATGTTAGTGAGTTAGATGGTGCGTATAAAACGTATATGGCTAAACGAGTCATTCCGTATTTGAATGCGTCTGTTGTATTTGAAGGATCTAAAAAGATGAGAACGGCTTTGGAGCAAGCAATTGTTGATGAAGATATGGATGCGTTGGAAGCGGCGCATAAACAGTTGCAAGTATACGTGCAAAATCGTCAGCTTCGTGTATATAACAACGTGTCCGAAGCGAATGTTCGAAAACTGCTTTTAGAAGAATTTTCAAAAAGTAAGGCGCTCTATGATAAATATGCAAATGATGTGAAGGTGTACGAGCAACTATTAAAAGCGAATGAATACCTCGAAGATGGGAAGCTCGCTGAAGCGAAAAAAGTGCTTGATGCAGTCAATGCATTATTATCAAAGCTATCGGATACGTTCCGGGCAGATTTGACAAATGAATATAACAACTTATCCGAAGTGTATAACGATTTAATTACGCCTCCTGTAGCTGAGCTAGATTATGTAGAAGCAACGAACGGTGCGCTTACGTTATATTTTGATATTCCTGTTTCTTCATTAAACGCAGCAAATATGAAAATAACGGTCGCGATTAATAAAGGGGAGGAGCAAGTTGTCCAACCGGCAACGATTACGTTAAGTGAAGACCGAACAGTAGCTACCATTGTAGTTCCGATGATCTCGGAAAAAGATGAAGAGCAGTCTGTTGTATATGCAGTTGAGTATGCAGGGAAAAAAGTAACTGCTGATCCATTCGTAATTTCAAAAAAATAAAAGGGAGAGATGACACATGTACGTTGTTACAAATGCGATTCGTGTAAAAAAAGGATATGCTTCACAACTTGTTGAGCGATTTAAAGAAAGAAAAGGTATCGAACAATCACCTGGGTTTATTCGTTTAGAATTGCATGTGACGCAAGGGCTTGAAGATTATGATGAAGTACGTGTATGCACTACGTGGGAGAACAAACAATCGTTCGAGGCTTGGACGCAAAGTGAGGCATTTCGTAAAGCGCATGAGCAAAAAGCAAAAGATCGTCCTGACTATGTGCTTGGAAACGAAATGTTTTCATATGAAGTTGCCCTTTCTTTTCAAGCATAGAAAAAAGCTAGGGAGCTAGTGCTCCTTAGCTTTTTATGCTTAATAGTACCATCCGCCGCCATATGGGTAAAACGGATATGGACGTGGTGGGTAGTAATATGGGCGTGGTGGATAAAACGGATAAGGCGTTAATGCGCTACCAAGTAATCCACCTAAAAAGCCTCCGAAAAACGGTGCACCAAAAAAGCCGAAAAACGGTCTGCGACCATACATTGAGCATTCCCTCCCTATACATTCTTCATTACATTGATAATGTATGCAGGGCATTTGTCCAATGGTTGGGCGTATAACAAAAACCGACTGCATAAGCAGCCGGCTTTTGTTATTGCATCATATTGTTGTATGGGAATTGGCTCGCGTATCCTTGAAATTGTTGATATGATTGTTGTAATTTTTGTTGATCTGCTTGTTCAAGCGCATACCAACCTTTTTTAAACATTAAGTTGTACAATTCACGTTGGCAATTTTGTGTTTCGGTGAACATATGCAAAATTTCATCATACAAATGTTGATGGCTTGCTTCGTTTAAAAATGTACAATAACTATCCGTCATATATTTTTCAGTTGATAACATATCATTAATAAAATCGCGATCGTTCATTTGTGGTGTTTTCGGAATTTGTGTTTCAGTATTTTGCACTTTCATATCGTTATGTCCTCCTTATTGCATGTGTGCGGATGGCTGTAATTGATGTAACAGTTGTTGATAATGGCGTTGATGCATTTGTCCGACACGCTCAATCACCTGTTTAATTTCTTGATCTTGGCATTGAGAAGCAAAAAAATGAGCTTTTTTCATCGCAAGTAAATTCCATGATAAGGCATCTGTCAAATAAAGGGCGTCTTTTGTTGAAATCATTTCAGGTGGTTGAGCCATCATCGCATGTTGTTGTGTATTCATTTGTTGTTGCATGATCATCCCTCCATGTAAAATCATGTTCGACTGTATATTGCCCACGTGCCGTATAGTTATACGTGTGTAGACAAAAAATATGACTATTCGACAAAAACATATTCAAGTGATTGAAAACGTGTTACAATACGGGTGGATGCGCTTGCAAAGGGGGTAAACAACAATGGAACAATTGATGCGCGACTTTTTCTTATTTTTGTCAAAAAACAAAACGTTAACAAAATTGGCGAAGCGGTACGGTCTTCGTTTCGGGGCGTCGCGTTTTGTAGCGGGGGAAACGATTGAACGTGCAGTAGACGTGATTAAAGAACTCAATCGTAAAGGACTAGCGGTCACCATCGACTACTTAGGGGAATTTGTTGATAATGAACAAGAAGCAAATGAAATGGCGAACCATTCGATTGAGGCGATTCGTGCGATTGGTGAAAATAAATTAAATTCACAACTATCGCTAAAAATGACATCGATGGGATTGGACATTTCCGATGAGCTTGTGATGAAAAATATGCGTCGCATTTTAGATGAAGCAAAAGCCCACGGGGTATTTGTGACAATTGATATGGAAGACTATTCTCGTTGCCAAAAAACGATCGATATTTTTAAGCAGTTGAAAAAAGAGTATGACAATGTCGGAACGGTATTGCAAGCATATTTGTATCGCACAGAAAAAGATATTGAAGATTTAAATACGTATCATCCAAACTTGCGCCTTGTGAAAGGGGCGTATAAAGAGTCACCAGAAGTAGCTTTTCCAGATAAAAAAGATGTAGATGAAAACTTTAAAAAGATTATTAAAATGCATTTATTAAATGGCAACTACACAGCTGTTGCCACACACGATGATGCGATTATCGAATACACGAAACAGCTCGTGAAAGAACATAACATTCCAAATGATCAATTTGAATTTCAAATGTTATACGGCATTCGCCCGGAGCGCCAAGAACAATTAGTGCGCGAAGGATATACGATGCGCGTCTACGTTCCATACGGAACCGATTGGTATGGCTACTTTATGCGTCGTTTAGCGGAACGCCCAGCAAATGTGGCATTTGTGTTAAAAGGTATATTAAAGAAATAAAGGTGGGCGCATCCCACCTTTATTCATTCCCCATATTTTCTTTTCCATATTGTTGATTTTGGCTCGTCTTTTTTCCGCCACCATCACGTTCCACTGTTGGTCCTGCATTTCCTTTTACGCTTGCAGCACTTACACCTGCTTTCGATGGGTGTTTTTTCATTTTCATCGCCATTCACCTCCTTTCGTATCATTTCCTAAATCGTTGACAAAATTCGTTACATTTATTTGTTGCGAAAATTTGAAATATAATTTATATTTAAGATAAAGGAAAAATGAATGACCATTCATTCAATCGGGATAAGGGGGAAGGAGAATGCGAATTAAAAAAGCAGCTGTTCTCGGTTCCGGTGTCATGGGATCGGGGATTGCGGCACATTTAGCAAACGTCGGCATTCCGACATTGTTGTTAGACATCGTACCGAAAGAGTTGACAGCCGAAGAAAAAGCAAAAGGGTGGACGCTTGAACATAAACAAGTACGCAATCGCATTGTCAATCAAGCGGTCGAACGTTTAATGAAGCAAAAGCCAGCACCGCTCATGTCGAAAGAAAATTTAGCGTTCATTGAAGTCGGTAACTTTGAAGACGATTTTCACCGTTTAGCAGAATGTGACTGGATTATTGAAGTCGTTGTTGAGCGGCTTGATGTGAAAAAAAGTGTGTTTGAAAAAGTGGATGAAGTAAGAAAACAAGGAAGTATTGTCAGCTCGAACACATCTGGCATTTCCATTGAAGCAATGGCGGAAGGACGCTCGGACGATTTTAAAAAGCATTTTTTAGGCACGCACTTTTTCAATCCGCCACGCTATTTAAAACTACTAGAAGTCATTCCGACAAAGCATACCGATCCATCGGTTGTTGCGTTTATGAAACAATTTGGTGAAAACGTGCTCGGAAAAGGAGTCGTTCTTGCGAAAGATACGCCAAACTTTATTGCCAATCGGATCGGAACGTACGGCTTGCTTGTCACTGTGCGCGAAATGATGAAAGGTGGCTATAGCGTAGGTGAAGTCGATTCTGTGACAGGTCCGTTAATTGGCCGCCCAAAAAGTGCAACGTTTCGCACGCTTGATGTTGTTGGGTTAGATACGTTTATTCATGTGGCCAACAATGTGTTTGAAAAAGTAGAAGGTGAAGAAAAAGAAGTATTTACTGTTCCATCTTTTATGAAAACAATGGTGGAAAAGGGGTGGCTTGGCAGCAAATCTGGTCAAGGATTTTTCTACAAGAAAGGAAAAGACATTTTTGAATTAAATTACGAAACGCTTGAGTATGAACCGACGAAAAAATTAAAGGCACCGTCTGTTGAAATGAGCAAGCAGGCAAAAGGGACAGCGAATAAATTGAAAGCGCTTGTATATGCGAACGATCGGGCAGGGCAATTGCTTTGGAACATTTTAAGTCCAACGTTATTATATTCGGCTGAGCTGCTTGGAGAAATTGCAGATGACATCGTAGCGATTGACCGTGCGATGAAATGGGGCTTTGGCTGGGAGCTCGGTCCTTTTGAAACGTGGGATGCAATCGGCGTGAAGCAGTCTGTTGAAAAAATGAAAGCCGAAGGTCGCCAAGTCCCATCGTGGGTAGAACAAATGTTGGCAAGCGGACATGAAACGTTTTATAAACACGAACATGGCCGAGTATCATATTACGACCGTGGGCAATATAAACCGGTTGAAGAAAACGAAAAAGTCATCCATGTTCAGCGCTTAAAAGAACAAAAAGGGGTCATTAAGAAAAATAGTGGTGCAAGCTTGATCGACCTCGGTGACGATGTGGCGTTACTTGAGTTTCATTCACCAAACAATGCGATCGGTTTTGATATTGTTCAAATGATTAACTATGCGTTAGAAGAAGTTGACCGCAACTATAAAGGACTTGTTATCGGAAATCAAGGAAAAAACTTCTGCGTCGGTGCAAACCTTGCGATGATTTTAATGGAAGCGCAAGATGACAACTATTTTGAAATTGAAATGGTCGTTCGTCAATTCCAACAAGCGATGATGAATATTAAATATAGCCCAAAACCAGTTGTCGTGGCGCCATTTGCGATGACGCTTGGCGGCGGAACGGAAATTTGCTTGCCAGCTTCACGCATTCAAGCATCCGCTGAAACGTATATGGGACTTGTCGAAGTCGGTGTCGGTCTCATTCCGGGTGGCGGTGGAAATAAAGAGCTGTATATTAAACATTTGAGCGGCATGCCGAACGGTGTGGAATTTGATCTACAAAAAGTTGCAAATAAAGTGTTTGAAACCATTGCGATGGCGAAAGTATCAACATCTGCCGCGGAAGCGCGTGAATTGAATTTCTTAAATGCACAAGATGGCATTTCGATCAATGGCGATCATCTCATTCATGACGCAAAACAAGCGGTGTTAGCGTTATATGAGAGCGGATACAAACCACCGGTGCGCAAAAAAATTCCGGTTGTCGGGGAAACAGGCTATGCGACGTTGTTGCTTGGTGCGCAAGGAATGTATCATTCCGGCTACATCTCAGAGCACGATTTAAAAATTGCGAAAAAACTTGCTTACGTTATTGCTGGTGGCAGCGTACCGTACGGAACAGAAGTGGACGAACAATATTTGCTTGATTTAGAGCGCGAAGCATTTTTAAGCCTTGTCGGCGAGCCGAAAACACAAGCGCGCATGCAACATATGCTTGTGAAAGGGAAACCGTTAAGAAACTAAGGGGGGATTGACGTGAAAGAAGCGGTCATCGTTGCCGGAGCGCGTACGCCTGTCGGCAAAGCGAAAAAAGGGACGTTAGCTAACGTCCGACCAGATGATTTAGGGGCGATCGTTGTCAAAGAAACGTTGAAACGGGCAGGAAACTATGAAGGAAACATTGATGATCTCATTATCGGATGCGCTATGCCCGAAGCGGAACAAGGGCTAAATATAGCGCGCAACATTGGGGCGCTTGCTGGCTTGCCATATACGGTGCCAGCGATCACGATTAACCGTTATTGTTCATCTGGATTACAAGCGATTGCATATGCTGCTGAAAGAATTATGCTCGGGCACGCGGATACAATTATTGCTGGTGGGGTTGAGTCGATGAGCATGGTTCCGATGATGGGCCATGTCGTACGTCCGAACGTGAAGCTTGCAGAAAACGCGCCAGAGTATTACATGTCGATGGGGCATACTGCCGAGCAAGTAGCGATGAAGTACGGTGTGACGCGAGAAGACCAAGATGCGTTTGCCGTTCGTAGCCATCAAAGAGCAGCAAAAGCGATTGCAGAAGGAAAATTTGTCGATGAAATTGTACCAGTCGATGTGACTGTCCGTCATATTGAAAATAATAAATTAGTAGAGAAAAAGATAACATTTAGTCAAGATGAAGGGGTTCGCCCAGATACAAATATGGAGACGCTTGCGAAGTTGCGTCCTGCCTTTTCGGTAAACGGAACAGTAACGGCGGGAAACGCTTCGCAAACGAGTGACGGCGCAGCTGCGGTGATGGTCATGGATCACGAAAAAGCGAAAGCGCTCGGTTTACAACCACTCGGTAAATTTCGTTCGTTTGCAGTAGCAGGTGTTCCACCAGAAGTGATGGGCATCGGTCCGATTGCGGCGATTCCAAAAGCGCTTAAGCTTGCGGGACTTGAGCTTTCTGACATTGGCTTAATTGAATTAAATGAAGCGTTCGCCTCACAAGCGATTCAAGTCATTCGGGAACTCGGATTAGATGAAGAAAAGGTAAATGTGAACGGAGGAGCGATTGCTCTCGGTCATCCGCTCGGTTGCACCGGAGCGAAGTTAACGTTGACACTTTTACATGAAATGCGTCGTCGCAACGAACAATTTGGTATTGTCACGATGTGTATTGGTGGCGGCATGGGTGCTGCTGGCGTATTTGAATTATTATAAGAGGGGGAATAAACAATGGAAAAAGCATTACAAATTGCGCAAGGTGGTAGCTTTTTAATTGAAGATATATCGCCAAATCAAGTGTTTACACCAGAAGATTTTACAGATGAACAAAAAATGATTGCGAAAACGACAGAAGAATTTGTCGTTAATGAAGTGTTGCCACAACTTGAGCATTTAGAAAATCATGAATTTGATCGCTCAGTTGCTCTTTTAAAACAAGCAGGCGAACTTGGATTGCTCGGCGCAGATGTGCCAGAAGAATACGGCGGCTTGAGCTTAGATAAAATTAGCTCCGCATTAATTGCTGAAAAAATGGCGCGCGCTGGAGGTTTCTCTATTTCGCACGGTGCGCACGTCGGAATCGGTTCGCTTCCAATCGTCTTGTTCGGAACAGAAGAGCAAAAACAAAAATATTTACCAGCGCTTGCGACAGGCGAAAAAATTGCTGCTTATGCGTTAACTGAGCCAGGTTCTGGTTCGGATGCGCTCGGTGCAAAAACGACAGCAAAACTCAATGCGGAAGGTACGCATTACATTTTAAATGGAGAAAAGCAATGGATTACAAACGCTGGATTTGCTGATGTGTTTGTTGTGTACGCAAAAGTAGACGGTGAACACTTTACAGCATTTATCGTTGAGCGCGAATTCCCAGGCGTATCGACAGGCGCAGAAGAGAAGAAAATGGGCATTAAAAGCTCATCGACGCGCACATTAATTTTACAAGATGCCCTCGTTCCGAAAGAAAATGTACTTGGCGAAATTGGAAAAGGTCACGTCATTGCGTTTAACATTTTGAATATCGGTCGTTATAAACTCGGTGTTGGTGCTGTCGGTGGAGCAAAACGTGCGCTTGAAGTGACGATTCAATATGCAAATCAACGTCAACAGTTTAAAACGCCAATTTCGAAGTTTTCGTTAACACAAGAAAAATTAGCAACAATGGCATCGAAATTGTATGCAGCTGAAAGTTCCGTTTATCGCACAGTCGGTTTATTTGAAGCGCGCATGGGACAATTAACAGATGAACAAGCAAAAGATGGAAAAGAAACGGCAAAAGCGATCGCCGAATATGCGATTGAATGTTCGTTAAATAAAGTGTTTGCGACAGAAATGCTCGATCACATCGTAGATGAAGGCGTACAAATTCACGGTGGCTATGGTTTCATGCAAGAATACGAAATTGAGCGCATGTATCGCGATTCGCGCATTAATCGTATTTTCGAAGGAACGAACGAAATTAACCGCCTCCTTGTGCCAGGTATGTATTTGCGTAAGGCGATGAAAGGTGAATTGCCACTTTTACAAAAAGCACAACAACTGCAAGAAGAGTTAATGATGCTTATGCCTGAAGAAGTAGGCGATGGCGTGCTTGAACAAGAAAAATATCTTGTTCGCAACGCGAAAAAAATTGCTTTAATGATCGCAGGATTAGCGGCTCAAAAATTCGGTCCGAAACTTGAAAAAGAACAAGAAGTGCTTGTAAATATTGCAGATATTGTCAGCAACGTGTATGCGATGGAGTCAGCACTATTGCGTACGGAAAAAGCAATTGCGCAATCTGGGGTTGAGAAAAATAAACAAAAAGTATTGTATACACAAATTTTCTGCCAAGAGGCGTTTAACGAAATTGAAGCGCATGCGAAAGAAACGATCGTTGCTGTGGAACATGGGGACATGTTGCGCATGATGCTATCGGCGTTGCGGAAATTAACGCGCCATACGCCAATCAACGTCATTGCGAAAAAACGTGAGGCGGCAGCAACGTTAATTGAAGCAGAGCGATATGTTGTGTAATAATGGAAGTACCAGACACATCGTCTGGTACTTTCGCTTTGTTATTGTACATAAGGATGATGAGGTGAGAAAATGACGACATTTTATTGGTATCCAAAATGCGGCACATGTCGCAAGGCGAAAAAATGGCTAGATGACAACAACATTTCCGTACAAGCTGTACATATTGTAGAACAGCCCCCGTCAAAAGAGCAGTTGCGGACGTTATATGAAAAAAGTGGGCTTGATTTGAAAAAATTTTTTAATACGAGTGGCATGAAGTATCGTGAACTTGGATTAAAAGACAAATTAAAGACGATGACAGAAGAAGAAATGTTACAATTGTTGTCATCGGACGGCATGTTAATTAAGCGTCCAATCATCACAAATGGAGAGCAAGTCATTGTCGGATTTGACGAACAAAAATATCATGAAATGTTTAAATTGTCGTGAAATCGTGTCGAAAATCGTGTATGATGAAAAGGAAAACAATGTGTTGGAGGGACAACGATGAGCATTCCAAAAGAGCTGCGTTATTCACAAGAACATGAATGGGTGCGTGTCGAGGGGGATACGGTTCGCATTGGTATTACAGATTTTGCCCAATCGGAACTCGGCGATATCGTATTTGTTGAGTTGCCAGAAGTCGGCGCACAACTTACAGCAAACGAGCCATTTGGTAGTGTTGAATCAGTAAAAACAGTATCTGAACTATATGCACCGATCAGTGGCAAAGTGATAGCTGTGAATGAAGAGTTAAACGATAATCCAGAGTACGTGAATGAATCACCGTATGATAAAGCGTGGATGATCGTCATCGAGCCAAGCGATATGAGCGAAGTAGACAACCTACTAACTGCTGAACAATACGAACAAATGATTAATCAAGACTAAAAAACAAATCGCAGGGCACCCTACAACACAGGGGTGTCTTTTTTGTTGAAACAAAAAACAATTGATATTACAAACGATGTTGTTGGGAAATTAAATAAGCATGGAAGTTTTCAGCTGTTTTATGACAACGAATGTGTTGGAGAGTTTGCTCAGGAAACGAACGAATTCAAGCTGAAAAGCGGATATGTAGAACAACAAGGGCGCATTTTGAAAACGGTGACAGTTACTGAACATCCAGATGCGAAATATGTGGATTGCGACACAGAAGGTGGTTGGTGTTAAGGACAGTGGCATCGCTGTCCTTTTCGATTTCATAAAAGGAGAAAAAGTGAACGACAACGAATATAATATACATAAATGAATGTGCAAGGTGATGACGATGGCGATCATTGAAGTGGAAAAAGTGATTATTGTCGAGGGGCGGTCAGATAAAAGAAAGATCGAGAGCATTATTAGTGAGCCAGTAGAAATTATATGCACAAACGGAACGCTCGGTACCGCCAAACTTGATGAATTAATCGAAGCTTTGTATGATAAAGATGTGTACATTTTAGTTGACTCTGATGAGGCGGGAGAAAAATTGCGTCGCCAACTTCGCCGTGAGTTTCCGGAAGCTGAGCATTTATATATTGATAAAATGTATCGTGAAGTTGCAGCTGCTCCGAAACATCATATTGCGGTCGTATTATTAAGCGCAAATATCGATGTACACGCACAATATTTGTAGAAAGTTGTGTGATGATTGTGAAGGTCGTTTATATGTACACGCCATTATGTGGCACATGCCAAGTGGCAAGCCGTATGGTTGATGTGCTTGAACAGTTATTGCCAACTGTCACGTTTGAGCGTCAAGACTTAAATTATGTGCCTGACAAAGCGATCGAATGGCATATTGAAAGCGTTCCATGCTTACTTATTTTTAAACGTGGTAAACTCGTGAAAAAAATATACGCCTTTCATTCCGTTCCACATGTATATGAAACGTTGCGAAAGCTGGCTGAATAAGCCAGCTTTCGACATATTTCTTGGGAAATTGACGAGGAAGGAAGACATTTGTCGAGCAGTTATAGAAGGAACTCACCGTCTTCGTATGGAAACAATGAATACGACAATACATGGGACGGGGGCGGTTGTATGAATATGTTAACACCAATTTTACCAAATGACGGTTTATATATTCAATTGCAATGGGAAAGCGGGCAAATTTTATTAAGCATATCAAAAGAAGGAATTCAACGCGTTGAAAAAGCGAACGAGGATCGGGTCATATCGATTCGTGGTTCCGCACAGGCCATTATGTCACTACTACAAGGATCGTTAAAACTTCAGCAACAACTTCGCTTAAACGAATTGTCCGTCACAGCATCGTTTCGCCACATTTTATTATTAGAGTCAGTTTTCTTTCTTGCTAAACCGTACGATCTTGTTCATTGACGAGCAGTTTTTATCGTGTTAAAATTCAAAATATTCAACAATTATTCGTTCAGGGGGAGAAATGATGAAATTTGAAACGATTGCTGTACACGGGGGACTACAAACCGATCCGATAACGAAAGCGCGTGCGGTACCGATTTATCAGTCAAATGCGTATTTGTTTGATAGCACAGAGCATGCGGCAAACTTATTTGCATTAAAAGAAGCAGGATACATTTACACGCGCATTCATAATCCGACGGTGACCGTATTTGAAGAGCGAGTAGCAAAGCTTGAAGGTGGTGTAGGGGCTTTAGCAGTGGCGAGCGGCATGGCGGCGATTACGATGGCCATTTTAAACGTCGCTCAAGCAGGAGATGATATTGTGTCTGCTTCCACGCTGTATGGAGGGACGTACAATTTGTTTGCAAATACGTTACCGAAATACGGCATTACAACTCATTTTGTCGATCCAGCTAACCCAGAAAATTTCCGCGCTGCAATTACACCGAAAACGAAAGCTATTTTTGCGGAAACGATCGGCAATCCGAGTTTGCATGTGTTAGATATTGAGGCGGTTGCAAACATTGCCCACGAAGCAGGTGTCCCGCTCATTATCGATAATACGTTTGCGACGCCGTATCTTTGCCGTCCGATTGAACATGGAGCAGACATTGTCGTTCATTCTGCGACGAAATGGTTGCTTGGCAACGGGACGACGCTAGGAGGCATCATTGTCGACGGTGGAAAGTTTGACTGGAACTCGCCAAAGTTTCCAGCGTTTACGACACCAGATCCGAGCTATCATAACCTTATCTATGCAGACATCGGAGCGGCAGCGTATATTGTGAAAGCACGTGTGCAGTTGTTACGTGATTTAGGACCAGCCATTAGCCCGTTCAACGCCTTTCAATTTAATTTAGGGCTTGAAACGTTGCACGTGCGCATGAAAGAACATATTGAAAACACAAGAAAAATTGTTGCATATTTAGATAATCATCCAGCTGTCCGTTGGGTGTTGTATCCTGAACATGACAACCATCCAGCGAAAGAGCTAGCGAAAAAATATATGCCAAAAGGGGCAGGAGCAGTCGTCGTTTTTGGCATTCAAGGGGGAAGGGAAGCAGGAGCTGCACTTATTAACAATGTGAAGCTTTGGTCGCATGTGGCAAACGTTGGCGATGCAAAAAGTTTAATTATTCATCCGGCAAGCACAACGCATCAACAACTAAGCACAGAAGATTTACAAGCATCTGGTGTAACAGAAGATATGATTCGTTTATCGGTCGGCATCGAAAATGTGGATGATTTAATCGAAGACTTAGAACAAGCGATTGAAGCGGCGACAGGGGTACGGTCGATGTATTCGCGGGTGTAAATATGAAAGGTGCTAGTTAGATTTTTCGACTAGCACCTTTCATTTTATGAGTTGTAACCGCAGCGCTTCGGCAACCGCTCCTGTTCGTGACGAAACTCCTAATTTTTCGAAAATAGAAGAAAGGTGACGTTCCACTGTTCGTTTGCTTATCTTTAGCCGTTCGCTAATTTGTACACTCGTTTGATCATCTGCCAACATTTGTAGTATATTGATTTCAATGTTTGTTAAACCATGCTTTGTTGAATACATAGTTTCACTATCCACCAAAAAATATTTTTCTCCTTCGTTGCTGTATCGGATCATATGTGCTAAATGAGTGGAAACTTTTTCTTTTGACAATACGACGGATACACCTGCCTCATGCGCAGATAAGGCGAGCGGTGGATAGTTGCATAGCATAATGACATTTATTGTGGGGTATATTTCCTTCGCATTTTTTATCCAGCCCAATGCTTTTATTATGTGCATGTGCACATTTATCACAATGACATCTGGTACATGTATATGTATGAAAGTATCTAGTGAATCGATACAAGAACAAGAACCGATAACTGTTATATTGCTTTCGTTTTCCAACAATTTTTTCAACCCAAGCAAATAGATAGGGTCAGAATCAATAAGCAATGTACGAATAGCCATGCAATTTCCCCTCCACTTTTTTACTAGATTCTACTTCATTTAATAAACTTTGTCATTTATTTTGAAGAAATTGGCGGATTTTCGCCAAAAAATTGGCGGAAAATACGGATTTTTTTCTTTTCTATTTTTGGTAAAATGAAAATAGCTGATCAGCTATTTTTGGGAGAAGAAGCGGAGGAGTATGAGCAATGTATAAGTTGAAATAAAGAACGTCCGATTTTTATACAATATGTTGTACCTATGGTGAGTAATCAGCTAAATAAAAATTTCTGCTTATATTCATGATACCGATGTTTAACTGGCGCTAATGTACAAGTCTATCTCATTATGGACAAGTAGCGGAGAACTAGCATTACAATTGGACTATGTGAGGAGAGAAAATAATGAAAAGTAAATTTAGAAGGCTTATTTTAGTTGCTACCCTAGCACTAACTGCTACTCTGTTATTAGATGGTTTTTTTGGGTCGTTAATTACTACTGAAGCTAGTACGCTCCCGAAACGAGTATATAAAGAGGGGAATGTAACAATTACAGTTACTCCTGCAGTAGGGAGTTCAATGGCAAAATTAAGCAATTCAAAATCAAAAATTGCTCCACTTGATACGATTGTCCGAGGAAATAAAGAAACAAAAACGGTTCAGAGTATGTATGGTACAGTGACGATGACAGTTACGTACGATCGAAATCTAACGACTAAGACTTCTACTATTACGGGGATTTATTCTTTAGTAAATACAGATTCTTACTTGAAATTAGTTGATAAATGGTATACATCTAGTGTTGCACAAGCTGACTACTATGACTCCTTTCATAAAGTGTACGTAACGATTAGAATTACAAAAGAAGAATGTAATTAAAGGGTCCGTTTGGCATGTAACTATGTATGCCTACAATTGGAAAGTTTAACTTCATTTTTTGAACTGAAGAGGCTGATCTGAAACGCTAATGCGTGCTGGGTCAGTCTTTTGCATTTTAACAAAGCGGTGGGTTGTTCGTAGCCCGACATCCGAAGAGTAGCGATTTCTCATGCTATATATTCCGTTCACTTGATTATGAAGGGGAAATAGTTGAAAAATTTTTATTGACACCGTCCTTCTTTCGATGATATACTCACTTTCGTAATTTAAAATGATCCTCAAACATATTAAAACGTTAACTGAATAAAGCGTTTAAAAGCGCTCTTATCAAGAGAGGTGGAGGGATGTGCCCGATGAAACCCGGCAACCGTCAGCGCTGCTGAAATGGTGCCAATTCACACAAAGCGTTTGCTTTGAGAGATAAGAGACAGAACGGACGATTCGCGCCTTTCTGTTCTCTTGAGCAGAAAGGCTTTTTTCATGGAAGGAAGGTGACAGCAACGTGATTACATTATCGAATGTAACAAAAGTGTACAAAGCAGCAAGTGGACATGTGACCGCTGTTGATCGTGTGAACTTGCATATTGAAGCAGGAGAAATTTTTGGCATTATCGGCTATAGCGGTGCAGGAAAAAGTTCGCTCATTCGGTTATTAAACGGATTAGAAAAGCCAACGAGCGGCGAAGTCATCGTCGATGGCAAGGAGATTGGAAAAATTGGCGGAAAACAATTGCGACAAGCGCGCCAGCAAATCGGCATGATTTTCCAACATTTCAATTTACTTTGGTCGCGAACAGTGCGCGAAAATATTGCATTCCCCCTCGAAATTGCCGGCGTCCCGAAAGAGGAGCGAATGAAGCGCGTTGATGAACTAATTCAACTTGTCGGACTGCAAGGAAGGGAAGACGCGTATCCGTCGCAATTGAGCGGAGGACAAAAGCAGCGCGTCGGCATTGCACGCGCGTTAGCGAACAATCCGAAAGTGTTGTTGTGCGACGAGGCGACGTCAGCGCTCGACCCACAAACGACAGATTCCATCTTAGATTTGCTCGTCGACATTAATAAACGTCTCGGTTTAACGATCGTATTAATCACCCATGAAATGCACGTCATTCGTAAAATTTGTGATCGTGTAGCGGTCATGGAAAACGGAAAAATCGTTGAAATGGGTGAAGTGCTTCACGTGTTTCGTAAGCCGGAGCAGCCGATTACGAAGCGTTTCGTTCAACAAGTAACTGAGCCGGAAGAAACGAAAGAAGCGATGTTGCATCTTCTTGAGCGATATCCAAATGGAAAAGTTGTACAGCTTACATTTGTCGGCGAAGCGGCTGAGCAACCGCTCATTACACAGCTTATTCGCCAATTTAATCTAAATGTGAATATTTTGCAAGGAAAAATTTCGCAAACGCATCACGGTTCATACGGGGTGTTGTTCGTTCATTTAGACGGTGCGAATGAAGAAATCGAGCGAGCGCTCGCTTTTATTCGCCAGCAAGAAGTTGGAGTGGAGGTGTTGGCGAATGTGGAATGAGCTATTTCCGAACGTCGTTTGGGATAAAATATGGGCGGCAACAGCGGAAACGTTATATATGACAGCTATTTCAGTTGCGGCGACGTTTGTGCTCGGCATTTTGCTTGGATTGTTACTCTTTTTAACGTCAAAGGGAAACATATGGGAAAATCGTATCATTAACAGCGTTATCGCATCGTTTGTTAACATTTTCCGTTCGATCCCGTTCATCATTTTAATTATTTTACTCATCCCGTTTACTAAGTTTGTTGTCGGTACGATTCTTGGTGCCAATGCGGCACTGCCGGCGCTCATTATTGGAGCGGCTCCATTTTATGCGCGCATGGTTGAAATTGCGCTTCGTGAAATTGATAAAGGAGTTATTGAAGCGGCAAAAGCGATGGGAGCAACGACAACGACAATCATCTGGAAAGTGCTCCTCCCTGAAGCGCTTCCTGCCCTTGTATCCGGAATTACCGTTACAGCGATCGCTCTCGTTGGCTATACGGCGATGGCGGGAGTTGTCGGTGCTGGGGGGCTTGGGAACTTAGCTTATTTGGAAGGATTCCAGCGTAACAATAACGATGTGACGCTCGTTGCAACAGTGCTCATTTTAGTCATCGTCTTTATCATTCAGTTTGTTGGTGACTTTGTCACTTCTAAAATAGATAAACGATAAAAGGAGGAAAAAACAAATGAAAAAATGGCTCTCTTTACTTGTTGCTGCCATGATCGTTTTCGCGCTCGCTGCTTGCGGAAACAATGAAAGTGCAGAGGAAAAAGCGAACAAGCTTGTCATCGGTGCATCAAACGTACCACATGCAGAAATTTTAGAAAAAGCAAAACCAATTTTAAAAGAAAAAGGAATTGAACTAGAAATTGTGACGTTCCAAGATTACGTGTTACCAAACAAAGCATTAGCGGATAAAGAGTTAGATGCAAACTATTTCCAACACATTCCTTATTTAGAAGCTCAAATGAAAGAACATGGCTATGACTTTGTGAATGCAGGCGGTATTCATATTGAGCCGATTGGCGTATATTCAAAAAAATACAAAAGTCTTGAAGAGCTACCAAACGGTGCAAAAATCATTATGAGTAACTCTGTTGCTGATCACGGTCGTATTTTATCGATGCTTGAAGAAAAAGGACTAATTCGATTAAAAGAAGGTGTCGATAAGACGAAAGCAACAATTGATGACATTGTTGAAAATCCGAAAAATTTAGTATTTGAAGCGGATGTTGAGGCAGGATTGCTTCCGCAAGTGTATAAAAATGATGAAGGAGATGCGGTATTAATTAACGCCAACTATGCGTTAGATGCCGGTTTAGATCCAGCAAAAGATCCGATCGCTGTCGAATCGCCAGAAAACAACCCATACGTGAACATTATCGCGGTTCGTAAAGGTGACGAAAACCGTAAAGAAATTCAGACGCTTGTTGAAGTGTTGCAATCAAAGGAAATTCAAGACTTCATTTTACAAAAATATAATGGTGCTGTTATTCCAGCAACGAAATAAGGATGTCCATTCGGGCGTCCTTTTATATTTTCTCGAAAACGACGCATGATAAAAAGGAAGGAGGAGTGCATATGTCGATGGAACAATGTTTACACGAATATAAGCAAGGGTTAGGCACGTTCACACAACAAATGCCTCATGTTGGACGAGCGTTTAACGCATTTACGGAAGCTTGCTTCGCCGAAGGGGAGCTATCAAAAAAAGAAAAACAGCTCATCGCACTAGCGATTAGTGTCGCTAAACAAGATGAATATTGTACCATTTATCATACGAAAGGGTGCATCGATGAAGGGGCGACAGAGAAAGAAATATTTGAAGCGTGTGCTGTCGCATCTGCTTTAGCTGGAGGGGCGACGATGAGCCAGTCCGTTACGCTCGTTCGACAATGTGTCGATGAATTTACTCGCATGCATTAAAGGGTAGGGGTTCCCTACCTTTTTTACATATGTGATAAAACGAGCAAACTTTTGAAACAAAAAAGTATCAAAATGCTTGCAATAAGGTTGCTAATACTTTTCATCTGTTATAAAATTGTAATGAGAATAAAGTGAGAATTACGTTTTTATGAACATAAGTGAAACTGGAGGTATTTTTTTATGGCAACATTAACGATTAAAGATCTTCACGTTGCAATTGACGGGAAAGAAATTTTAAAAGGGGTTAACCTTGAAATTAAAGGCGGCGAGTTCCATGCGATCATGGGACCGAACGGAACGGGAAAATCGACATTATCGGCGGCGATTATGGGCCATCCAAAATATGAAGTAACAAAAGGGAGCATTACATTAGACGGTGAAGACGTATTAGAAATGGAAGTAGATGAGCGTGCTCGTGCTGGTCTCTTTTTAGCCATGCAATATCCGAGCGAAATTAGCGGTGTAACGAATGCTGATTTTCTTCGTTCAGCGATTAATGCACGTCGTGGAGAAGGAAATGAAATTTCATTAATGAAATTCATTCGTCAGCTTGATGAAAAAATGGCGTTTTTAGAAATGAATCCAGATATGGCTCACCGCTACTTGAATGAAGGGTTCTCGGGCGGGGAGAAAAAGCGGAACGAAATTTTACAACTTATGATGTTGCAGCCGAAAATTGCTATTTTAGATGAAATTGATTCCGGTCTTGATATCGATGCATTAAAAGTTGTCGCAAAAGGTGTAAATGACATGCGCAATAGCGACTTTGGCTGTTTAATCATTACGCATTATCAACGATTGTTAAACTACATTACACCAGATTACGTACATGTCATGATGCAAGGACGTATCGTAAAATCAGGCGGTCCAGAATTGGCGCAACGTCTTGAAGCTGAAGGATATGACTGGATTAAAAAAGAGCTAGGCATTGAAGATGAAGTCGTTGAGCAAGAAGCGTAAGCGTTAGGAGGATTTATGATGATTGAGACGAAACTACCATTCGACCAACAGTATGTGCGCTCTTTTTCCGAAGGGCGTGGAGAACCGGACTGGCTTTTAAACGTTCGCTTACAAGCTCTTGCACAAGCGGAACAACTTCCTTTACCGAAGCCAGATAAAACGAAAATCGATCGTTGGAACTTTACACAATTTTCTACTCATCTCGTTGAAAGCGCTCCGCTTTCTTCTTTAGAAGAGTTGCCAGAGCAAGTGAAAGTGCTTATTGATATCGATGAACAACAAAAAAACGTATATGTGCAACGCGACCATACATGTGCATACGTATCGCTTGCGGATGAGTTGAAAGAAAAAGGCGTCATTTTTACTGATTTAGCGACAGCTGTTCGCGAGCATAGCGATCTTGTGCAAAAATATTTTATGGACGGTGTGAAAGTAAATGAGCATCGTTTGACAGCGCTTCATGCTGCCCTTGTAAACAGCGGGGTGTTTGTATACGTGCCGAAGCATGTACAAATTGACGTGCCGTTGCAAGCGGTGTACGTGCATGAAAAAGCGGAAGCGTTGTTTAATCACGTCATTATTGTTGCGGATGTGGGCAGTAAAGTAACGTATGTGGAAAACTACATTTCAACATGTGAACGTTCGGAAGCGATCGTCAACATCGTTACAGAAGTGTTTGCACGAGATGATGCGCAAGTGTTTTTCGGTGCGGTAGACAATTTGGCAAAGGGAACGACTGTCTATGTCAACCGCCGCGGTGTGACAGGGCGTCATGCGCGCATCGAATGGGCGCTCGGTTTAATGAACGACGGAAATACGATTTCAGAAAACATTACCCGCTTAATCGGTGATGGATCAGTCGGCGATACGAAGACAGTCGTTGTGAGTCGCGGTGAGCAAGTGCAAAACTTTACGACGAGCGTCATTCATTACGGAAAACATACAGAAGGATACATTTTAAAACACGGCGTTGTTAAAGATGAAGCGACATCGATTTTTAATGGCATTGGTAAAATTGAGCACGGGGCATCGAAATCGAATGCGGAACAAGAATCGCGTGTACTTATGTTAAGTCCAAAAGGACGCGGAGATGCGAATCCGATTTTATTAATTGACGAAGATGACGTGACAGCAGGCCATGCGGCATCGGTCGGTCGCGTGGACCCAACGCAATTATACTATTTAATGAGCCGCGGTATTCCGAAAACGGAAGCAGAGCGATTAATTATTCACGGCTTTTTAGCACCAGTTGTTAATGAAATTCCAATTGAGCGTGTGAAAAAACAATTAATTGAAGTGATCGAAAGGAAAGTTAAGTGATGAACGTAAAAGAACTTCGTCAACTATTCCCGATTTTAGATCAACAAGTCAATGGCAAACCGCTCGTTTATTTAGATAGCGCGGCAACATCGCAAAAGCCGTTGCCGGTTATTGAAGCGATTGACAATTACTATCGCCAATACAATTCGAACGTTCATCGCGGTGTGCATACGCTTGGCACAAAGGCGACTGATGCCTACGAAGGGGCGCGCGACAAAGTGCGCCGCTTCATCGGTGCTGCCTCAACGGAAGAAATTATTTTTACACGCGGGACGACAACGGCGATTAACTTAGTGGCGGCAAGCTATGGTCGAGCTCATGTGCGTGAAGGCGATGAAATCGTTATTACGTACATGGAACACCATAGCAACATTATCCCTTGGCAACAAGTTGCGAAACAAACAGGGGCAACGTTAAAGTACATTCCGCTACAACCAGATGGCACAATTCGATTAGAAGATGTCGAACAAACGGTGACACCGAATACGAAAATTGTAGCTGTCATGCACGTATCCAACGTGCTCGGTACAATCAACCCAGTAAAAGAAATTGCCCGAATTGCTCATAAGCACGGTGCGGTTGTTGTTGTTGATGGAGCGCAAAGCACACCGCACATGAAAGTAAACGTGCAAGACATCGATTGTGACTTTTATGCGTTTTCAGGTCATAAAATGTGCGGTCCGACAGGTATCGGTGTATTATACGGCAAAAAACGTTTGCTTGAGCAAATGGAACCTGTTGAGTTTGGTGGGGAAATGATTGATTTTGTCGGTCTGTACGAGTCAACATGGAAAGAGCTTCCGTGGAAGTTTGAAGGTGGTACACCAATTATCGCTGGAGCCATCGGGTTAGGAGCTGCGATTGATTTTCTTGAGCAAGTCGGTTTAGATCATATCGCTGAGCACGAACATCGTTTGGCGCAATATGCGCTTGAACAGCTCGCGACGATTGAAGGATTAACGATTTACGGTCCGAAAGAACGGGCAGGCCTTGTGACATTCAATATTGAAGATGTGCATCCGCATGATGTAGCAACGGTTTTAGATGCGGAAGGTATTGCTGTTCGTGCTGGTCATCATTGTGCGCAGCCGCTTATGAAATGGCTAAACGTGACAGCAACCGCACGCGCAAGCTTTTATTTATACAATACAGAAGAAGAGATTGACGCACTCGTTTCAGCATTAAAGAAAACGAAGGAGTATTTCAGCTATGTCTTTTAATAGCCATTTAGATACGTTGTATCGGCAAGTGATTATGGATCATTATAAAAACCCACGAAATCGCGGGGTATTAGAAGGGGAACACGTCGATATAAATATGAACAACCCGACGTGTGGCGATCGTATTCATTTAACGTTAAAAGTAGAAGACGGAAAAATTGTCGATGCAAAATTTGAAGGAGAAGGTTGTTCTATTTCGATGTCCTCTGCATCGATGATGACAGAGGCGATTAAAGGGAAAACGATCGAAGAAGCGCTGAAGCTATCGACGATTTTTTCCGACATGATGCAAGGGAAAGATTATGACGATTCAATCGATTTAGGAGATATTGAAGCGCTTCAAGGCGTATCGAAATTTCCTGCACGCATTAAATGTGCAACGTTAGCTTGGAAAGCGATGGAGAAAGGGTTGCACGGGCAACAAGGGTAGTCATAAAAAAGGAGGCGAACGGAATGGCGAAAAAAATTCCAGAAATCGGTGAATATAAGTACGGTTTCGCCGATAAAGACGTATCTGTTTTCCGCGCTGAGCGCGGATTAACGCGCGAAATTGTAGAAGAAATTTCGCGAATGAAAAATGAACCACAATGGATGCTTGAATTTCGTTTGAAAGCGTTAGATATTTTTTACAGCATGCCCATGCCGCAATGGGGTGGCGATTTATCGAGTTTAGATTTTGATGAAATTACGTATTACGTTAAACCATCAGAAAAATCTGGACGTTCATGGGATGAAGTGCCAGAAGAAATTAAAGCAACGTTTGATAAGCTCGGTATTCCAGAGGCGGAACAAAAATATTTAGCAGGGGTATCTGCACAGTACGAATCGGAAGTTGTATACCATAACATGAAAGAAGATCTTGAGAAATTAGGGGTCATTTTTAAAGATACAGACTCGGCGTTAAAAGAAAATGAAGATTTGTTCCGCGAGCATTGGGCAAAAGTCGTTCCGCCGACAGATAATAAATTTGCGGCACTAAACTCAGCCGTTTGGTCGGGTGGCTCATTTATTTACGTTCCAAAAGGTGTAAAAGTTGATACGCCGTTGCAAGCGTATTTCCGTATTAACTCTGAAAATATGGGACAATTTGAACGGACGTTAATTATCGTCGATGAAGGGGCGCATGTTCATTACGTCGAAGGCTGTACGGCGCCTGTATATACGACAAACTCGCTTCATAGTGCAGTCGTTGAAATTATCGTGAAAAAAGGAGCGTATTGCCGTTATACGACGATTCAAAACTGGGCGAACAACGTCTTTAACCTTGTGACAAAGCGCGCGGTTTGTGAAGAAAACGCAACGATGGAATGGATCGACGGAAACATTGGGTCGAAATTAACGATGAAATATCCAGCGGTCGTTTTAAAAGGAGAAGGTGCACGTGGATTGACCCTTTCGATCGCGATTGCTGGCAAAGGGCAACATCAAGATGCTGGTGCGAAAATGATTCATTTAGCACCAAACACGTCATCAACGATCGTATCCAAATCCATTTCAAAACAAGGCGGAAAAGTCACATATCGCGGTATCGTTCATTTCGGCCGAAAAGCGGACGGTTCTCGTTCAAATATTGAGTGTGATACGCTCATTATGGATAATCAATCGACATCCGATACGATTCCGTATAACGAAATTTTAAACGACAACGTTTCGCTTGAACATGAAGCAAAAGTATCGAAAGTATCGGAAGAACAACTATTTTATTTAATGAGCCGCGGCATTTCCGAACAAGAAGCGACAGAAATGATCGTGATGGGCTTTATCGAGCCGTTTACAAGAGAACTGCCGATGGAATATGCGGTTGAAATGAACCGTCTCATTAAATTCGAAATGGAAGGTAGCATTGGATAACCTTGATAAATAAAGGGTTTAGCGCTCCATTGTGGGCGCTTCACCCACAAAACACCCACAATTCATTTTTTCTCGGTGTACCGCTGATACAACTCCAGTGCCTCGTCCTCGATTTTTTGGGTCACATGGAGATATGTGTCAGCGGTCATTTTTATACTGGCGTGCCCTAAACGTTCAGAAACATACTTGATATTCGCTCCTGCTTCTAACAGATGTACAGCATGGCTATGACGCAACGCATGTGGCGATAACACAGGAAGACCAGCTCGTTTACATACCTCTTTGAAATATTCCCTCACAACATTCGTCCGCAACCAACGTCCGTCTTGTTGGTGAAAGACGATGTTCGTTTCCGGTTTCTTATAGCTAGGATATCTTAAATACATTTCGTTCCGATTGATGCGATGCTTTTTCAATAAACGAACAGTCACATCGTCTAGTTTAATTGTTCGCAAACTCGCTTTTGATTTCGGTGTTGATAAATACGGCGTCGAATTTGTCGGATATACGAGAGTTTTGTTCACTGTGAGCGTTTTGTTTTCTAGGTCAATATCATCCCATGTCAAAGCCAACGCTTCACCAATCCGCAATCCAGTTCGCGCTAAGAGTGTAAATAACACATAATATTGAATCGAATGTTGATACTTCGCGTGTTTTTGCGGCTTCTTTACTTCTTCTAAAAATCTATCCAACTGCCCTTTTGTGAAATACTTCAATTCGTCGTTTTTGTCCATCTCTTTCGGAATTGTAATTTTTACTAGCGGATTTTCACGTAAAATGCGAAACTCATGAACCGCATCGTTGAGTGCTGAACTCATCAAACTATGAATACGCCGAACTGTTCCTTCACTATAATGTTGTCTTAATTCGTTAATCCACTTCTGATACTCGACTCGATCGATTTCTTTTAGCTTGTAATTTCCCCAGCGTGGCAAAATGTTAAGTCTGACGTTTCGTTCTTGGAGCGTATACGTAATCGGCTTCACATTCGGTTTTTTATATACTTCCAGCCATTTTTCAAAATACGTATCTACTCGATCATTTCCGTCTTCCGTAAAGCCGTGATACGCAATTTCCATTTCAGCTTGTGCGGCAGCCAACTGGGCTTCTTTTTTTGTCTTGAACCCACGCTTCGCTTTTTCTTTGTACTTTCCTGTGATTTTGTCTTTATATCGAATGCGATATTCCCACGTTCCATTCTCGTGCTTACGGAAACTTGGCATATGACTACTCCTTTCTATAAAAATGATAGAAAAATAGTTAATTAGAATTTATAATAAAAGCATAGCTCATCTGAACGTAGTGGGATGTAAAGATCTCCCCTTCTGTAGACACTATTTTGTCTGAACGTAGCGGGATGTAAAGATAATCCGCACATTTTTCATGTCGGTCTTTTGCAAAAGTTTTATCTGAACGTAGTGGGATGTAAAGAAATAGCTTAAAAGAGCAACCATTTGCGTTGCTCTTTTAAATTTCTGACGTCAAAAATTTAATACCACTTTTTTTAATTTCCCGATGACTTGTACGTTTTTCATGTCTGTCTTTTGTAAAACAATCGGCTGGTATTTCGGATTTTCGCTTTGCAAAATAATTGTACCGTTTGTTTTATACACACGCTTCAAAACAATTTCGTCGTCGATTAGGACGGCGGCAATTTCTCCACTGTCCACATCTTCCTGCCTTCGGATGAGCAATAGATCGCCATCCATAATACGCGCGTTAATCATACTGTCGCCTTTCGCACGCACAAAAAAATATTCGCCGCCATTCAACCAACTTGTTGGCACTTCTTCATACCCCTCGATATCTTGGTATGCCAACACGCCATTTCCGCAGCTGACCGCCCCCACGATCGGGAGTTTGGTGAAGGTTAAATTGATACTATTTGGTTTTTCATCCCATTCAAGATTAAAACTAGGATCGATATCTGATTTCTTCACATTAAAAGCTTTAGCTAGTTTTTCTACATTCCCTGGATTAATCAGAGTCTTGCAATTAATGTAATCAGATAATGTACTTTTTGATATACCTGACATCTCACTAGTTTTTAATTGAGTCCATCCTCTTTCTTTCATTAACCTCTTTATGTTTTCAGATATGGTCTTTTTTAGCGGTAAATCTCTATCAATCAACAAACTCACCTCCCTTCACTCAAAATGTTATCCGAAATAATACGGAAAGTAAATAATTTTTCCGAAAAAAATCGAAAAAGTTATTGTGGGATTCAGGGTTTATAAAATTTATTTGATTTCCGAAAAAAATCGGTTGACATTCCGAAAAAACTCGGATAATATATAAACAAACAGAACGACAGGAGGTGAAACTGATTGCAGATTACGTTAAGAGCAGCAAGAGTGAACGCAGGACTAACCCTCATAGAAGCAGCAAAACTTTTTGGTATCAACAAGGATACACTTTCTAAATACGAAAAAGATTCTTCTAACGTGCCCAGAAAGTTTTTTATTAAAATCGAAGAAGTTTATGGAGTTCCTGTAGACAATATTTTTTTTGGTAAGGAATCCGAGTTTTTTCGGAAAGAAAAACCGAAGAGAACCGCATAAAGGAGGACGGAAATGAACCAGCTACAAGTTTTCAATCATGAAATGTTTGGGGAAATTCGATTCGTTGAGATTAACAACAACCCTTACGCTGTGGGTAATGACGTTGCGAAAGCATTAGGGTACATGAGACCACATGAAGCAATTTCAACCCACTGCAAGGGGGCGGTAACTTACCGCATCCCTACTAACGGGGGAGAACAAACGGTGAGAGTGATTCCAGAAGGAGATATATACCGATTAATAATCAAGGCGGCTGATCAAAGTAAAAATTTAGAAATAAAAAAGAAGGCGGAAGAGTTTGAACGCTGGGTCTTCGACGAAGTCCTCCCAACCATCCGCAAAACGGGCGGATACGTGGCGAACGAGGACATGTTTATCAACACGTATCTTCCGTTTGCGGACGAGCAGACGAAAATGATGTTCCGTGGCGTGTTGGAAACGGTGCGCCGACAAAATGAACAGATCGCGGCAATGAAGCCGAAAGTGGAGTATTTCGACGCGCTGGTTGATCGGAACTTGCTGACGAATTTCCGTGATACTGCGAAAGAGTTGCAGATTAAGGAACGGTTCTTCATCGATTGGTTATTGAAGAACAAATTCATCTACCGCGATCAGAAAAAGAAGCTAAAGCCTTATGCTCAATATGTTCCGTCCCTATTTGAATTGAAGGAATGGGAGCGAAATGGACGAGCTGACGTGCAGACGCTGATCACGCCAAAAGGGCGAGAGACGTTTCGGTTGTTGCTACAGAAAGAGCAAACCGCGTGAAAGGGGGTGAGGGGGATGGAAGTGAAAGTAAAACTATCTTGCTCAAACGTGGAAGAAGCAAAGCGGATTGTAGAGAAACTACTCGAAATTGAAAAAGAGCACAGCGCACGCTGCACTCTTTTCGTGGAAGTTGAAATCATTTAACTAAGAATAATGATAAGTATCGGGAGGTAGCGATGGAAAAGAATTATGCCACAGATGAAAAGAATATTCAAGCGCTGGTTGCTATCGTTGAAAAAGATGAGAAGATGAAACACGCATTTCATTGTATCGGCTGGCACCTGTATCACTTTTGGGAAGATGCAAAAGTGGAGCAGTTGGCAGACCTCGGGATGGTCTGCGCAACGTGCAAATACGTTAACGAATGCAATTGGAATCATCTTAGTCGATTCTGGCTTCTCGAAGAGCTAACAACAGACATTCGATATAGTGCGCTCATCAGACCAAATCGTAAGAGATCTCAGGAAGATTGTTGTAAATAGGGCATTGTTGCCGATCTTCATAAGAACAACCATGTAGTGAACCATAATCGCAATTGAATCCTGTTTTTCTATAACCAGTACGATGACTGTTTACAGTCGGCACACGCGCATAGTAAACGGTGATGTCATATTCACAATCTTGTTCTGGGCATGAACCGTAAACAATTCGGATCATTCTAAACACCCCCTTCCCTCGAGTTAATTCGACAAAAGGGAGGGAAAATCCTGCAATAGAAAACGGCGTGAAAGGAGGTGATGAGAGTGACAATAGAACAGCTTGAGCAAGCACTTCGTTCAATCAAGCACGTTGAACAAGAATTACAAATTGCATTGGGGAGAGACCGTTACGAAAAAGTCATGGGAGAGATCAAAGAAGCTTTATCGCGTAACGATCTCAATGAACATCAAGCGCATGAGTTGTTTAATCATCTAAGCGATATTTATCGATTGGAACGTATACATGTTTGAAATCGACTTGGAACAAGTCGTGAGACTCGTCGCTGTGACGACTTCTAAGCTCTTTGTTTAATTCGTTTACTGTACCTAACGAATGTTTAAGCATTTCTGTAAATTTTTCATTAAAACTAGATTACGAAGAATGAGAGGGGATACACGTGAATAACAAAAGAGAACAAGCGTTCAACGAATTGGTAACACACATCTGCAAACAGTGTCAGGAACACGGTTTTACACTCAAGGAACTAGAGAAAATACCACCACTTGTCAAAAAGTTTTATTACGATAATGCAATTCCTTATAGAGATAAGAGGGATTAACCCCCTTATCCGATGTGGCACTCAAAACTGCAGTGCCAACAACCATCAAAGTTAGTTTTTCCGGTTTCTCGTTTCACTCGCTCGATTGCGGATTTACAGTCGTTTTCGTACCCGATCATTATGCGGTTGTCATAGTTAGGCAAATAAGAACAATCTTCGCTGTGAACTTCGTGGTTTCCCTTATTATCAACATGTTTGTTGTAGTAATAAAACTTTGCCATTTTTTATCACCTCCCTTCCACGTCACTATTCGACACGAAGGGAGGAAATTCCTACAAAAAAGGAGGGGGAACAACTTGATTGATATCCAAGTAGATGAACACCAAGTGGAACGGCGTTTTATTGAGGAATTGCGAAAAAGATTAAACGACATTGAGCATCGGCATACGTTCTGGGACATGAAAGAGCTTTGCAAACAAACGTGTATGAGTGAAACGTTCATTCGAGAAACATTCTTTTACGATCCGCGCTTTCCAAAGTACAGGGTAGGAAAGAAGTGGCTCTTCCCAGCGAAAGAATGTGAACAATTTTTGATTATGTGGCTGAAAGAACAGCCAAGAAGCTAGAGGAGGATAACAATGAACATTAAACGCGTTTCGTTCGATGAGCTTCCGGTGTTTGTACGTAACCATGTAAATACGCTCTATGAGCAACCGCAAATCATTCAATCGTCCATTGTGGAATTTGACACTGTACCACCACTATACGTTGTGAGTGTGTTGGATTTGGATCGCAACATTATTACGGAAGTAACATTCGATGACGATAAAGGGCTACTGCACGAAAACGTGGTGACGTTAGGAACGATTCTTGAAGCGATTCAGAAGTACCCAGAACGGTTTGGGATTCGATTTCGGGAGGAGATAAAACAATGAACGTATTAGAAAACGATCGCCAGTTGGCGGAAAAGCTGGTCAACTTCGGGGCATTATGCTTACTCCAAGCGCGGTTGGAATTAGTACACGATCATTTTGACGAAGCAGAGAAATGGGCGGAGGAATTCCTTCGCTGCAAACGCGACTTGGACGAGCTTATCAAACGGAAAGAACAACATGACGAACTAGTGCGAATCGTTGAAACAATGAAAGAACGAGGCATTGACATTGCGCTTGTGATGAGAAAGGGGAATGAGTGATGAATGTACGTTTCTTCGCTACTCGCTTAATGAAAGTTTCAGAGGTTCGGAGGGTTTGTGAGGTGATGCGGAACAATCCGTTCCACATCATGGTGTTTGAGTATCGGCTCAAACAAAAGTTGCGTGAACTACAAAAACGGCCAGCGCCGCAACGCTAGCCTAACACGCACACATACCCATTATACAACAGACCATACGACAGGTCTAGTGCCTGTCGTCAGGTGCAGGAGCGCGTTTCTCCCATCCTCACGCGAGAGTCTCCCCCATCTCGCTCGCGCGTTCTTGCACTTGACGATGTGCGCTGGCGCATCGGATACATGCGAAAGGAGGTGAGTGGAATGACAAAAGAGCAAATCGCGTCTTTAGTTGAGCAACTGAAAGGTCTAAAAAAATACGAGTGGGAAAGAATTGCGCAACAAGTCAATCTATATTTCGCGTTAAAAGCCGCCAAGCTGGAGCTTGACGACTCTGAAGAATTGAAACGAAATCTCGAAGTTGAGTTTAACTTACGACGTTATTCGGACGCCATCGTCAAAACTGAGTAACGTTATTCACTAACAACTTGAATGAAATAGGGCTGATTCGATAGTCTTTCCCTTTGTAGTGAATGTTCACATAGTCCAATTGATATATGGTATGTTCATCTTTTTTATCGGGACTCCAAATCTCAGCGTTTTCTTCCCACCAAACAGAAGGGCTGACCATACGTGGTCCCATTAAGCATGTATCATCGGACGAGAGATCGACCCATTCACCAAGAAGATTGGCATATATCCTCTTCAAGGTTACTCACCCCCTTTCTTTTGTCGCAATTCGACAAAGAAAGGGGAAATCCTGCAAGAAAAGGAGGTGAGGAGGCGTGAAAGTATCCATTCAATTCAAAAATGCTGAAGAGTTCCAGCAGTTGCTTGAAAGAGCTGTCACTCTTTTGGAGCAACTACAGGAAACCCTTCAGCGGATCAATGAGTTTGAAATGGAATTTGAAGCATATACCAAGCCATCGAAAACCATCAATGTCACAAAGGATGTAAAGATAAAGTTTCCAGAGCCATTAAGCAAAGAGCGTATTCAGGAACTAGCAAAACCATTCATTTCACGACATGAATAAAATCGCGAGGGTCGAATGGATCGTTTAGATTAAGGTTTGTTAATAAAACCGTAATAAACGCGCCTAGCCTAATGGATTCAGCGACACTAACGGAAACTAGCGCAGATATCAGTTCATCATCTTTGAGTCCAAGTTGAATAAGGGTATCGTAATGGTTTCGAATACGATTGCTTATCTCAGGTTCAATAATCTCTTTGATTAAAGAGTCATCAAGAATTTGGAATATTTCTTCGATTTTCTGTAGCTTTTCTTTCATGTTAACACCTCCCTTCCACGTCACTATTCGACATGGAGGGAGGAAATCCCTACAAAAAGAGGTGAAAAGACGTGCACGACTTAGAGCATCCAGCGATCACGAGAGCATTGCGGACAGGCTATCCATACCCGATTGACTCAGAACATTGGGGTGTAGATGCGTGCGGTGATGAAATTATGTATGGCGATACGATCTATGAGTTCCCAGACGGGGAAGTCGTTCTCGAAGAAAACGTTTGGCAATATCTCATTGAAAATCTTGGTGTAGTACGAAAAATCGCAGAATGAAAAACGCCCCGATGGAGGCGAGGCGCTTTGAAAGGTGATTCACAGCTTAGAACAAGCTACCTACATAGTACAAGAATCACCTTCAAAAATCAAATGGAGGGATGAAAATGGCTGTTGTTTTTGCAAACACAAATGAAATGAGCCATGAGGAATGGCTGTCAGCGCGACGTAATGGAATCGGAGGCAGCGACGCTTCGGCAATTGCAGGATTGAACAAATGGAAATCACCTATTGCGGTGTACCTTGAAAAGACGGGACAAGCCCCAGAGGAAAGCATGAACAGCGAAGCAGCGTATTGGGGCACGATGCTTGAGGATGTCGTCGCTCAAGAATTTAGCAAGCGAACAGGTCTCAAAGTTCGACGTAAAAACGCTATCCTGCAGCATCCTGAACACTCGTTTATGTTAGCAAACGTTGATCGCCTTATTGTCGGTGAGAAAGCAGGACTTGAATGCAAAACAGCGAGCGAACATCTCAAAAATGAGTGGAAAGATGATGAGGTTCCAGCACAATATCTCATTCAATGCCAACATTACATGGCTGTAACAGGATACGATGCTTGGTGGATCGCGGTTCTCATCGGCGGAAATAAGTTCTTGTACAAAAAAATTGAACGCGACGAGGAGATTATCCAATATCTCATCGAGATTGAATCAAACTTCTGGAACAATCACGTGCTAAAGAAAAATCCGCCGATGTTTGACGGTTCGGATGCTTCGAGTGATTTGTTGAAAGCTCTGTATCCGACAGCTCAATTTGATGAGGAAATCGAATTGCCGTCTACTGCTCAAGAGCTGATTGCTAAGTATGAACAAGCAAAACAAGAGGAAGAGGAAGCTGCCACACGCAGAAAAGAGGCAGAAAATCAATTGAAAGCAATGCTTGGCGAATACGAAAAAGCTTTTGCTGGCGAGCGAATCATCACGTGGAAAAATGTTGTGAGCCATCGCGTGGATACGAAATTATTGAAAGCTAAGTATCCAGAAATCTATCAAGAGGTCGCTAAGGAATCAATATCACGGCGATTCTCTATCAAGTAGGTGAATAGACATGGCTAAATGCAGAGGTTGTGGCAAGGAGATCGAGTGGATTAAAACGCCTGCTGGCAAAGCTATGCCGGTTGATATTGAAACCATTACCGTAGTGACTGCAAAGGGTGAAGTTGTTAAAGGGCATATGCCTCATTGGGCAACTTGCTCTGCGGCGCAACAATTCAAAAAGAAATAGGGAGGTCATAAGAGTATGGCAACAAATCAAACGTTAAAAACTCAACTCGCAAACAAAGCAAAAAACACGGAGGCGACGCCTCCTTCCCCAGCTCAAACAATTGCGGCATATCTGAAAAAGATGGGACCAGAAATCGAAAAAGCTTTACCGAAACACATGGATGCTGACCGTATGGCACGCATCGCATTGACGACGATCCGGACGAATCCGAAACTGTTAGAATGCTCGGTTCCTTCTCTTCTTGGCGCGGTCATGCAAGCCGCACAACTCGGGCTTGAGCCAGGATTGATTGGGCATTGTTACCTAGTACCATTCAAGAACGGGAAAACAGGTCAATCGGACGTTCAATTTATCATTGGTTATAAAGGAATGATTGACCTAGCTAGACGGAGTGGAAACATTGAAAGTATCTACGCTCATGCGGTTTATTCAAACGACACATTCGAATATGAGTACGGCTTACATCCGAAACTTGTTCACAAGCCAGCAATGACGGATCGCGGCGAATTCATCGGAGCCTATGCGGTTGCTCATTTCAAAGACGGAGGGTATCAATTCGAGTTCATGCCGAAAGAAGAAATCGAAAAACGTCGGAAACGCAGTAAGGCGGCGAACGCTGGTCCATGGGTGACGGACTACGAGGAAATGGCGAAAAAGACGGTTATTCGGCACATGTGGAAATACTTGCCGATTTCCATCGAAATTCAACAACAAGTCGCACAGGACGAAGTAGTTCGTAAAGATGTAACAGCAGAACCAGAACCAGTGGAATACATCGAAGCCGAAGCGTTTGAAGTACCGATGGAGTCCGAAACACCGCAACAAGAGGAGATCGTCTTCGATGCTCAATGAACAGCCGCAATACAAAATCCTCCTCCCTAAATGGATTTGGGAGGAGGCAAAGGACAACGAGCATTTCAAACAGCTTGTATTGCAGTATATGCGAAGATATCCAGAATATGCTGTAAAAAGCGTGAAAGACGGGTTTGCGATTTGTGTGAAAAAATAGGAGGGATTGAGCTTGGCAGACGTACAGCTTGAGCATGGATATACCAAAATTGCAAACGAGATTTTAGAACACCTAGCGCTGACCAAGCTCAGCCCAACTCAGTTTCGATTAATTTTAGTGATATGGCGATATACTTATGGGTTTAATCGAAAAGATCATGCAATGTCTTTATCCTTTCTTGCGGAAGCTACTGGTGTTCATAAGCAACGAGTGAAGCAAGAACTGGATAAGTTGATCGAAAGTAATATCGTCATCGTTACCGAAGAAGGTACCAATTCAAAATCAAGGAAACTAGCGTTTAACAAGGATTACGATACATGGCTCTTGCAGTCAATGAAAGAGAGTGCAGTAAGCGAAATTGCTGACACCCGAGTAAGCGAAATTGCTGACACCCGAGTAAGCGAAATTGCTGACACCCGAGTAAGCGAAATTGCTGACACCCGAGTAAGCGAAATTGCTTACCAAGAAATAAAAAATATAAATAAAAATTTAAATAAATATAAAGAGGATGATGAAAGCACAGTGGACAAAATTTTAGACCTTCTACAAAAGAGTAAAATTTTAGATAAAAACGACATCACAGAATTCTTACGCGAAGACATTCAGGATGTAATTGATAACTTCGGTTTTATTAATCCAGAGGAGATGATCACAGAAGCTATTAAAGATGCAGCGCGTGGAAACGGAAAGACATGGAAGTTTGTGTATAAAAAATTGAACAAATGGAGAAAGCAAGGGATTCGAACCCTTGAAGATTTAGAAAAGGAGGATACTGATGGCAACGCGGTTCACAAACATCGCCGAGGTGTTAGCCGATCTACAAAAGAAGGCGGCAAGTCATATGAACAAGTCCTCCGAGAAGCCGAAGAGGCAAGAAGAGCATGGGGATGGAAGGGATGACTATGAGTGCCCACAATGCAAAGATACGGAGTTAATTATCAAGCGTGACGAAAAAGGAAATGAGGTCGCTGTTTTTTGCGAGTGTCGGGAACGGAAAGCGTGGAAACGTCGGTTCAAGCAAGCACTCATTCCAGATGAATTTGTGCATGCGAATTTCGAGAACTTCAAACGAGCGACGCCGTATCAGCAATCGATGTACGATATGACACTTGAGTATTTGAATGAATTCAAGAGGGATGGCGGAGAAAAGGTGATCTCGAAACATAATTTAGGTTTTATTGCGGTCTTCGGTGAACAGCGATTGCGAGACCTTCCACCTCATGAACGCGCCCCGATGAAGCAGAAGCATAACAATTTCGGCGTTGGCAAAACCCATTTGCAAATCGCTCTAGCCAAACGGCTCATTAAAGATGGGTTCAATGTGCTAGTGGTTTCAGATGTGGCATTCATGGACGAGCTCATTCAAGCAAAAATGATGAACGATGAGGGAGAAACGCTCAATCGACTTCTACATAGCGCGACCCATGCAGACGTACTTGTATGGGACGACATCGGCAAGGCGAAGTGGTCGGAAGCGAAAGAAGCATTGTACTACCAAATTATCAATGAGCGATACAGAAAGCAGAAGCCGATCATTTTTAACTCTAACGAAGATCGTGGGACGTTGAGCGAAAAAATCGGATATGCTGCAGCAAGTAGACTAATAGGGCAATGTGGCTCATATCTTCTTGAAGTTGAAGGTGAAGATTTTAGATTACAGGGAAGAAGGGATAACTGATGTGTGAAAAATGTTGCGGAAGAGGATATTCAGTTCAAGAAGTAATACCAGGGGCGTTTTCGTTCACTCCTTGTGATTGCATGTATGCAGAAATATCGAAACAGCAAGCTAGCAAGAGAATGATTGAATTTAGAAAGAGACTTGGTGAAGCGAAAGAACGGTTGAAGATGGAGGTGAGTGGATGATGGCAGTTCTCAGAGAAGTAGCTGAAAAGCAAAAACTCGTTCAAGAACGCAAAGAGTATTTAATTGATTTCCTGATCGATTACGAAGTATACGAGGGGTCAGACGGTCGGCAATTGTATGAGTTACCACTCGTTGAACTGGAACGGATGTATATCGCATTGCGATGCCAGATTGGTAGAGAGATGAGCCAAACACGCTCGTAAACTTCAAATTTTAGCCCATACGGCGTTTTTCTCGTTGAGATAATAGAAAGGTGCCAACAGAAAAGAAGAACGGCTTACAGGGCAAAATAAAGCGTTTAACAATGGATGAAAACGAGTTAAAAAAAATACGAGAGGAGATAAGGGAAAATGACAAAACCGAAAATATTGGAGCGTCTTGAAAAACTAATTGAGAATGCAAAGAGATATAGTTCGCTTGACTCTTTCAGGGCAGGTCTGGCGGCAGCAGTGGAAATACTTGAAGACGAGGAAATTGAAAAGCTTGAAGTGATGTTCCAAATGCAGCAAGCATTAGACGAACGTATCATCGCTGAGCGCAACATTGATAAAACGCTCGATGAATGGGTAATCGCGATCACGATCGCCATGGAAAGTGAAATCGATGAAATTCGTCGGGAAGTGAATTGGAAATGGTGGAAACAAGAAAAACAAATTGACTTAGATCGGTTGCAAGAGGAAGTGATTGACCTGTGGCATTTTCTATTATCCTTGTCACGCATGGTCGGGTTAACGCCAGCGACGATTCATGAGAAATACATGGCTAAAAACAAAATCAATCATCAACGTCAAGAACATGGATACTGAGGTGTAGCATGGCAACAAAGTACGGTTCAAAGAAGACAGAAGTGGATGGATACACATTCGATTCACAAGCAGAGGCACGTTACTATGAGCAACTGAAGTGGTTGCTTACGAACAAACAAATCAAATCATTCCGACTCCAGCCGCGGTATGTGTTGCTGGAGTCATTTGAGAAAAATGGCAAGACGTTCAGAAAGACAGAGTACATCGCCGACTTTGAAATCACGCATTTGGACGGTTCGATTGAAGTCGTTGACGTGAAGGGGTATGAGACACCTGTTTTCGCACTCAAACGCAAGCTGTTTGAAAAACTTTATCCCGATCACCGACTTTCAATTGTCACATACAACAAAACGCACGGTTGGATTGAATTGGACGAGCTCAAAAAGTTGAGAAGGAAGGTGAAAAAGGAGTGAGCAGATTTACGAGTATATCACCGTACCGACAAGGGTCTGTACGGTTTGGCAATCGACCTCATGGGATAGATACGACGGTGTGGACATATCAGCTGACGGCAGAGCAATTAGAAAGGTTGCGTGCTGGTGAAAAGCTTGATGATATTTTGAAAGATTGTGAAAGCGTGAAGGAGGAGAAAGATGTGTCAAACAAAAAAATCGATTTGACGGTTGATGAATATGTTGAAATGCACAAAAAAGGCATGAGTGATGCGGAGGTTGCACAAGTAAAAGGAATCACAAATCAACAGTTATATTCGTGGAAATATTTCAGAAAGGGGCATATCAAAAGAGCGCTTGAACAAGAAGCACAACAAGAGATCGCGTCTACGCTTGAAGAATCGGAAACACAAGCAATGTCGCAAGAGTCAATTGTCACAGAAGAAACGCAGTCAGACGATGACAAAGGCATTGAGTGGCTCAAACGTGAAGCGATCCACGCGCATAAGCTGTTGACGGAGAAGGAACAGGAATTGGAACAGCTTCAGGAGCTTTTCGAAACAGCTATGGCGGAAAATGAGAGATTGCACAAGGAAAACATCCTGCTAGAAAATCAGGTTCAGAGATTGAGAGAAGCGAACCAGGAATTAACCGAGCGAAATGACCGATACTCGGACAATTGCATCAATCTTCAACGTGAACTGAAAGCATTACGGCTTTATACGTTACAAAAACTGCAAAAAGATGTCTATGGTGCGTGATCGGATGAAGAAACGCAAACGCAAAGCAAAGTGGTATCTGTTGTTTCGACGTGAAGATGGACAAGCTGTCTATCGATATGAACCGTTGCGAAAATGTGAGTTGACTAGCAGAATTAGAAAAGGATGGAAGGTGGTGATGTGAGATGGGGAAATCGCTACGCAAAATCAAGCGTGAAAAGGTCCGGACATAAAAAAAAGACCGGACTTCTCCCGGCGTTCACTATATTTATTATAGCATGGGAGTGGTCCGATGGAGGAACTTTTAAAAGAATATAAGCAAACGTTGAAACAAACCAAAAAACTACTCGAATACGCACCAGAACAAGATAAAAAAATCATTCGTCAAATGATTGTCGACCTTGAATTCGTTATCGAGTGGCTCACGACAGGACGACGACCTGGTCATAAACGAGGCATCGAGCGTCGCGCAGCTTATCAACGGGAGAAACTGTTCGACCCGTTACTCATGCAAAAATATTTCCGTTCCAACGAACCTGTTTATGAATGGGACGATCACAACAAGGAAAGCATCATCACGAGTTGGGATCGGGAACGCATTGAGGACGCTTTATCCGTGCTCACTGAACGGGAACGAGAAGTGTATCTCATGTCACGAGGATATTGTCTAACATATGGCGAGATTGCGAATTATCTTTGTATCTCTTCAAGTAGTGTCCAAACGATGATTGAACGCGCTGAAAGAAAAATTAAAAAACGAATCAAAGAAAGCCTCTTCTGCATGTGCGGATGAGGCTTTTTTGTCGTGTAAATGCCACTAATAAGTAGAACGACGATTTCCTCCTTTCATGAGTGCCTAGCTTTTGACTAGGCACTTATTTTATGCATGGGGTGATGAGGATGTATAAGTTATGTGACCATTTATCGGATGATGAGATAAAAAAATTAAAAGCTAAGAAGAAAGAAAAATTGTCTATGCGTGAAGTGATGGAGTTAATGGGCGTTCGCCGTGACACGTACAAACGAGTGCGTGGGGCGATTAGACGTAAATAATGTCGAGATTTGACGAACGAATGTTGTAGGAAGATGCCTCCTTTTGTCGTAGATATTATTATAAAAAATATTTGCGTGAGATGGAGGCGTCAGTATTGAAAAGAATCTATTTGATAACTTTAATTTTTTCTATGTTTGTATTTTTAGCAGCTTGTGGTAACAATAATGAAAGAGAGCTCAATGTGGCTGAAACAAACGCATCTGAAAACATTAACAAGGATGATTCTATTTCTGTAGATAAAAACTTATTGGACGTAGAAGTTACTCTTCCTGCTTCTTTATTTGAAGGACAAGATATTGATAAAGTCGTAACTGAAGCTGAGCAAGATGGGATTAAAGAAGTTATAAAAAATGCTGATGGTTCTTTAACGTATAAAATGACAAAATCTAAACATAAGGAACTCATAAATGAATTAGAGTCTGGAATAAAGAAAACAATTGACGAATTAAAAAGAGATAAGAGTTTGATTGTAATTCAAGATATCACGTATAATGACAATTTTTCAGAATTCAACATGATTGTTGATGTATCATCATCTGAAAATAGTATGTATGGTCTAGCTGCCATCGGGTTAGGAATAAGTGGTATGTACTACCAAGTTTTCAACGGCGTCAAGGACTTCAAAGTAACTGTAAATATAAAAAATGCAAGTACAGGTGAAATTTTAGATACATTTGTATACCCAGATATTCTTAACAATTGAGTGATGAGCATCTCTTATAATGGGATGCTCTTTTATTTTTTGCAAGCTGGGGAGGTGTTGTGATATGGCACAGTTGACAGAAAAGCAAAAACGTTTTGCAGATGAGTATTTAATTGATCTTAATGCCACTCAAGCTGCGATTCGGGCTGGGTATAGTCCGAGGTCGGCTGCTGAGCAAGCTTCACGTCTGTTAAAAAATGCTAAGGTTCGCGCGTATATAGACGAACGAATGGCGGAACTGTCGAGGCGGACAGGCGTCAACCAAGAGCGTATTTTACGTGAGTTGGCTCGTATTGCATTTGTGAACGCTCCTGAGTTAATCAATATGGAAGATGCTACAATACGCGAAGATGCTACGATTGACGATATGGCTGCCATTGCAAGTGTAAGAGTGAAAGTGATTCCAACGGAGAACGGACAAGGAATTGAGCGAGAAATTCGTTTGGCCGATAAAATCCGCGCCTTAGATTTACTTGGCAAACGCTTCGCGATGTGGACAGAGCGCCAGCAGATCGATGCGAATTTCGGTGTTCAAATTATCGACGACATCGGTGAGGCTGATGAAACAGATTAGGCTTTCCGAAGTGTTTACGCCGACATTTCAAAAAGTGTGGGCGTTGGTCAAAGAACAGCGCTATTTGCGCTATGTGTTGAAAGGTGGCCGTGCTAGCGCAAAATCAACGCACATTGCGATGATGGTGTTATTGCTGGTGATGCGCTTTCCTGTGACGGCTTTGGTCGTTCGGAGAGTCGGGAACACGCTCGCAGATTCGGTGTTGGAACAGCTGAAAGAAGCTATGGAAATATTGGGCGTGACCGAGTATTTTCAGATTACGGTCAATCCAATGCGTATCACATATTTACCAAGAGGAAACCGCATTTTGTTTCGTGGTGCTGATGATCCACAAAAAATTAAGTCGATTAAAGCATCGAAATTTCCACTAGCCATTATGTGGATAGAGGAGTTAGCTGAGTTCAAAACAGAAGAAGAAGTGTCCGTTATCGAAAAATCTGTGTTACGTGGAGAGCTTCCAGACGGATTGCGATACACGTTTTTTTACAGCTATAACCCACCGAAACGGAAACAATCGTGGGTCAACCAAAAGTACGAAACGCAATTTCTTCCTGAGAACACGTTCGTTCATCACTCGACATATTTAGACAACCCATTTTTGTCGAAAGACTTCATCGAAGAAGCCGAACACACGAAGCGAACGAATGAGATGAAGTACCGTCATGAATATCTCGGTGAGCCGATTGGAAGTGGCGTTGTTCCATTCGACAACTTGGTGTTCCGAACCATTACAGATGACGAGATGAAGAGATTTGATAACATCCGACAAGGTATCGACTGGGGATATGGTGTGGATCCGTTTGCGTTTGTGCGTTGGCACTACGATAAGACACGAAGAATCATTTATGCGATGGATGAAATCTATGGCGTAAAGTTGTCGAATCGTGAAGCAGCCGAAAAAATCAAAGCAAAAAACTATCATCTCGAACCGATTATTGCGGATAGTGCCGAACCGAAATCGGTTGATGAGATGAAGAAAGAGCACGGCATTCCGCGAATTAAAGGCGCTAAGAAGGGATCGGGAAGTGTGGAATACGGTGAGAAGTGGCTAGATGATTTAGAAGCGATTGTCATTGATCCGAAGCGTACTCCGAACATTGCTCGGGAATTTGAGTCGATTGACTATCAGGTGGACGCAGACGGCAATCCGAAACCGAAGTTGGAAGATAAAAATAATCATTGTTTGTTAGGAGATACTATAATAAACACACCGACAGGAAATTTTAAAATTAAAGATTTAGTTGGTAAGAGCGGAATGGTTTATTGTTTTGATGTAGTAAATAAAAGGGCTACTGTAAGTCAATTTTTTGATGTTAGATTGACTAGAAGAAACACGGATGTTTGGGAAATAGAGTTGGAAGACGGTAGGAAAATCAGAGCAACAGATGATCACCCTGTTCTCACGAAAGAAGGATGGAAAGAACTAAAGCAATTGATTCCTGCACAAGATTGCATTTTGGACATGTCTAATCATATTAGATACAATTAGATATGAAATAGAACCAAGAGAGGTGCAGGAATGATAAAATATGAGAATAACGGTAAATATGCGTATTTTGATGGAATAAAATTCACCAGGGATGATAAAACGGGATATTATTTAAATTCAACTATTAGAAAAAGACTGCACAGATATGTTTGGGAGTACTTCCATGGAGAAATTCCGAAAGGATGGCATGTTCATCATGTTGACGGTGATAAAAACAACAACCACATTAGTAATTTAGTTATCATTCCACACGGAAAGCACGCAACTCTTCATGGGGAGATGAATGCTCTTGATGAACGATGGTTGGAATGGGCTCGTAATAATTTAGCGAAAAACGCACGTCCAAAAGCCAATGAATGGCATAAAACTGAAGAAGGAAAAGCGTGGCATAAGGAATTATGGAAGCGTTCGATTGGAAAGATGGAAAAACAGGTTTATAAATGTGAGTATTGTGCACAAGTGTTCGCTGCGAAACCTAATACAAAAAATCGTTTTTGTAGCAACAAATGCAAGTCAGCTTGGAGAAGAAAAGAAGGATTAGATAATGAAGAAAGGGTGTGCGAGTGTTGTGGGGAACATTTCGTTACCAACAGATTTAAAAAAACAAAATACTGTTCTAAAAAGTGTTCAAACAAAGCAGTTCCACGACTCCCACAATTACGTAAGAATTAAAAATATAAGGTATATAGGCAAAGGAGACGTTTACAATATGGAAGTAAAAGACCACCACAACTTTTCAGTTGAAGGTGGTCTTATCGTTCATAATTGTATCGATGCAACTCGTTACGCATTCGAAGATGATATGAAACGACCGTCTGTATCGATACTGAAATAGAGGAAGTGAGTGTATGTTGATTGAAGATTTATTTAGAGCTCCCTGGCATGAACAAGTGCTTTCGGAATTATCGAAAGGAATCATGACCGATGAACAGCTTTTGGCGGCGATCGTGAAAGACTGGGAAACGAGTGATAAGCGCAAATTGATGGTGATTGGCGAGCGATATTATCGCACGAAAATGGATATTGAAAAGAAAAACCAAGACATTACGTGGCGTTCGAATCAAAAGTTGGCGCATGACTTCGTGAAGAAGTTGGTGAATCAGAAGGTCGGCTATTTGCTTTCAAAGGAGCCGACGATCGCAACTGAAAACGAAGAATACCGCAAAATCATGCAAGACATGTTCGATAAACGGCTGCTGAAAACAATGAAAAACCTTGGCAAAGAAGCGATCAACAAAGGAATCGCTTTTTTGTATGTGTATATTGACGAAAAGGGCGAGCTGTCGTTTAAAAAGATTCCGAGCGAACAAATTATCCCGTTTTGGAAAGATAACGACCACGAAGAGATTGTGTCGTTTATTCGCGTGTATGAAGAAGTTGTATACACGAATACGCAAAAGCAAAAACAAAAGAAAGTGGAATATCACCATCCGAAAGGAATTAAGTATTACGTCCTGCAAGCTGACTCGCTCGTTCCAGACGTCCTAGCTGGAGTGGAAACGAACTATCATTTCACCATTAACGAGAAGCCATATCTGTGGGAGCGTATGCCGTTGATTGCGTTTAAGTACAACGAAGAAGAACAGCCACTCATTGATTGTATCAAGTCGTTGGTTGACGATTACAACTTGCAGGCTTCTGTGAACGCGGATTTACTTGCGGACATCCCGAATTTTATTTACAAGCTTGTGAATTACGGAGGAACAGAGCTACAAGAATTTTTAAACGATTTGAACCGATATCGGGCGGTAAAGTTAGATGAAAACGGTGATGTAGACAAGCTACAAGCCGATTTACAGACAGATGCAGTCGAAAAAGAATTATTGCGCATTCGCAAGGCCATCTATGAATTCGGACGTGGCGTCGATACGCAGGATGAGAATTTGGGGAATGCAAGTGGGGTGGCGCTGAGATACCGATACTCTGACTTGGATATGGATTGCAACATCCTTGAAACCGAGTTCCAGTCAAGCCTTGAGCAATTGATTTGGTTTATCGACCAGTATTTACTCATGACTGGGAAAGGCGATTTTACGAATGAGCCGATTTCAATTATCTTCAATCGTGACATTATTATCAACGAGTCCGAGGTAATCGCCAATTGTCAGGCGTCGGTTGGTATTCTTGATGACCAAACGATTCGCGAAAATCATCCGTGGTATACCGAGCAAGTGGAAGAACGATTGAAGAAGCAGCAGGAACAAGAACAGATGTATAACGGCTATCAAGGTGTGTTCCAAAAACAACAGAAAGATGGGAACATGAATGAATAGTCGGCAGTATTGGGAACAACGTTCGACGCAAAGAGAACAGGAAGCGCAGCTGATTGTCGAGAAGTATTTGGCGCAGATGAAGCAACGGCTCAAAGAAGCACAGCGCGATATTTTGAAGCAGATTGAAGCCTTTTACGCTCGGTATGCGAAAGATAATCAAATTTCTCTACATGAAGCAAGGAAGCTACTAACGTCACAAGAAATAGAGGCGTTTAAAGAAATTGACCTTGCTCGGTTTCGCGCGATGGCGCTTGAAGGGAATTCGCAATATGAAAATCTATTGAATGAGATCAGCTATCGCGTTCGAATTTCGCGATTAGAGATGCTTTTGGCGCAAATAGAAATGACGATGCTGCATTTATACGGCGGTAAAAATGGCTTACAAGACTACGTTTATACGGGGCTTGTCGATGTATACCAAAATTCGTACTATCACTTTATGTACGACTTTGCGATGGCTGGTATACCTGCCAATGCGCAAATTCTTGACGACAGCACGATGCGTGAAGTGATGTCGTATAACTGGAGTGGGAAAGAATTTTCCGAGCGAATTTGGGGACATGAACAAGAAACGATGCAGAACATTCGAAAGTCGCTCGAACAAAGCTTTATCATTGGTCGTTCCATCGACAAAACAGCAAAAGAAATTGTGAAAGTGACAGACGTCGCATATTCGCGCGCCGAAGCGTTGGTCAGGACGGAAGCGAGCTTCTTTCATAACTTGGCTGCGCAAAACAGCTATCGCGATGCAGGAATGGAGAAATACGAGATTTTGGCCACACTCGATATGCGGACATCAGATATTTGTAGATATCAAGATGGCAAGGTTTATAACGTCAAAGATTATAAGCCAGGCACGAATGCGCCGCCATTTCATGTCCGTTGCCGAACGACGACGATTCCGTATTTTGATGAGTCGGAATACACACACGGCGAAAAACGCCAGTCGATGAATGGATTGGTGGATTCTATTTCGTATGAGGAGTGGTATAAGAAGACGGTGTTAAGATAAACAGTTTCTCTCGTCTTTTTAGCATTTGTAGACGTTAAAGAACAAAGCGGTTCGTGGCCGTAACCACGTAAAAAAACGTAGCCAGGAGGAATGGAAATGAAACGTGAATTTCTTGAAAGTTTAGGTCTTGAAAAAGACGTCATTGACAAAATTATGGCCGAACATGGGAAGTCCGTTGAAGCTCACAAGACAAAAGTCGATGAGTTGAAAGCCAACCTTGATGATATGAAAAAGCAGCTTGAGCAGCGCGACAACGACTTAAAACAGTTGAAAAAGCAAGCAGAGGGAAATGAAGAGCTACAAACGAAGCTTGCGGACTTAGAGAAGCGATATAAAGATGAGAAGGCAGCATATGAAGCGAAAATTAAAGAAACACAATTAAACAGCGCGATTAAACTTGCGATTAATGGAAAGGTACATGACGCTGACTTGGTCGCATCGCTTCTTGATAAAAATACAATTGAACTCGATGAACATGGCAACATCACAAAAGGACTGGAGGAGCAGTTAAAGACGCTGCAAGAAACCAAGTCCTTTTTATTTGTGCCTGAAAACAGCAATCAACCAAAAATTACAGGTATTAAACCAGCTGAAGGCAGTCCGACTGGTGGGGATCCAGACGATCCGTTTTTAGCTGGATTCAATTCAATCTAATGGATACAGGAGGTAATGAGTAATGCCAATTAACTATGCAGAGAAGTATGCACCATATGTGGATGAGCGTTTTAAAAAGCAATCTCTTTCGAATGGAGCTGTGAATCAAGACTTAGATTGGGTTGGAGTCGAAACGGTGAAAGTATTTTCGATTCCGACAGTTCCAATGCGTGACTATTCTACAACAGGTTTTAATCGATATGGTATTCCTGAAGAGTTACAAAACAGCGTGCAAGAAATGAAAGTGACGCGCGACCGTGCGTTTACGTTCACCATCGACAACAAATCGAAACAAGATACGATGGGCGTCATGGAGGCTGGGAAGGCACTTGCCCGCCAGATTGATGAGGTGGTTGTACCAGAAGTGGATATCTATCGTTTTGCGGTGATTTGCGCGAATGCAGGAAATACAGCCGTGGCGCCAATTACAAAAGACAATGCCTATGAAGCTTTCTTGGATGCAACAACAACGCTCACAGACTTGAAAGTGCCATTGGTTGGTCGCGTGGCGTATATCGGAGCGAATTTTTACAAGCAAATTCGTTTGGATCCATCTTTTATCAAAGCGTCTGATATCGCGCAAGACGCGTTAATGAAAGGGCAAGTTGGTCAAATTGATGGGATTCCGCTAATCACCGTTCCATCTTCGTATTTACCAGCGAATGTCGAATTTTTCATTACACATCCGATGGCGACAGTTGCGCCAATTAAATTAACAGACTATGTGACGCATGAAAACCCACCAGGCATTAACGGTACGCTTGTAGAAGGTCGTATTCGTTATGATGCTTTTGTATTCGAGAACAAAAAGAACGCCATTTACGTGCACAAAAAAGCGTAAGGGGTGACAAAAGATGAAGAAGTTTAAAAAAAGCGACGAAGTGTTAATCGCAACAAACGACGTACAAGAAGCTGCCTTTAAAAAAGCCGGATATGAAGAAGTGACGGAAGAGGAGAAAAAAGGAACGAAGAAAGCAACAGAAAAGGTAGCTGAATGACAATGACGGTGCTTGATATTGTCAAAGCCAAGTTGGACAATCCACCGCCAGATGACCGCTTGGCTGTATACATTGACGAAGTAGGTCAAGCGATCAAAACGTTTTGTAATCGTGATGACATACCGGACGAGCTTCGGTATGTCCATGCGAACATGGTGGTCGATTTCGTTGGTCTGAAGCAAAAAAATGCTCCCGATGCCGAACCGACTGTTCAATCCATCAAAGAAGGGGACGTGCAAGTTACGTTTACAGCTCATGAAGAGAGCCAAGGAGAAATAGAAGTGGAAAGCATCGTTCATTCCTATAAGAGCGCGTTGTATAAGTTTCGCAAAATGAGGTGGTAGCATGTCGGTTCGTGACGTTTTTCTTAAAGCCAAATCCGCGGTGGAACGACTGTATGACCGAACAGCTACTATCCAGCGATATGAGGCGTATCAGAAGCCGAATGGCGCCGATGGAATGCGATGGGTGGCAAAGCATGAAAATGTGCCTTGTCGCCTTTCTTCTGTCGGCATGCAAACACTCAACAACACAGCACAAGATGATGTGAATTCCATTCAGTACGATGTGAAAGTTTTTTTGTCTAGCGACATCAACGTGCAAGCAGGAGATGTTTTTGTAATCGATGGAGTGCGCTACGAGTCAGCAAAAGAACCGTTTGTGTATGTCACCCATCAAGAAGTGCTATTAACTCGAAAGGATTACGCATAATGGGTTATGAATTTAGCGAAGTGCGGCTATTGAAGCAGCATTTAGTGGAGCTCAATAAAATCGCTCACCAAGTGCAAATGAAAGTCGCGCAGCGTATTGCACAGTTGGCCATTCGGAAAGTGAAGAAGTTAACGCCTGTCGATACAGGGAACTTGCGAAACAACTGGAAGTATTATGTGATGAGCAAGGGTGACACAATTTATATTCATATTTACAATCAAGCCGAATACGCGTCGTTTGTAGAAAACGGGCATCGTATCGTGGTGGCTGGTCAGACTGTCGGGTGGGTAGAAGGGCGGTTTATGTTGAAACTCACGATGAACGACATGCAAAAAATCGCCCCGAACATGTGGCAACGGGAGATGGAAAAGGAGATGAGGCGGATCCTTGGAGATTAAAACGCTCATCATTCAACAGATAAAAGAAGTTTTCGGAAACATCAAAGTATACGACGAAAAAGTCAAGCAGGGGCTTCAAACCCCTGCTTTTCTCGTTCGTATGATTCAGTCTGAACAAGAACGAAAAATCAAAGGGCAAGTGTGGCGGACGTATTCGTGGAATGTTGTATATTTTCCACAATCAATGGAAGTGGACGCTGAATGCGATGACGTGTTTGAAACGTTTCAAACGGAATTTCAGTATATCGCCAACAAATATCATGTGCATCGATTAGAAGGAGTAAAGCAAGATGATGTGCTTGTCATCACATTCGATGTGTCGGCGCGACTACAAGAAGTGACGACTGAAACGAAGATGCAGATGTTAGGAGGTGTTTGGATTGGCCAAACAAACTGAAAAACAAATGCGGTATGGAAAATCGGCTTTCATTCGTGCGCCAGAATACGCAAAAGATCGATTGTTGCTTGAAGTGTTACTTGATGAATCGAGAACGTACACGAAAGAAGAAGTGGACTCGCTGTTGAGTGAGTGGAAAGCGAAGGAGGTTCAATAATGGCAGGTGGAACATGGAAGACGCAAAACAAGGTTCGTCCTGGTGCGTATATCAATTTTGAAACGAACAGTTTAAACACGATGGCGCCTGATTCCAACGCAATTGTGGTGATTCCAGTCAAGTTGGACTGGGGAGAAACAAGAAAATTTGTGAAAGTTTCGCCGAACACGAAGTTTAAAGAAGTATTCGGCAAGGATTTAAGTGCAATCGTGCCGATCCGTGAGGCGTTTAAGGCGACAAATCAAGTCGTTGTCTATAACTTGAACAGCGAAGGAACAAAAGCAACGGCAACGGGCGGAGGATTAACGGCGACAGCGAAATATGCGGGTGCGGACGGAAATAAAATTTCGGTTGTCGTTACGGCGAATTTAGACGGAACCGCGACAGTGAAGACATACTTTGATGGGGCGGTTGTCGATACACAGACGGTAGCTGCCATCGCTAATTTACAGCCTAACGCTTTTGTGACGTTCAGTGGTCAATTGCCGACATCCGATGTCACGTTGACGCTTGCTGGAGGAACAACAGGGACGGCAACAAACGATGCGTACGCGGACTTTGCGGCAGGATTGGATACGCAAGAATTTAAGGTGGTGGCTGTTGGTACGGACGATTCGACGGTAAAAGCATTGTTGACATTGAAAGTCAAAGAATGGCGCGAGAATTACGGAAAAAATGTAACGTTGGTGACGAATGATTATAACGCGGCTGATCATGAAGGCGTGGTGTCGGTTCTCAATGGTGTCACGCTTGAAGGGAATGAGCAGCTATCGGCAAAAGATGCGTTGTATTGGTATGCGGCGGCATATGCGAGCGCTGGCACCAATTCATTGACCTATGCTGAGTATCCGGGCGCAATTGACTGCGAGCGCAAAACACATGAGGAAATCGAACAAGCATTGAAAGATGGACACATCGTTTATACGTTCAACCGCGACGCGGTCGTTGTCGAACAAGACATTAATACGTTCCGTTCTTTCACGTCGACGAAAAATCAAGACTTCCGCAAAAACAAAATCATTCGCGAAATGGACATTGTTTCGGACAATACGCAGTATATCTACTCCAAATATTTCATCGGGAAAGTCAATAACAACGAGGATGGTCGGAACTTGTTCAAAAAAGAAGTGATGAAAACCGTGTTAGATCCTCTCGTGCGAGTCGGAGCTTTAGAGCCATATAATCCAGATGAGATTGCAGTTGAACAAGGTGATGAAAAAGATGCGGTATTGGTGAATGTAGGACTCAAGTTCGTCGACGCCATGGAAAAACTCTATATGACAGTGGCATGCAAGTAATAAACGGAGGTGATGAATATGCCACGTGTAATGGATTCGAAAGACGCGATTTCTTCGAAAGAAGGGAAATTATATATCACGATTGATGGGAAGTCTTATGAATTTGCTGAAATCTTGAAATTCGATGCAACAATCGAATATATCAAAGCTGATGTGAAGCGTGTAGGTACACGCATGAACGGCAGTAAAATCGTTGGGGCAAACGGAAAAGGAAACATGACATATTACTATCACCACCCAGCAATTCGAGCGATGGCATTGGAATATTTACGGACAGGGAAAGCGCCGATTTTCGATGCGATGCTCGTTAATGCAGATATTACGAGCGCGGCAGGCAAGCAAACAGCAATCATTAAAAACATCGTGCCAGATAGCACACTCATTGCTAAATTGGATGGGGATTCGGATGATGTACTTAAAGATGAAGTGTCGTTTACATTTGATGATTTCGATTTGTTAGACCAATTCAAAACGATTAACTAAGGAGGAGTTACATGAGCAAGTTTAAGGCGTTTTTAAAGGGAAATGTAAAACAGTATGAAAATGTGGAATTGAAATTGGAGCGTTTTGACGAACCACTTGTGCTGCGCCCGTTAACTGCAGGCGAAGCTGATGCAATCAACGAGCGTTGTTTTAAATTCCGTCCAGGTAAAGGCGGAAAAATGGAACGTGTCTTTGATGTGGTGAGATACAACCGCGAAATTTGCGTGGCGTCGATTGTGTATCCTGATTTAAATGACCGCGAGCTGCAAGAGTCATATGGTGTTTTAGGTGCGGACAGGCTGTTTGCTGAAATGTTCCTCTTGGGCGAAGCCAACCAAATCCTTGAGAAGGTCACAGAAATTTCAGGGCTTGATAAGACGATGGATGAAGAGGTAGAAGAGGCAAAAAACTAATTGAAGAAGGTGGAGAGGCGTTTTATGCGTATGTTGCTCTCCACCGTTTTCATTGGCGACCTCGTGAATTTTTAGAAATGGATCGAAAAGAAAAAGCGTTTGTCATTGCGAGCATTCAATTGAAATTGGAAGAAGAAAAGAAAGAACACGACCGCATAAAAAGCAAAATGAGGGGGTGAGCGAATGGCTGGAGTCCAAACGACGCTAGCGTTAAATGACAAATTGACAGGACCACTCATGAAAATGATTCGTGCGATGGATGCGACCATTCGCGTCATGGAAAAAATGGATGCAAGCGCGACTCAATTAGATACAAAAGGACTAGCGAAAGCGCGCAAAGCGATTACAAACGCATCGGCTGATTTAGAACGTTTGATGGCGGCTTCTAAACAGGTGGATAGCTCTTTGACGCCGTTAGGCTCTAAATTCGCCAACTTGCCTCCACCAGTCAATCGGGCGACGAGTGCTGTGAAAGAGTTTTTCGGTGCATTTTTGTTATCGACAGCAGCTTTTGCTGCACTACAAGGAATTCAAAACGGAATTCAGTCATTTGTTCAAGCCTCAGACGCTTATGTTTCTACATCAGCTCGTTTAGCAAATATTAATGACGGTTTGCAGACACAGACAGAGTTACAAGAGAAAGTATACCAAGCTGCACAACGTAGCCGGAGTGGGTATATGGATATGGCTAATTCGGTTGCAAAACTCGGTTTATTGGCAGATGACGCATTCAAAAACAACGATGAGATGATTCGTTTCTCTGAATTAATGGGAAAAGCATTTACTGCGTCTGGTGCATCGACATTTGAACGCCAAGCTGGTATGTATCAGCTCACACAAGCGATGGCAGCAGGTAAACTACAAGGCGACGAGTTCCGTTCCATCATGGAAAATGCACCGTTGCTTGCCCAAGCGATTGCCGATTTTACAGGCAAAACAAAAGGCGAACTAAAAGAAATGTCGGCAGATGGAAAAATCACGGCTGACATCATCAAAGCAGCGCTCTTCAACGCAGCCGATGACATTGAAAAGAAATTCAAAAACATGCCGTTGACGTTCGCTGATGCGATGACCATGTTTAAAAACTGGTCGCTTCGTGCGTTTGAACCATTGTTGATTCGGTTTAATCAATTTGTCAACTCCGATGCGTTTGCGACGATGGCAGAGCATGCGATGTTTTTCGTCAACGTATTTATTAAAGGTATGGATCTCGCTTTTGATACACTAGAGTTCTTCTATCGAATGGTCGGCGCTGTGGGACGCTTTTTTGAAGAAAACTGGTCATGGATTGCGCCGATTTTAACCGTGATTGGTTCTGTTTTAGCTGGGATTGGCGCGGTTTTACTTGGGCTTGCGGCGAAATGGTTGATAGTGAAAACAGCTACAATGATTGCCGCGGCAGCTCAGTGGGCTTATAACACAGCCATGCTTAGTTCGCCAGCCACGTGGGTATTGCTTACTATCATTGCTTTGCTTGGGTTTGTTGCTTATGCCACAGTAAGATGGGGGGAGCAGACAGCAGAAGTTATTGGAGTTATTTTCGGACTATTCGCTAGTTTAGGGGCGTTCGTTTGGAATATCATCGCAAACATTTGGAATTTATTTGCGATGTTTGCTGATTTTTTAATGAATGTGTTTATTGATCCGACGTATGCGATAAAAAAGTTATTTTACGATATGGCTCAGATGATCATAAACACAATGGCGGCTATCGGCGGTTCATTCGATCGTGCCGCGAATTGGCTAGCGAATGCGTTTGTATCCGCCGCAAACAAAGCAATTGGAGCAATTAATATGGTCCTTCAAGCGCTTAATAAAATCCCGGTCGTGAACATAGGTACGATTGGAAAATTAAGTACTAATGTAGCAAGTAATATATCAGGTAGTTTAAAAAATTTCGCAGCTAATCTTCAAGCCCCAATTAGTGATACGAAAGGTGTTTCGCATTTGCCACGCCTAAACTTGATAAATATGCCAAAAGCATTTGATGCGGGGTATGCTGTTGGAAATAAAATGGGCAAATGGTTGTCTGATAAAACAGCTAATCTGTTGGATAAAGCTCAAAAACTAGCAGAAGGAATAAAAAAGGGAAATCCATTTTCGCAATCATTAGGAAGCCAACTAGCCAATAGCCCAGGCATGAAAAACCCTCTAGCAAGTGGGAAAGAGGATAAGAACCCGACAGGCGGTAAGCTTGATAAAATTGGAAAAATTGATGATGAAATCAACATTGCCGAAGAGGATTTAAAAGTCTTTAAAGAGTTGGCGACAATTAAGTCTATTCAGAACTTCGTCACATTAACGCCAACGGTGCAAGTGAAAACAGGTGACATTCGAAATAACGTTGACATCGACCAAATTGTTCGTCGTGTTGAAGAAAGTATGGTCAACGAAATCGCCCGTTCGGCAGAAGGGGTGTATGCGTGATGGAACGAGCTATTTATTTTCACGCAAATGACCAAGAAATGTTTCGGCTTCCTGTGAATCCTGAGAAAGTGAATGTAAAAACAGAAGGAGATGGAGAGGAGTTTACGATTGCAAAGCTCGGGCGTGTCAACGTACCGAAAGACAAAAAGTTATCGGGCTTCTCTCTTGAGTCTTTTTTTCCTGCACAACCTGCCCATTATGCAAGTGGAGCTGTTAGAGAGCCGCAATATTACATTGCTTTATTAGAAAAATGGATGAGAAATAAACAACCAGTGCGTTACATCTATGTCAACGGCTCCTTCACCATCAATGAATTAGTAACCATTGAGCACTTCGAATATGACGAATCGTTCGGCAGTGAAGACGTCAATTTTTCCCTTGAATTGAAAACATACGTGCCGTTTGCTCCAAAGAAAATGCAGGTGGTCAAAAAACAAACGTCATCGGCTGTTCAAGTCGTAAAGAAAAATGCGCCTGCGCGCCCAAATACGAAAGCAAAGCCAACGACGTACACATTGAAAGCAGGCGATAATCTTTGGAAAGTAGCAAAGCTTTATACAGGCAACGGCAACCGATATCCTGAGTTGCAGAAGTTAAACGGAATTAAAGACAGTCAATTGTGGAAACTACCAATCGGGTTAGTGTTAAAAATCCCTACAGATTGGGTGAAATGATGGAAGTATTAATTGATAATCGAGATGGAACGGTGTGGGATATGCCTGTTTCGAGCGTGCAATGGAAAACGAGCAGGATCGGAAAGGCTGGGACGTTGGATGCGAAGCTAGTGATTGAACAACGAACAAAGTTTCCGGTCAATAGCGGAGCAATTATCCGCGTAACAGATAGATCGTACAAAATTTTTTACGGATATGTGTTCGAAACAGGCTTTAATACAAGTAGTGAATTTCATGTAAAGGCATATGACCAATTGCGCTATCTCATGTATAACGATACATTCGTCTTTTCTGCGACGACAGCAACAGCTGGCATAAAGAAAATCGCAAACGACGCAGGGTTGAAAGTAGGAACGTTTGAAGATACGGGATACAAAGTGCCAGCGATGGTTGAAGACAACAAAAAAGCGTTCGACGTGGTCGCAAAGCTTTTAGATTCAACGTTAATTGCAACAAACAGAAATTACGTGCTCTTCGACAATTTTGGGAAATTGGAATTGCGAAATATCAATAACATGGCTATTCCAGCAGACGACTTCTACATTGGAGAAGAGAGTCTGCTTTTTGATTTTGATTACAAAAAATCAATCGACGAAGAAACGTATAATCGCGTCAAAATCGTACAAGACAACAAAAAAACAGGTAAACGAGAGGTCTACATCGCTCAAGACAGAGCGAACATTGCGAAATGGGGACGGTTGCAAGAATTTCGGAAAGTCGATGAAAAGATGACGGCAGCGCAAATTAAAGATTTGTTGGACAAGCTCATTAAGTTGCGGAATCGGGAAACTAAATCGTTGAAACTCAACTGTCTTGGTCATTGGAAAGTGCGTGCGGGTTGTTTTGTGTTTGTGTACATTGAAAAAATCGGCGTGAAACAATATTTCCTTGTCGATGAATGCACACACAGCTGGGATAGTGGCGTGCATACAATGCAACTTGATTTGAAGGTGATTTGATATGAGTTTAATAGATTTAATTAAAACGGTTGCCGTAAAGGCTGTAGAAGCGACGAATCCCGTTCATGTGTTGTTTGGCACGGTCGTATCTGAAACCCCTCTTGAGATTCAAATACATCAGAAGTTGAAGCTGACCGAAGAGTTTTTGGTTATTACAGAGCGTGTCACGCGATATGAAGTGAATTTGGAGCACAATCACGGTGGAGGGGTAAAAGCATTAAGCGGAATGTTAACTGATACACCGATTCGGACTGGATTGAAAAAAGGTGATAAAGTCGTTTTGCTTCGCGTTCAAGGTGGCCAACAATTTGTTGTTTTAGATAAGGTGGTGAAATGATGGTACTCCCTTCTGAAAACATCACAATCGAAGAAGCAGAAGTGATTGAACCATCGGCGATTCCGTCAAAAACGTATCGTCTTGATTTTGAAAATGGACAATGTAGTGGAATGATTGATGGAGTAGAAGCGATTAAGCAATCCATTTTTAAAATGTTGAACACCGATCGCTTTAAATATTTGATTTATAGCGATAATTACGGGTTTGAGAATTTAGTTGGAAAAGAAAGATTATTCGTTCAAGCTGAATTGCCGCGGAGAATCAAAGAAGCTGTATTGCAAGATGAACGAGTAACAGATGTAGACGTGACGGTGCAATTTTCTGGGGATTCAGCCGTTGCGAAAATCGTGTGCTACACCGTTTATGGAAAAGTGGAATTAACGAAAGAGGTGAACGGTGTTGTTTGAAAATCAGACGTTTGAAACGATTTTACAACGTATGCTTGATCGCATACCAGACGATATAGACAAACGAGAAGGATCGATTATCTATGATGCCTTGGCTCCTGCGGCGATGGAATTGGCGCAAATGTACGCAGAGTTAGATGTGGTTTTGCACCTTGCCTTCGGAGAAACCTCGACGGGTGAATATTTAGATAAGCGAACCGCGGATTTTGGTGTATACAGAAAGCAAGCAACACCTGCTGTGCGAAAAGGAATATTTACGGATGGAAACGATGTACCGTTTAATATTCCAATCGGAAGCCGATTTAGACTAAACGATATGGTCTATGTAGCGACTGAAAAAATCACAGATGGTCAATTTCGTATGCAAGCTGAAACACTGGGAAGTATAGGAAATCAAGATTTCGGCAGTCTTCTCCCGATTGAACCAATTGAAGGACTAGGAACAGCGACATTGGCAGATGTGTTGATTCCTGGAGAAAATGAGGAGAACGACGAGTCACTGCGGAAACGATTTTTGCAAAAGGTGCGAGAGCCAGGAACGAGCGGAAATGCAGCCGACTATAAACAATGGGCAACCAAGGTCGCAGGCGTAGGGGCAGCAAAAGTAACGCCTCTTTGGAACGGTCCGGGCACCGTGAAAGTCACGATTGTCAATACTGATATGCAGCCAGCTACAACGGAATTGGTTGAAAAGGTGCAGGAATATATTGAGCAAGTGCGACCGATCGGAGCTTCTGTCACGGTTGCTTCGGCGACAGGAAAGCCGATCGATGTTTCTGCGAATGTGGTGCTTGCGTCAGGATATACATTACAGAGTGTACAAGACGCATTTGCGGCGTCGTTGGATGAATATTTCAAAGAGATCGCTTTTTCCGTGACATATGTCAGCTATGCGAAAATCGGAACAATCCTATTGAACACGCCGGGTGTCATTGATTACAACAGATTATTTGTGAATAGTGGCACAGTCAATGTAGCGTTGCAAGATGAAGAAGTTCCAGTGCTTGGGGAGGTATCAATAAGTGTCTAATCTATTTCAATATCTCCCTAATTACTATCAAGATATACGAGAGTTTCAAACCTTAGTAGGGACAGAAAACGAAGAAGTTGAGCAATTGGGCGCTACAATAGATGAAATTTTGAAACAGTTTTATGTTGACACAGCCACATGGGGACTTTCTCATTGGGAGCGCATTTGCGGTATTCCAATCGATGAAAGTAAGCCGGTTGAGCAACGTCGTAGCGTGATCAAGTCAAAATTACGCGGCATCGGCACAGTAACGGTCGCTCTCATTAAAAACGTCGCAGAGTCATGGTATAACGGCGAAGTCGAAGTAACTGAACAACCTTCGCTTTACACCGTAAAAGTTAAATTCGTTAGCAAACTCGGGGTTCCGCCGAATTTAGCCGACATTCAAAACGCTTTGCGCGAGATTATTCCGGCACATTTGGCGATAGACTTCGAGTTTTCTTATTTGTTAATAAAAGACGTTCATAACGTAATGACGCTTTCGCAATTGGAAGCGACAACGCTCGATAAATTTGCAGGAGGTGCGTAAACATGGCAAGCACTACACCGCGACTAGGGCTGTATAAAAAAGATCCGATCGCAGATGCCAACGACACGTTTAATATACAGACGATGCTGAATGACAACTGGGACAGAATTGATGGGAAAGTCGCTATCTTAGGACCAAACGGAAAAATTCTATCTGAACAGTTGCCACAACAATCGCTACCGAATGCCAGTACCACACAGGCTGGTATCGTCCAACTCAATGATACGCTGACAAGCACAAGCACAACGCAGGCGGCGACAGCGAACGCGGTGAAACAAGTGAATGATGCAGTTGCTGCACATTCGGCTGAAACTGCGAAGCACGTTACACAAGTTGAAAAAGATGCTTGGAACGCAACACAAGCGAAAGCGAATGATCTTGAAATTCTCTATTGGATGGGGGCGATTTAATTGGCGGTAACAGCTAAAAAATTAGCAAGAGTAACAATAAACAGTACATCTACGACAACTTTATACACCGTTCCTGCCAATACAAAAACCATTGTAAAAAGTATTGCTATCGCAGGGGCAACAAACGCAGATACGGATTTTTATTTAATGATTGGTGGGGTTGCTCTTTTCAACGGTGCAACAGTAAAAATGAAAGATACGATTATCGTTGATGGTAGTTTTGTTTTAGAAGCTGGCGAAACAATCACAGCTAATTTAGCTAGTGGGACGAACATAATTTCTATTCATATTTCCGGTGTGGAGGTGGCGTAATGGGGATTCAGCGATTACAGCCTGTTAGTGGAGAAACGGATTGGATGAAAACAACACCAATCATTACAAAGTTCTCCACTATAAACAGCACATATGAAACTGCTGTCAACGTAACAGGTAAAGGGATTTTAACAGGAATAGCCGGTACATCACGATATGAAAACACCGCTGTTTATACATTTGTTGAGATTATTGTAGATGGAACGACGTTGATAACAGATTTACGCGTAAATTCACTAAATAATGGAAGTGTCGGAATACCTATGAATATCAGATTTAACAATAGTTTAAAAGTGAATGTACGTTCTACCGCAGGGGGCTACACAGTCGAAGCTACTATTACTTATGTGCTTGTATAAAAGGAGGAATAAAAATGATTTCAATATTACGTCAATACATTGAAGGCGACATGAATGTCATCGAATATACAAAAGACGGTGTAACTGTTTCTCATGTTGTAAAAACACCAGTCCAAAACGAAACGGCAGGGGAACAATTACCGCCTTTACCGCCGAATCCACTTTTGCAATTACAGCAAGAAAATCAACAACTCAAACAGCAATTAGCTCAAATTAACGGTGATTTTGTTGCCTTTATGGATTTCTATTTCTCAAATACAACAGCATGAGGTGATGAACAATGGCAGTTTATTCGTTTAGAACAAGCGCATACGCAAGAGATATTTATCTTTACGGAAATCGACGTATTTCGGATATTCCTACTGAATATCATGAACCTGTCAAACAATACGCGGCGCAAAACTTTACACAAGAGCAAATTGACAATGCGTTAGCGCAAGGGTGGATTACGCAACAAGAATATGATGAAACGCTGGCATATAAAACAGCGCAGTAGGACGATAATGTGTAATTAGCACTTGTCTCATAATGCGACATAAACACCACTGAAAAGTAGGTGTATTTTTATCCAAATTCTCCATATTCCACCCCTATGTTATATTTTGTAAAGGATGATTGGAATGAAAAAAGGATTTAAGTTATTGTGTGTTGAATGTAATGAAGCGGTAGTATTTGACAAAGATTTTGTAAAAGATGATATATCAAAAATTAACTGCTCAGTATTAGGTAACTATCCTTTTCAATCCCTTTATTTAGTTTGTTCTAATTGTGGGAATGAAATGGAAATAGAATTGTAAAATGTATAGGGGTGTGTTTATGGAACATTCGAAATTCGGAGCATTTATGATTCAATGCAATAAATGTTCCAGAGGTTGGTCGTTATCTGAAGATGACATGAAGAAATCGATTATTGTTTGCCAAGATCCGGAGTGTAAAAATGAATTTTCTATATATGAAGGCATAAAAAACGGATTAAAGAAAGTAGAAGATCATATTACTCCAAATGTCTTTCTAGCTAATGAAATGTACTATTTTTCAATTGATGTGAGAATTGGATACACCAAACAAGTGGAGTTACCTGAGAACATAAAGAAAATTTACAAAGTAATGCTATTTCCTATCGGACCATTTCTCGCAGGTGCAACTGATATTACTAGTAATGGATTTAATGTATTTACATCTTTAGCAGAACATAGTGATCCTTCAATTATTGGAGAAGTAGGAAAAATTATGATAACAGTTAATTATAAGTCAGAAGATTACGAAGTTCCATGGCTTCATATGCTTCAATATGCGTTTGATCAATTAAGATCTGAAGAATATCTTATGAGTATATTGTTATCTGAGATTGCTTTAGAAACATATGTTGATTCCACTTTAACACTAGGTTATTCAGAAATTGGGCTAGATAAAGATAGTATATCTAGGTTATTAAAAGCTGCAGAAATACCTGTAAAAGTAAATCCGTTAATGAATAATTTATTTGGAGTAAAATTAGCTACATCGTCTTCTTGGTCTAAATGGGAGAAAAAAGTTTTAAAGTGGAGAAATGAAATAGCTCATGGAACGAAAGTAAAAGCAACTAAAGAAGAAGCGATATTAGCATATGAGACTGTTGTTGATTCTATTTTTCATTTTATTGAAGGAGTAGATAATCACCTTAAGAAAAAAGGTTACGTCAACGGTTTATTCTTTAGAAGTCATACTGGCTCATAATATATATGAACGATAATGTGCAATAAGCACACTTTCGTATGAGAGTGTGCTTTTACTTTTGATGAAAGCGAGGAAAGCACATGAAGCATAATACAAACACACTATACACTACAGTTACAGGCGGTAGCGCATCAGCTATCGCCTATTTAATTGGCGGGGTGGATCATCTTGCTATTGCACTCGGAATCATGATGGCAGTGGATTATATTTCAGGTCTGATGGTTGCTGTCAGCACAAAGGAAGTGTCATCCAAGACGGCATTTCGAGGACTGATGAAAAAGATGGCCATGATTTTAGCTGTTATCGTGGCAAATCAACTGGACGCGGTGACTGGTAGCGGTGATTTTATGCGCAATACGATGATTATGTTTCTAATTGGTAATGAAGGCATCAGTTTTATTGAAAATCTAGGTCGTTTGGGCGTGTCTATTCCCGGGCAGGTCTCGAAGGTATTTGCGCAATTAAAAAGTGAAAATCAGAAGGGAGAGGAGAAATAATGTTCAAAGCGACTTATCACGAAAGGAACTTAGCAAACCTTGAAAAATTGGCTCCTAACACAAAAAGAGCAGCAATGGAATGGTACAATTGGTGCATAGCTAATGGAATTGATATTCTCATCTACGAAACAATACGCACAGAAGAACAACAGCGATATTATGTTGCCAGCGGGAAGTCACAGACTATGAAATCATATCACCTTGTTGGACAGGCTCTCGACTTTGTACCGATTATCAACGGCAAAACCGACTGGAATGGATATGGTCGATCGGACATGCGACAAGCGATCGCGAAAGCAAAGGAATTAGGCTTCGAGTGGGGCGGGGACTGGAAAGGATTCATCGACAAGCCACACCTACAATACAATTACAAAGGATATGGAACGGATAAGGAGTTAGATGGTAAACAAACTAGTGCTTCTACAACTCCAAAAACGACATACACCGTCCAAAAAGGCGATACATTGTCGGCGATTGCGAAAAAACATAATACCACAGTAGACGCGCTACAGAGATTGAATAATATCGCGAATCCGAATTTGATTCGGGTTGGGCAAAAGTTGCGCGTGAAATAACCCCTGCCACTCGGCAGGATAATAACCATGTGACAAAAATTATTGATATTTCAAGGTTTAATGGACATACCCTTTTATCTCGTGCAAAATTGGTGCAAAATTATTTTCGAGTGCAGAAAAGGCGGAATCCACTCCGCCTTTTCTTTAAGAAAAATAAGCAATAATTAGAACAATAACAACACACACCAGTACCACCACATCACTTGGCTTCATCTTTTCTTCTACCCGATATGTCCCGTACGTACCATCTACTGAATATATTCGCGGGCATATGGGCAATATAGATAATGCGTAAATAAAACTCCACTCAGGTCGCACTAAGTGGAGTTTTGGATTAGAGTTGATTAGGCATGTTCAGCTTCTAATTCTGCTAATGGGATAAACCATGCTTTTTTCCCGTAATTCTTAGCCCAAAGGACTTCTTGTGTCTTAGGGTGTCTTCGCCAAGCTCGGAAAATCCCATAAGACTGATGAGATTCAGACCATACTAATTTTGTGTTTTTTTTCATTATATACCACATCCCTTTACAAATTTTTATTTGCAAAGGGCCTTGAAAAGTGATACACTATAAATATCAATTCGGCAAAATTGATTTATAATGTAGCGACATTCACTTTTTTTCTATTCAGTTCTATGCAGGCCCTTTGCATGGGCTTTTTTTATTACACACCATTTTTTACCCTCCCATTCTTTAAATTTGACCAGATTGAATTTGAGCAACATACAATGAAACACCACAGCATAATGCAATTTCTTTTACAGACATACCTTTTATTATATGTGGTGGGGCAAGCAACTCAGCAGCAAATGTGTTTGCTTGCCACTCAGGATCCCTATATTTAGGTATGTTTTCAATAGCTTGATTTCTAGCTAAAGCTATACTTCCTGGTCTATGCATTATAAAGTGTCCAATCTCGTGAGCGACTGTAAATCTATCACGCCCAATACCCGAAATAGCATTCTCGTAAACATCCTCGCGTAACCTAATGACATTCTTTTCTGGATAAGTCACGCCATATTTATTCTTGAGTTCGTGCGGTGCTACAATCTCATAAGAAAAATCATGGAAAATTTGTGGTAGCCCCAACTCAAGAAATTCAACTACAGGAAAACATTTTTCGTCTTGTAACCCCAAGATTTCCCTAATTGCATTGGTCAAAGCCCTAATTTTCTTTCTAGAAGTAGGATTGGCAACTAGTAAACTCATTTAATCCCTCCTTTTTTTCTTTTTTGGAGGATATTTTTTATGAGCATTTTGTCGTCTTCAGTCAAATCTTTAAATTGTCTTGCTAATGCCAGTAGCGTATCTTTATCCTCCAAATCAAATCCTTCAAAATCCAATTTAACAACCTTTTGTGAGTTTTGTGCTGCTTTTTTCAACTCACTATACTCTTCGGTACCCAAAGAGTAAAGATTTGCAATTTTTTCAACCCAATCTTGAGGAACATTTCTCTTACCATTTTCAACAGCAGATAGATATGAAGAAGTTACTCCGAGTTTATCAGCCATGTGTTTTAATAACTCTCCATTATCAATTCTAAGCTTCCGACAAAATCTGCCGAACTCAGTTAACATGGTTGTTCCTCCTTTCTAATATGAAGTTTTTTCTATTAATAGATTAACATTACTCGAAAAACAAATCAACTATTTTTGTTGATTTTTTCAACAAAAATATTAAAGATTCTAGAAATTTTATCAAAATCCCCCCGCCAAACGGCGGTGATATAAAAAATAACTGAAATAGAAATTTTTTTATTTTATCTATTGTAATATTACAATAGATATGGTATAGTAAAATCAGAAAGGAGGTGAACGACAGGGAGATGATGAAGTGGCTGGACATCATCGAGAAACTTTGCAGTATCGCCGGTTTCGTCCTAGCGACTATCGCTTTCCTAGAGGGACGAAACCAAAAGAAAAAGCGACGCTCCAAAAAGAAACGTCGCAAATAAACCCAAAACGGAAGCCCGACCTTCGGGAAGGGCTTCTGTATAAAACATATTATCATCTCCCAAAAGGTATGTCAAAATTAGCCTGGATCGCAAACATCTTATTGGCGTTTGTTGCCTTACGTTTTTTCGTGACCACTGACTTTAGACATCTTGGCATATTGGACATCGTGTTATTGATCGTTATTGTTGTATGGGGGATTGCAGGTATTACTTATGTTATCTCGTATTTTCGCGACAGATGAGGGGGAAGTGAACGTGTCATATCACTTTGCATCACGAAAAGAACTCGAGGACTTCATTAAAAGTGAAGTCCTCGGAGTTGCTGAAACACTCGAGATTTTAAACGTGACATATCAACGCCTTAGCAAATTGATCGAATCGGGAAGGATTGTTCCGATCAAGAGTTTTCAAAAAGATAAATTGTTTTTCCGAGATGACGTTGAAGCACTTGTGAAAGAATTAAAGGAATTGCGCAAGAAGTATCGACCGTATGATACGGAATGGGTCTAATAACAACAAGAGGAAAAAGGCGGATCGCTCCGCCTTGTTTTTCACCCACAAAACACCCACAAAAATATTGTGGGTAGCATTTTTAATTAATGTGTCAACACGCGAAAACCTTGAAAAATCAACATTTGTGAGGTGCTATTTTCCCTAAAAAAGAGTAAAAATAATCAAATTCGAAATGGAAGGTAGCATTGGATAATAAATAGCTGATGATCTGCGCCATGCAGATCATCGGCTTTTTTTGTATGTTGTGGTAAGATGAATGTAGGTGATGAATATGATTTATGTCGGACTAACGGGATGGGGCGACCATGACAGTTTATATCCGTCTCGTCTTGCGTCAAAAGATAAGTTACAAGCGTATGCGGCTCACTTTCCAACCGTTGAGGTTGATGCGTATTTTTATGCCATTCAACCGCGCCAAAACGTTGAAAAATGGTTGACGGAAACGCCTGCGTCATTCCAATTTATCGTGAAGGCGTATCAAGGAATGACGGGGCATCAACGGGGCGACATTCCATATGCAAACAAAGATGAGATGTTTACTGCATTTCTCCAATCGATTGAGCCGTTTCAACAAGGAAATAAGCTCGCCATGGTATTGTTTCAATTTCCGCCGTGGTTCGATTGTAAAAAAGAGCATGTTCACTATTTGCGTTGGTGTCGGGAGCGAATGAAAGATATTCCTGTAGCGCTTGAATTTCGTCATCAATCGTGGTTTTCCCCTCCGTTTTACGAGAAGACGTTGCGCTTTATGGAGGAAGAGCGATGGATTCATAGCATTTGCGATGAACCGCAAGCGGGGGAAGGATCGGTACCGACCGTTCTTCATCCAACAGATCCAAATAAAACACTTATTCGTCTACACGGACGCAATGTCGCAGGCTGGAATAAAAGAGATGACGAAAATTGGCGTGCCGTCCGTTATTTATACCGCTACAACGAGCAAGAGCTACAAGAGTGGGCACAACATATTCGAATGTTACAAACAAAATGTAAACACATTTACGTACTATTTAACAACAACTCAGGCGGAGATGCTGCTCATAATGCAAAACAGTTGTTGCAGTTGTTAGGCATTGAGTATACAAATTTGGCACCGCGACAATTAGATTTGTTTTCATAATGGGGGATCAAAAATGGAATATATATTTCTTTTAATCATCGGTCTTTTAGCAGGAACGATTGGTAGCCTTGTCGGTTTAGGGGGAGGGGTCATTATCGTTCCCGCGCTTCTTTTTTTAAGTGCTGCGCACATATTGCCGACCATTTCACCGCAAGCAGCTGTCGGAACATCGCTTGTTGTCATTATTTTTAACGGATTATCATCAACTTTAACGTATATGAAGCATAAAATGGTTGACTATAAAAGCGGTTTGTTTTTTTTCATCGGCAGTGGACCAGGGGCGATGCTTGGCGCATGGGTGAATCAACATGTACATATGCACCATTTTTCGCTTTATTTCGGATTGTTTCTCATTGCCGTTTCGTTTTTGCTTATGTTTCAATCGCGTTTCTCCCCATCTAAAAAACGAACGTTTCCTGTTGTGCGTACATATGTCACGAATGAAGGGGAGGAAGTGACGTACGGGTATCATCCGTTTAGCGCTACGCTCATTGCGTTTGTTGTCGGGTTTGTTGGTGGATTTTTTGGTATCGGTGGCGGGTCGCTTATGGTGCCTGCGATGATGCTATTATTTTTATTTCCTCCTCACGTTGCCGTTGCGACATCGATGTTTATCGTCTTTTTATCATCTATTGTTAGTTCAATGACGCACGTCTTTATGGGGAATGTCGCTTGGACGTTTGCTCTTTCGCTTATTCCGGGCGTATGGATTGGGGCGAAATGTGGGGCGTGGCTTAATCGACGATTAAAAGGAAAAACGGTCGTGACGTTATTAAGAATGGTACTTATTTTACTTGGTGTTCGTTTAATTATGCAAGGACTTGGATTGTAAAAAAGAAAGGTGTGTTGCAAGCGTTGAGGGAGACGATACATATTTATCATACAAACGATGTGCATAGCCATTTTGAGCGATGGCCAAAAGTTGTTCATTATTTAAAAACAGTAAGAAAAAAGCATCAACAAAATCGCGAGCATATGGTTTTACTTGATATTGGTGATTTTATCGATCGATTTCATCCGATCACGGAAGCATCCTCTGGAAAGGGAAACGTCATTCTTTTAAACGATGTCGCATACGATGCGGTTACGATTGGGAATAACGAAGGAATAACACTTAGTCATGAACAGCTCGATACGTTGTATACGCACGCGGCATTTTCGGTCATCGTGGCGAACGTATTTTATGAAAACGGAGAGCGCCCGCATTGGATGAAGCCATATGTTATGATGACGTTTGGACATGTTCGCGTTGCATTTATTGGGGTGACCGTTCCGTTTCAGACGTTTTATGAATTGCTTGGATGGCGTGTTGCCGATCCGTTTGATACGGTTGCTAAGCTCATTGAACAACTTTCGGAAAAAGTAGATGCCATTGTTTTATTGTCTCATCTAGGGATAAGTGATGATGAAAAAATGGCTCATATGTTTCCACAATTGACTGCAATTTTAGGTGGCCATACACATCACGTATTTGAACATGGCAAGCGCGTGAATGAAACGTTGCTTTGTGGAGCGGGGAAGTTTGCGCAATATGTCGGATGTTTAACATTGTCAATTGATAAAAATAGCCGAAAAGTTGAGTCATGCGCATATGTCCAACATACCGATGCATTAGAACATGAATGTGCGGAAACGAAACAAAAATTAAATCATATGATTGAGCAAGCAACAAATGCATTGGCACAACCGATTGTGCATTTGCCCGAACCGTTACATATGGACTGGTTTTCCCCTTCCCCATTTGCGTCGCTTCTTGCGCAAGCGTTGAACGAATGGTGTGAAGGTGATATAGCGATGGTCAATGCGGGTGTTTTGCTTGCATCATTGCCAAAAGGCGTTGTGACGAAAGGGGATATTCATCGCATTTGTCCGCACCCAATTAATCCGTGCAAAGTATATTTACGTGGAAGCGAATTAAAAGAAGTCATTTTACAAGCGGAAACGGAACAAATGAAACAGTTGCGGGTGAGAGGGTTTGGGTTTCGTGGTGAAGTGATGGGACAGATGGTGTACGATGGCGTCACAATTGAGAAAGAGACCATGTCGGACGGTCAAGCACATGTGCGTCGCATTTTGATTCATCATCAGCCAATTGATGAGCAAAAAACGTATGCGGTCGCAACAATTGATATGTTTACGTTCGGACACTTGTATCCAGAAATATATCGTGCGAAAAAGAAATATTACATGCCTGAAATGTTGCGGGATGTGCTTGCGTGGAAGCTAAAAAACATGTATCAATAGGCACCCTTCGATCTTTTATTCATACATTGAATAAAAGAAAGGAGCGTGAATATATGATCGAATTAAAGCCGTTATGGATTGACGGAGAGCCGTTTACGGCCATTTCTGTTCAGTTGCCTAAAACGACGTTGTTAGCTGTTGCTAATGATAAAGGATATATTATGTGTGGGGCGTTAGATGTGGCTTTGTTAAACGAAAAATTGCGCGACCGTGGCATTGTAGCTGGAAGAGCGGTAGGAGTGCGGACAATTGATCAACTGTTAGAGGCACCGCTTGAGTCTGTTACATTTGCTGCTGAACAATTAGGTATTTCACGTGGCATGAAAGGGAAAGACGCCTTGCTCCTGATGAAATAAAATAATAATCCCCTGCTTGATCGCATACATATAGCGTGAGAGGGGGGATTTTTGTTGTATCAACAACTACGTAAAAGAAGAAAACCGCTACCCATCCGCTATATTTTTTTAATTACTTTCGTTTTTTTTATCATTTCGACTGTTGCGAGCCTTTGGTTTATTAATAGAGGAATCGAACCAACGCTGATGGCGATCGCAGAGAAAGAAACGCGCCGCTTAGCGAATTTAGTGATCAATAATGCGATTAATCAACAAATTGCTGAGGACGACTTTCGCGTTGAAAATTTTATCAAAATTGAAAAAGATGAGCATGGGAAAATTTCTGCGATCGATTTTAATGCTACCGTTGTGAATCGAGTATTAGCTAAAACGACAAATCGTGTTCAACGAAATTTAAAAGCGGCATCAGAAGGAAAACTATCCGCGCTTGAGTTTCCAGATGTTCAAATTGAAACAGAAAAAGAACAAGGAATCGTCTATTATATCCCGCTCGGACAAGCAACGAATAACGTATTGTTAGGAAATTTAGGACCGCGCATTCCGGTTCGTTTTTACGTTATTGGGGATGTTCATTCGGATGTAAATAAAAATATACGTCCGTTTGGCATAAATAACGCTTTAATAGAAATAGCAATTCATATTGAAGTCAACGTGCAAATTATTATTCCATTTGCAACAAAAACGGCAACGATTCAAAACGACATTCCTGTAGCGATTCAAATTATTCAAGGGGAAGTTCCGCAATTTTATAATCAAGGTGGGGAAGGAAATACGTCCATTGAACTTCCAGTTGAATAATAAAAAATTCTGAAAATTTTATTTTTTGAAATATTATTTTGACAAAAGGCTTGTCCGTTGATATACTTAAAACTAAAATGAAACAAAAAAGTCTGAAAAATTAAAATAATCGAACGAGGAGGTGCTCATCTTTTTATTACGTCACGATATGAAAAAATCAAAAACTGACTAAGGAGGGTATTTTATTATGGAGAGTCGTCAACAATGGGGCACACGCGCTGGCTTTATTTTAGCAGCGGCTGGCTCGGCAATTGGATTGGGAAACATTTGGAGGTTTCCGGCTGTCGCATATGAAAATGGTGGAGGGGCATTTTTCCTCCCGTATTTATTCGCATTATTAACAGCAGGTATTCCAATTCTCATATTGGAGTTTACGCTTGGACATAAGTATCGCGGTTCAGCGCCGTTAACGTTCGCCCGTCTAAGCAAAGGAACAGAATGGATTGGTTGGTGGCAAGTCCTTATTTCATTCGTTATCTCAACGTATTATTCCGTCGTTATTGCATGGGCGATGTCTTATACGTATTTTGCATTTACATCGAAATGGGGAGAAAATACAGGGGACTTTTTATTCGGTGAATATTTGAAATTAGCAGAAACGCCGGGTACGTTCGGAAGTTTAGTCCCAGCTGTTCTCATTCCACTTCTTCTCGTTTGGATCATTAACTTAGCCGTTTTGTATAAAGGTGTTCGAAAAGGAATTGAAGTCGCAAATAAAATTTTCTTACCAACGCTTATCGTTCTTTTCTTTATTATCGTCATTCGCGCTGTGACGTTAGACGGAGCGATCGAAGGATTAAATGCATTTTTCAAACCAAATTGGGATCAAATTATGAACGGAAAAGTATGGCTTGCTGCATATAGCCAAATTTTCTTTAGCTTATCGATTGCGTTCGCTATTATGATTACTTATTCAAGTTATTTACCAAAAAAATCTGATATTACGAATAACGCATTTATTACCGGTTTTGCAAACTCAGGATTCGAGTTATTAGCTGGTATCGGCGTATTTAGCGTCCTTGGCTTTTTAGCGCAACAACAAGGCGTAGAAGTAAGCGAAGTTGTGAAAGGTGGCGTTGGATTAGCGTTCGTCGTCTTCCCACAAATTATTAACCAGTTCCCTGCGTTTAATGAGCTTTTCGGGGTATTATTTTTCCTTTCATTGACATTAGCAGGACTGACATCGCTTATTTCGATTTCAGAAACGTATGTTTCAGCGATTCAAGAAAAGTTCGGTATATCTCGAACGAAAGCTGTTCTCGGCGGTGGTGGAGTAGCTGCGCTCATCGCATTAATATTCGCTTCGAACGGCGGATTATATTTCTTAGATGTCGTTGACTATTTCATTAACAACTTTGGCGTTGCGCTTGTTGGATTAGTGGAAGTAGTTGTCATTGCATGGGTGTTAAAAGAACTAAATGCCCTTCAAACACATGCAAATAGCGTATCAGATATTATGGTAGGCGCATGGTGGAAAATTTCGCTCTCTGTTGTCACACCAATTGTATTAGGATACATGATGTTTGATAGCATTAAAACAAATGTGAAAGAAAATTATGGTGGATACGATACGTTATTCGTCGTTAAATACGGATGGACTGTTGCGGCGCTTGTCATCGTTCTCGGTTTTGTTCTTTCAGTAAAACGCTGGAAAGATGGAGTGCTTTCCGTTCCGACAGACAAGGAGGTTTCAAGCTAATGGAAACAAGTGCACTTATTATGATGCTTGTCGGTATGGTAATTATTTGGGGAGGTTTTGCTGCGAGCGTCGCTCATGCAGTAAAGAAAAGTCGGCAATCATAAAAAAGATGGGGCAGATGCCTCATCTTTTTCTCATGCGTTCTTGTCGTTCCCACTGTTTTAAGTAAGGATATGGGTCAAACGACCATTCCGTATAGCCGTTATCTTTATACATGCCGTAGTGAAGATGCGGCGGAAATTTACCCGATGTGCCAGGCGGTCCGTAACCAGAACTTCCGACTGAACCGATCAACATGCCGGGCTCTACAATCGTTCCTTCCTCTAAGCCGTTAGCGAATCCATTTAAGTGCGCAAAATAATGATACGTATTGTTTATATCGCGAATACCGATGCGCCAACCTCCGTATTTATTCCATCCTTTTAATTCAACGATACCGTAACATGTTGAGCGAACAGGGGTACCGTAATGTGCAAAAATGTCTGTTCCTTCATGAATCCGTCGTCCGCCCCATCCGCGTGCATCTCCCCACGTACTGCGATAACTATATTCAAATCGTCTTGGAATTGGAAAGGCATATTGATCGAGTTGTAGCGTCCCAAAATGTTTATATAGCTTTACTTTTCCTAAAATGATATCGACGGTTTTGCTTCGCTCATAATAGTCCCACAGCGCCATTTTAATATGTGTATGGTCTGTGCCGTATGATCGTAAAAAGCGAGCAAACGCAAATAATACATCTTCATCGTTTGTTCGATCAGCGATACCGTCTCCATTCCCATCTATCCCCATTCCACCAAATTGGCTAATTGTAAATGGATTTTGATCTTCTTTATTTTGATTGAGTGGCCCAGCCCATCGTTCAGTGGGGATGTAAATACCGATAATTCCAGTTGGTTTTGGTAAATCGCGGCGCGCTTGGCGAATGCTCCGTTCATATTGATCAACAGCTGCGAAGTAGTACCACGGAATGAGCGAAATGGCTTCTGCTTTTTTATAAAGTTCCATTCGTTGATCATACACATTTGGTGCAGCAGCGAATGATTGGAACGGAATGAGAAGAAAAACGATTATGCACCATAATGTTTTCACGCATTCTTTCTCCTTTCTCCGATGTTCATATCATTAGTTTGAGGTAATCGACTGTTTTCATAAATAAAAAATGTTGGAAAAACAAACTGTTTTGTATTGTAAGGCAATAACTCGTATAATGGGTAATGTACATTAACGAGTGGAGCGTGAAAATGATGTCAACAAAAGAACAGCACCTTCGCAAACCAGAGTGGTTAAAAATAAAGTTAAATACGAATGAACATTATACAGGCTTGAAAAAAATGATGCGCGAAAAACAATTGCATACGGTGTGCGAAGAAGCGCGTTGTCCAAATATTCATGAATGTTGGGCCGTTCGTCGCACAGCGACGTTTATGATTTTAGGCGATGTATGTACGCGCGCTTGCCGCTTTTGCGCTGTGAAAACAGGATTGCCAACGGAGCTAGATTGGCAAGAACCAGAGCGTGTTGCTGAATCCGTTCGTTTAATGAATTTAAAACATGTTGTTGTGACTGCTGTTGCGCGCGATGATTTAAAAGATGGCGGTGCAGCTGTATTTGCTGAAACGGTACGTGCTATTCGACGGAAAAATCCGTTGACGACGATTGAAGTATTGCCGTCTGATATGGGTGGTGTATATGAAAACTTAAAAACGCTAATGGACGCTCGTCCTGATATTTTAAATCATAATATTGAAACAGTTCGTCGCCTCACTCCGCGCGTTCGTGCGCGCGCAACGTATGAACGCTCACTTGAATTTTTGCGCCGTGCGAAAGAAATGCAACCGGATATTCCTACAAAATCAAGCTTAATGGTCGGGCTTGGTGAAACAAAAGAAGAAATTTTAGAAGCGATGGACGATTTACGGGCAGTCGGGGTGAATATTTTGACGATCGGGCAATATTTGCAACCGACAAAAAAACATTTAAAGGTAGAGAAATATTACCATCCGCATGAGTTCATGGGGTTAAAAGAAATTGCGTTAGCGAAAGGATTTAGTCATTGTGAGTCTGGACCGCTCGTCCGCTCTTCTTATCATGCTGATGAGCAAGTACAATCGGCAAAAGCGAATGAGTAAACATATAATTAAGGATGTCCCTTTCATGTATGTGGGACATCCTTTTTCGTTATTGCATCATGTTCATTTCTTCGCGTTGCACACCGTTTTCATTTTCTCCGCTGCTCACTTTTCTACCTTGTGGCGACTTGAGCATTTCTTTAATCGTTTGTTGTAAAACTTGATCGATATTTTGATTATTTGCATCTAAACGGCCGAATCGTTCAATATCTTGAAACATGCGCGGATTGTCTGAAACGTATACGTGATAATAACGTGGAACGACAGAAATAGCTGTTTTTTTCACTTGATCGGCTGTTTCAAACCGATTTGTACTGTCTGTCTTGTAAACGACAAACACGGTATCGTCTGTGACGAGCGTCCCAACGTCATAAACGTTCGGAAGTTGGGTGCACAGTTTACTAATTAAATCGGCAACATTTTCTCTGTTTAATACAGGTATTGTCGCATACTGTGTTGTATCGCCCGGAATTGGGCTTTTTTGATGTCTTACGTAACCGAAATTTGTTAATCTCGAATCCATTCCGTTTCGAACACCATGTTCGTTATATAAATCGTTTCTTGAGCGAACGTTGATCGTTGTTCCGCTTTTCTCATACAAAGATGTGGATTCGTCGTTTATTCCAGCGCATCCAGATAAGAAAGCGATTGTACTAATTCCTGTCAGTAACCATGTATTCCGCAAAACAACTCCCCCCTTCTTTTTTATTGTTCGTTTTATTCAAAGCGTTATAATGGTGATTGCTTGGGAGAAAGACATGTTTTATGATAGAAATGGAAAGAAGAGGTGAGGATATATGATTTGCATTCATAATACATGTTACGAGCTTGTAGAAAATGTACGCAACGGATTTAACGAAGAAGCGTTTCGTGCGCGCTATACGGATATTTTAAATAAATATGATTACATTGTTGGCGATTGGGGATATAACCAGCTTCGGTTGCGTGGCTTTTTTGATGACCATAACCAAAAAGCGACATATGATACGAAAATAAGTACATTATCCGAATATTTGTTTGAATATTGCAATTTCGGTTGCGCTTATTTTGTGTTACGTAAAGTGAAAAAATAGGTCAGGCGTCCTGACCTATTTTTTATGAGTACGGTTGCTTGTTATTTTCGTTCGGATCATCGTGAACGGGATGTGCGCCTGGGTCTTGGCGCGGAATGTTTTGATGAAGCGACTTATACTCGTAATTAAACGCGCTGTAATATCGTTGCCCTTTTCGCCATGGGGTGCTTTTATTTTGAACAGGTTCATGTTCGCCGCGTGGGGAACCGTATGGACCTTCGGGCAACGTTTCTGGTACGAGGAAGTTTTTCATCGCTTCCACAGTTGAAAAATCGTGATATGTTTCATCGGTCATGTGAATTCTTCCTTTCGTTTTTTACATAGCGTACCACTTAACCGACGATTTCATGTAAAAAGCTTCGCAACTCGTTTGCCTCTTCTTCATTTAAGTTATATATGTGTTCAATATACCCAGGCTGTTGCAAGTCATCTGAACCGATAATCGCATATCGATTGCTTTGTAAATCAAGGATAAGCGCTTTCCCATAAAAACGGTCTGTTTGGACGATTGCTAAATCAAACCGTTCATTTTTTCCAACGAAGCTAACAAATCGTGTTTTCGTATCGACCGTATCGTCATATAAAAAGAAACGTTCCATATGGCATCCCTCCATCTCGTGTGTTATTGCTTCTTCATCTTAACAAATTTCTGTTAGCTGTGTAAAAGAAAGCGCTATGATACAATAAAATAAAAAACAGAAAGGGAGATGAATGATGTATTTTGTCGATCGCCAAAAAATTGAAAAAACATTGAAATATATGGAGGAAGTCGTCTCCTATGTCCAACAACCGTTTCATACGCCAATAGAGAAGCTAGCGCTTGAACGTATAGGGCATGTCATTATTGAATCAATCATTGATGTCGGAAATGCGATGATTGATGGATTTATTATGCGCGATCCAGGAAGTTACGAGGACATTATTGACATTTTAGTGGATGAGCGTGTTCTTTCTGATGAAGATGGCGAGGCATTAAAACAAATCATCCATTTCCGTAAAAAGCTTGTGCAACAATACATCGATGTACCACATGACGAATTATTGAAAGCGTTGCAAAACTATCGCCATGTTCTTCAATCTTTTCCGACCGCTATTCGCACGTATTTACATCATGAACTTGGACCTGTGTCCGCCTTTTTAAATGAAAATGTTTAAAAATTGTGTGTATAGGGAAAATCATATAAAATGGAAGAGGGTGAAAAGTGATGCGAAAAAAAACCTCTTCCACAAAAGAGCAAATTTTAAAAATGTTAAAAGTGCAAAAGCGGCTAACAGTCGGTGAAATGGCGGAGCAACTACAAATTACGGAGATGGCTGTTCGCCGTCATTTGAGCGCGTTAGAGCGTGAAGAGCTTATTGAATCGACGCTTGTTCGTCAGCCGATGGGAAGGCCGACAAACGTGTATCAATTAAGCGTAAAAGGACATCAACGGTTTCCGCGCCACTATCAACAAACGATGCTCGATTTTTTAGCTGATTTAGAACAGATGGGCGGAAAGCAAATGGTAGCCGAGCTGTTTCAAAATCGGCAAGAACGGATGAAAAAGTTGTATGAGCAACAATTTGGCAATAAATCGTTTGATGAGAAAATGAAAGAGCTTGTGGCGGTACAAAATGAGCATGGGTATATGTCGGAATTGGTACAACACGATGATGGTTCGTTTGAGTTAGTTGAACATAACTGTCCGATTGCAGAAGTAGCTCAAGCGTATCCGATTGCTTGTGAATGTGAGCGACAGTTGTTTGAAACGCTCATTCATGAAGCCGAAATTGTTCCGAAAACGTGTTTAGCTGACGGTGATGACGCGTGTCGCTACCATATTAAGCGAAAAAAATGAACAATCGTTGACATTCGTTGCGCTCTTTTTGACAAGTGCAGCTGTTTTGCGTTAAAGTTTGAACGTGCAAGTTGTCAAAAGGAGTGGCAAAAGTGAAAACATATAAAGGATATTTAATTGATTTAGACGGTACGATGTATCGTGGAACAGAACGAATTGAAGAAGCGTGCGCTTTTGTGCATCGCCTTCATGAAAAAGGTATTCCGTATTTATTTGTAACAAACAATTCTTCTCGCACACCGGAACAAGTAGTAGAAAAGTTGCGGAAATTCGGTATCCCTGCAACGAAAGAGCAAGTATTTACAACAAGTCAAGCCACGGCAAACTACATTTATGAAAAGAAGCCGAACGCCTCTGTTTATGTGATTGGAGAAGACGGTATTCGTCGTGCGCTTGAAGAAAAAGGATTTACATTTGCAAATGAAGATGCGGAAGTCGTTGTCATGGGGATTGATCGTAGCATTAATTACGAAAAATTAGCGATTGCTTGTTTAGCTGTTCGCAATGGGGCGCTGTTTATTTCGACAAACGGAGATATTGCAATTCCAACGGAGCGCGGACTTTTACCAGGAAACGGGTCGCTTACATCTGTCGTTGCTGTGTCGACACAAACGAAGCCGATTTTTATCGGTAAGCCGGAAAAAATTATTATGGAGCAGGCGCTAGAAGTGCTTGGTGTTCCGAAAGAAGAAACGTTAATGATCGGGGATAACTATGATACGGATATTATGGCAGGGATGAATGCCGGGATGGATACACTTCTCGTTCACACGGGTGTGACGACGAAAGAAATGTTGCAAACGTATGACCGACAACCGACGTATGTCGTAGATTCGTTAAAAGAATGGATGGAACGCATATAAAAAGGTGCCTAGTTGGGCACCTTTTTCCTATTTATTCGACATGGGCGGCGCGATGCGCTAGACGGCTTGAAGCAGCAGCAGCGATCGCTCCAACGATATCATCTAAAAATGTGTGGCATTGACCAGATGATTTATCATTTAATTGATGTAAAATGCCTGGTTTTTGTTTATCGATATATCCGTAGTTCGTAAAACCGATCGACCCATACACATTGACGATGGAGAGCGCTAAAATTTCATCTACCCCATATAATCCTTCGTCTTTTGCGATAAATGATTGAAGAGGTTCTTGTAGTAAACCTTTCTCTGCTAAAATATCGAGCTGAATGCCGGTAAACAGCGCGTTTTGTACTTCACGCTTAGCGATCACCCGATTCACGTTATGAATACATTCGTCCATTTGTAAGTCAGGATGATATTTAGATTGTAAATAATAAACGAGTTCAGCAATATGTTCGATTGTTACCCCGCGATCAGCAAGCCATTGTCGTGCGATTTGTTCCATTTTTCCTATTTTCTTTTCCTCCATCCAACTTCACCTATTTCGTTTTTTATTTTTTACAATGTATGTGACTTTTTTATGAAACGTGCGTTCATTTCCTCTCTCTTATGAAGTTTATACGTATTTTTGAAACATATACATGAAGGAAGGAGGGATGTGCATGGATTATTATTTTCGAGTCGATCATATGGAACAAGTAGGTGATCGCTTTCTCGTTCGAAGCGGAAATGACATATATATTGCGGTACCGACGAATGAAAAAGAAAGCGATATTCAGCAGTTATATTACATGGCGATGTATATGCGAACGCAAGGTGACGAAACGATTGCAACGTTGCTTCCAACGAAAACAGGACGTTTGATTGGCATGTTACAAGGAAAGCAAGTGAGTGTATGGAAAATGGAAAACCGAATGAAAACAGGAGATACCGCGCAACAACTCGCATTATTTCATCAGCGTGGTCGCACATATCCGTATGATGTTTCCGCTCGAAGTCGATTTGGCAAATGGGGAGAACTATGGGGACAACGAATTGATCAACTAGAACATTTTTGGCAATTACAAGTGAGGTCTTCCGAAAAAAATGAGGTGGATGAACAATTTGTTGAGACATTTCCTTACTATTTAGGTGTTGCCGAAAATGCGGTTCAATATGTGATGGATACACAATTAGATGAAGTTCCGATGCGCGGTGATATGCCGACGATTTGTCATGAACAATTTCCGCCCGAAACATGGGAAATGGGGAAAATACCAACGGATTGGGTGTTTGATCACGCAAGTCGCGATGTTGCGGAATGGATTCGAAAGCAGTGGTTAACGAAACAATCAGATGAAACGATTGAGCGTTTTTTACAAACGTATGAACATGTGCAATCGCTTAGCCGTTTTTCTTGGCGAATGATTTATGCCCGATTATTATTTCCGCTTCATTACTTTCAGTCGATTGAAAACTACTATGGATCAGAAGGTGACATGCGACAACGGTATGCGCAACAATTACGACAAGTATTTGAAGAGACTGACGTATATGAACAAAAACTTCGTCATTTTCATGATATGACTACGGTCTCTATTCCTCGTCTCGATTGGTTATAAATATGGTACAATAAAGCGGATAAAGATATGCTAAAGGGGACGAGGGTATGGGAAAACGATATGTTTTCATTACAAGAAAACTACCAGATGATGTCGTTGCACCGTTATATGACAAATATGATGTGAACATGTGGCCACATGAGCATCTTGTTGTTCCGCGCGATGTGTTACTTCAAGAAGCAAGCCGAGCGGAAGCATTAATTACGATGTTATCTGATCGCATTGATGAGGAGTTATTGCAACAAAGTCCGAAACTTCGCGTCGTTGCGAATGTAGCTGTCGGTTACGACAATATTGACGTAGAGGCAGCGACAAAACGAGGGGTCATTGTTTGTAACACGCCTGATGTATTGACAGAAACAACAGCGGATTTAACATTTGCTCTCCTGTTAGCAACGGCAAGAAGATTGGTTGAAGCAGCCGAGTTTATAAAAGAAGGAAAATGGAAAAGTTGGAGCCCGCTTTTACTTGCAGGGACGGATGTCCACCATAAAACGATTGGGATTGTCGGGATGGGGAAAATCGGGCAAGCCGTTGCACATCGGGCAAAAGGATTTCATATGCGCGTATTATACTATAATCGTTCACGAAATATCGAAGCCGAACGAACGCTTGGTGCGATGTATTGTTCGTTTGATGCGTTGCTTGAACAAGCGGACTTTGTCGTCTGTTTAGCTCCGTTAACGAATGAAACGTATCGATTGTTTAACCGCGAAGCATTTATGAAAATGAAGCGATCAGCTATTTTTATTAACGCGGGACGCGGGGCGGTTGTGGACGAAGAAGCGTTATATGATGCGTTAATCAACCGACATATTGCTGGTGCGGGGCTAGATGTATTTGCACAAGAGCCGATTCGTTCGGACCATCCGCTATTACAATTACCGAACGTTGTTGCTTTGCCGCATATCGGGAGTGCGACGAAAGAAACGAGGTACGCGATGATGCAACTATGTTGTCGCAACGTGATAGCCGTGCTAGAAGGAAAGGAGCCTTATACACCTGTACAGAGCCAATAGGCTCTTTTTTTATTTTTTTAGAAAATTTTTAAACATAAAACGTTTTCATATGGTACGATAATGAAAATAAGGATTGTAAAAGAAATGGAGATCCTCTATAATGTCTACTATACAAAAACAAATGTTCATTACAGAAAAACAAGAGGTGGGGAAGATGGTAAAAAGCGTATCAGTTGGATTGTTAGGATTAGGAACGGTTGGCAGTGGAGTTGTGAAAATTATTAAAAATCATCAAGATAAATTGATGCACCAAATTGGTTGCCCTGTTGAAATCAAAAAAGTTGCTGTGCGTGATCGCGATAAAAAAAGAGATGTCGTTTTGCCAGAGTCAGTATTAACGACAAACGTAGAAGAAGTCATTCATGACCCAGACATCGATGTCGTCATTGAAGTCATGGGAGGCATTGAAGAAACGCGACGATATATATTACAGGCATTAAAAAACGGAAAACATGTTGTGACGGCAAATAAAGACTTAATGGCGCTGTATGGAACAGAGTTGCTTTCCGTCGCATCTGAACACGGTTGCGATTTGTTTTATGAAGCAAGTGTCGCAGGAGGAATTCCGATTTTACGCAGCCTTGTAGACGGATTAGCTTCTGATCGAATTACAAAAATGATGGGCATCGTAAACGGGACAACAAACTATATTTTAACAAAAATGAGTAAATTTAATAGAAAGTATGAAGAAGTATTAGCAGAAGCGCAGGCGTTCGGTTATGCTGAGGCGGATCCGACATCAGATGTAGAAGGACTAGATGCAGCAAGAAAAATGGCGATTTTAGCTCGTCTTGGTTTTTCGATGAACATTGATTTGCAAGATGTATACGTCAAAGGGATTACCGGAATTACGGAAGAAGATTTAAATTACAGCAAACGACTCGGTTATACGATGAAACTAATTGGTATTGCCCATAGAGATGGAGAGAAAGTAGAAGTGAGTGTGCAACCGACATTGTTGCCAGAAACACATCCACTTGCGTCTGTCAATGATGAGTATAATGCCGTTTACGTTTACGGAGAAGCGGTTGGAGAGACGATGTTTTACGGTCCGGGAGCAGGAAGCTTACCGACAGCAACATCCGTTGTGTCGGACTTAGTTGCTGTAATGAAAAATATGCGCCTTGGGGTAAATGGGAGAAGCGCAGTTACCCCACAATACGATAAGCAGTTAAAAGACGATAGCGAAATATACTCGAAATATTTCTTACGCATTCATGTAAAAGATCAAGTTGGAGCGTTTGCGAAAATTACATCACTTTTTTCAGAGCGCGGAGTAAGTTTTGAGAAAATTTTACAATTACCTTTAAAACAAAAAGACTTGGCAGAAATTGTTCTCGTTACGCATCAAGCATCTTTAAAAGATTACCGTGATGTGTTGCAACAGTTGCGCGATTTAGAAGTTGTCGAAGAAGTGAAAAGTTCGTATCGAGTAGAAGGGGAAGGTGCGTTGTAATGTGGAGGGGATTGTTGCATCATTATCGTGACTATTTACCGGTGACAGATAAAACACCGATGTTATCGTTAAATGAGGGGAATACACCGCTCATTCCGCTCATTCATTTGTCGGAAAGACTCGGTGTAGAATTATACGTTAAAGCAGAGGGAGCAAACCCAACAGGATCTTTTAAAGATCGTGGGATGGTCATGGCTGTTGCGAAGGCAAAAGAAGAAGGAAGCGATACAATTATTTGCGCTTCGACAGGCAACACGTCTGCCGCCGCTGCTGCGTATGCTGCACGAGCAAATATGCGTTGCATTATCGTCATTCCTGACGGGAAAATTGCGCTCGGAAAGTTGGCGCAAGCGGTCATGTATGGGGCAGAAATTGTTGCGATTCAAGGAAATTTCGATCATGCATTAAAAATGGTGCGTCGTTTAAGCGAAATGGCTCCGGTGACGCTTGTCAATTCGGTCAATCCGTATCGTATTGAAGGGCAAAAAACAGCAGCGTTTGAAATTTGTGAGCAACTCGGGCAAGCCCCTGATATTCTCGCTATTCCAGTCGGAAATGCAGGGAATATTACAGCATATTGGAAAGGGTTTAAACAATTTCATGAAAAGCATGGAACAACATTGCCGCAAATGCGTGGGTTTGAAGCAGAAGGAGCGGCAGCAATTGTTCGTAACGAAGTGATTGAAAATCCAGAAACGATTGCAACAGCAATTCGAATCGGTAATCCCGCGAGCTGGGAATATGCTGTTCAAGCTGCGAACGAATCGGGAGGAAAAATTGATGAGGTGACAGATGCCCAAATTTTAGATGCGTACCGCCTACTTGCACGAGAAGAAGGAATTTTTGCAGAACCTGCTTCATGTGCGTCGATTGCTGGTGTAATGAAACAAGTCGAGAGCGGCGAAATTGCAAAAGGAAGCCGAATTGTTGCAGTGTTGACTGGAAATGGATTGAAAGATCCAAATGTAGCGATGGACGCAACGAATATTCAACCGATCGTCTTGCCAAATGATGAAGAAGCGGTGTTTGCGCACATTCAAGGAGCTGTCCTTCAATGAACGATGGAGAGATGTTAAAAATTGTTGTCCCAGGAAGTACAGCCAACCTTGGACCTGGCTTTGATTCGATCGGATTAGCTGTATCGTTGCATTTAACTTTAGAAGTTGTCCGTGCGGAAATGTGGGAATTCGTCCCGAAAACAAGTGAAGTGAAAAGTATTCCAACAGGCGAAAGCAATTTAATTTATCAAGTAGCAAATGAACTAGCTCGTCAGTATGGTGTGGCGTTGCCGCCGTGTCGCGTGTTTGTATCAAGTAATATCCCATTTACGAGAGGGCTAGGTAGTAGTGCAGCGGCGATTGTAGCAGCCATTGAGTTAGCAAATGAGCTTGGGCGTCTTGATTTGTCACAAGAGGAAAAAATGCGCGTAGCTAGCGTATATGAAGGTCATCCTGACAATGTCGGTGCTTCTTTATATGGGGGAGTAGTCATTGGAAGTCATTTGAAAGACCGTACACATATTGTACACATTCCTTCCATTCCAGTTGATTTAATTGCTGTCATTCCGACGTATGAATTGGAAACGAAAAAGTCTCGCACAGTTCTTCCAAGCGCATTTACGCGCGAGCAAGCCGTCGAGGCAAGCGCAATTAGTAACGTGCTTGTGGCGGCATTGTTTACAAATCATTGGTCGCTCGTTGGTGAGATGATGGATGCCGACTTATTTCATCAACCATATCGTGAATGTCTCGTACCTGAATTGCCCCATGTGCGTACAGTAGCGAAACGGAACGGAGCATTTGGGGTAGCGCTAAGCGGTGCTGGTCCGACTGTTCTTTGTTTTGCTGAACAAGGGAGAGGGAAAGAAGTATATGATGCGCTTGTGGCAACATTTCTACATTGTGATGTTCGCATGTTGTCAGTAGAAACAAAGGGGAGTTGTGTATATAAAATGGCGTTAGAGAAATAAATGATTTTCTTCATAATGAAAAGGGGTGCACATTTCGTACACCCCTTTTTCTTTAAAACACTTGTTCAACTTCAACAACGCCAGGAACTTCTTCAAGTAATGCGCGCTCAATACCAGCTTTCAATGTGATCGTTGAGCTTGGGCAGCTTCCGCACGCACCGAGAAGGCGAAGTTTAACAACGCCGTCTTCTACATCGACTAATTCACAATCTCCGCCATCGCGAAGTAAAAATGGACGAAGTTTATCTAATACTTCTTGTACTTGTTGTTTAATATCTTGATCTGCCATTTTCATCGACTCCTTTCACTAATTTTATTATAATCATCATGATGAAAAAAATCTATCAACGTTACTTAACTTTTTTCCAGGGGAGAGAATAAATATGATTGAAATATGTGTGTATGGGGCGGATATGATTTGTGCTTCTTGTGTCGGTGCACCATCATCAAAGGATACGTATGAATGGCTTCAAGCTGCCGTTTCGCGCAAATATCCGAACGATTCATTTCAATTTGTGTATGTCGATATTTTTCATCCGCCAGAAGATGAAGAAAAACGTCAATTGGCACAAAGGGTAATTGACGAAGACTTATTTTATCCTGTCGTTGTCATTGATGGGGAGATTGTTGACGAAGGAAATCCGAAATTAAAAAACATTTATGAAGCAATTGAAAAAAGGGCGAAGTAACTCGCCCTCATTCATTTTACACAACGCAAATCAGTAATTTGGGCTTCATGTTCAATGGAACGTTTAGAAAGTACATCTAAAATACGCTCTTGTCTTTTCTGATTTGCTTCAATATTTTTGACGATTTCATTCGTTTCAAGTACAGCTTGTTGGATCATTTTCAAGTCTTGTTTTGTGGCCATGGCTTTGAGGTCTTCTTTTGTGGCCATGTTTTCGAGATCTTGTTTTGTAGCCATTGTCTGTTTCATATTATTCATTTCTGCTTGAAGTTCGTTTAACTTTGTGAGAACTTGCTGGAGAACCGCTTCCAACACTTATCCCTCCTTTCTACTGGTTATGTGTATAAAGAAAACACCTTAATAAAATCTAAGGTGTTTTCGGCATGAGAAGATCATTATTTTGTTATGCTATGCTTATCATACCATAGTGTCAAACAAAAAACAGCATATGTTTATACGAAAAATGTAGGCAATTAATATCCGTTATGGTACTTGTACATCCATAAGACGCCTGATTTTAGTAGGCGCGGAACCCGTCCGGTTAGTGGGCGATCGGCAACGAGGCCAAAGCCATGTTTTTTGCCTAATGATCCTAAAATACCTTTTAACTTAATTGGCGGAAATTCGCTTGGTGGTTCTTCGTCTTTCCAGCGTTTTTGTAATACTTGAGCGATTTGTTCTGCTTGTCCTTCGGCAAGTTGGGCGCTCGGAGCGTGCGGTAAGCTTGCGCAATCTCCAACAACATATACATTTTCTATATTTGGAATATGATGTCGAGGTGTTAATACGACACGCCCTTGACTGTCTTTTTCCACATCGAGTTCGCGGACGACACGATTCGGTTGAATGCCGGCAGTCCATACAATCGCATCGCAATGGATTGCTTCGTCATGATTATACAACGTATGTTCCTCAACTTTTGTAATATTTGATTGACGAATGAGCTCTACACCATGCGAATGAAACCATTGCTCTACATAATGGCTTAGCCGTTCTGGAAACATAGATAAAATGCGTGTGCCGCGGTCAAATAGTTTAACGTGTAAATCTGGACGACTTTCAACTAATTCACTTGCCAATTCTACACCGCTTAACCCAGCACCGACGACACCGACGATGCTATGTGGTGGGAGATTGCTTAGTTTTTGATACGTTTCTCTTGCTTTATCAATTGTTTGAATGCTATAAGTAAAAATGTCTGCACCGGGTACACCGTGATATTTATCTTCACAACCTAATCCGATGACTAAGTCATCATACGGAATACACGTTCCGTCTTGAAGATGAACAACTTCATGATGTAAATCAATTTTTTTGACCTCACCAAAAACGTAAGATAGGCGAGGGTGTTCTGGGAATGGAACACGAATGTGCTGGTCACTAATTGTCCCAGCAGCTAAAGCATAATATTCTGTTTTTAAACAATGGTATGGAACACGATCAATTAATGTAATATGGATATGTTCTGGTAAATTCGGAAGGATGCGGAGTAAGATGCGCATATTTCCGTATCCGCCGCCAAGTAGCACGAGGTTTCTCATGGAAGCTTTCCCCTTTTGATAAAATTCGACCACTAAAAGTATAGCGAAATTGTGACAAAATAACAACATTTTTTCGAGAAACATGAATAATTAAGATGTTTTTCTTATGTCAATATTACATCATTTTTAGTGAAAGTGTTATAATATTAAGATTGAGGTGAATACATTGTTGAAACCGATCGTTGAATTTTGTATAAGTAATTTAGCAAATGGTTCGCAACGCGCGCTAGAGCAACTTGAAAAAGATCCGAATTTAGACATTGTTGAATACGGATGTTTAGGATACTGTGGAAAATGTGCCAATATGTTATTTGCGATGGTAAATGGGGATATTGTTACAGCAGAGGATGCAGAGCAGCTCGTTGAGCGAGTGTATGAATATATTGAAGAAAATCCAATGTTTTAGGGGGCTATTGTGCCCCCTTTTTTTCTTCACGAATTTCTTGCCAACGGTCGTAAGCCATATTGACAATTCCTTTTTCAATCGTCTCTTTTTTTCTAGCGATCACGCGCGAAAAATAAATGATCGCTTGTTTTTCTTTTCCTAGCCTACGATACAATTCTCCGATTAAATACAATAAGCGCACTTCGGACATATGTGTGTGAACAAAATCATCAGCCTCATAAGAAGCGATATATTGCTCGAGTGCTAATCGCATAAATCGCCGTTCTTCTTCGATTTGTTGGTTTGAACGATATAACCAGGCAAGACGCATATAAAGTCCAGCGAGCGTAATATGTTTTTCTTTTTTCAATGTGGCGGAATAAATGCCGAGCTTGTATGTATCAATGGCCTCAGCAAATGTACGAGCCCCACTGTAATTTTTCCCACGCCAATTGGCGCAAATGTTTTGTTGAATGGCCTCAAGCGTTTGTGGTGGAAAATACGTTGAAAATTCTTCTGTTGCCGCAAATCCGCAATGTGGACAAACGTGTACATAATACAAAAGCGGATTCGCTTCCTCGCTCGCATAATATGAGCAAAAGTCAGTGTCGTGCCGAATGGGACGAATGAAACGTGAACGGATTTTTTTCGTTGTATATGTTTGTTTACAAACAAGACATGTGACGGTACGATCATATAAAATATCCATTATGTTCCCTGCCTTGTATGATTGATAGTTATATTATACTATATGTCTCTCGGATTGCCTGTGACTTTTTATATATTTGTAAAAAAGTTGTCACGTTCATGGCAACGATGTATAGTGTTATTAAACATGTATGCGGAGGGACAGCTATGAGAAGTTTTTCGTTCACGAAAATGCATGGATTAGGGAATAGCTATATTTATGTCAATATGTTTAAAGAGCGTTTAGCAGAAGAGGAATTATCGTATATTGCAAAGCGAGTGGCAAATGTACATACAGGGATCGGATCAGATGGACTTATTTTAATTTGCCCGTCCGATGTAGCATCGGTGAAAATGCGTATTTTTAATAGCGATGGATCGGAAGGGAAAAATTGTGGCAACGGGTTGCGATGCGTAGCGAAATATGTATATGAGCATGGCATCGTTCAAGAGGAACAGTTTATGATTGAAACGTTATCAGGTCTTGTTCAAGCTCGCGTTTTTGTGGAAGACGGAAAGGTCAATAGTGTGGAAATCAATATGGGAAAACCTCGTTTATCTCGTGGAGAAATACCGATGGTCGGAAAAGAAAACGATGTCGTCATTAACGAACGAATTGATTTTGCAGGGCATACGTATTATATGACAGGTGTATCGATGGGGAATCCTCATGCGGTGTTTTATGTTGATCGTATTGAGGAGGCGCCGGTAACGACGCTTGGACCGATCGTTGAAAAAGATGAGCGATTTCCAGAGGGAATGAATGTCGAGTTTGTAGAAGTGGTGAATGAACGTGAGCTCCATTTTCGCGTATGGGAGCGAGGATCAGGGGTAACCGAAGCGTGTGGCACGGGAGCATGTGCGGCGGTTGTGGCGTCGGTGCTAAATGGAAAAACGAAGCGAGATGAAGAAACGGTTGTTCATTTAGCTGGTGGAGATTTGTATATTACGTGGAAAGAAAATGGCGATGTGTTGATGCGCGGTGCTGCAGAAACGATTTGCACAGGTGTATACTATTATTAAAAAGGAGTGAAGTTAAATGGAAAAAATTGTAGAACTCACAGAAAAAGCAGCGGAGCAAGTGAAACAGATGATGAAAGAAAGCGGAGAAGAAAACGTTTATTTTCGTGTCGGTGTTTATGGTGGAGGATGTAGCGGATTATCTTATGCGATGGGATTTGAGCATCAGAAGCGTGAAGAGGATTATGAGTTTGAACAAGACGGTTTGCGTATATTAGTCGATAAAGAAAGCGCGCTTGTATTAAAAGGAACGACGATTGATTACGAACAAGGGGCGATGGGTGGCGGATTTACGATTCATAACCCGAATGCTATCGCTTCGTGCGGATGCGGTTCATCGTTTCGTACAGCGACACATGCTGGTACACCAGAAGAATGTTGAGGGGTGATTATATAGTGAAGGGACAAAGAAACATTATCTTTGGACTGATATTCGCGTTGCTCGTAGCGTTATTTTCCATTGCCAATGTCCAAAATGTAGAGGTAAATTACATCGTTGGTTATTTTGAAACACCGTTAGTTATTGTGATTTTAAGTTCTGTTATATTGGGAGCATTGATTGTTTTTTTCGTCGGTGGATTGAAACTTGTTAAGATGAGGAACTATACAAAGAAGCTATATAAATTGAAATAAAGGTTTTCTCCCGTTCCACGGCGAATAAATACAAAGAGAAAATAGGGGAACGGAGAGAAAACTATGATGCCAAATCACAAAGACGAGATCGAAAAGTTGTCCACTGCCATGAAAGAAGCAAAAAGTAAACGAGCATATGAACGCTACCAAGCGATTTATCTTCATTTGCAGGGATATACCAAAGGAGAAATCGCAACGATTATTGGTCGATCCAAGAAAACTATTTATAACTATATTCATGCCTACGCCCAGCGCGGTCTTGATGGACTGGAGATGAAATACTCACCTGGCGCCCCACGTCGATTGACCCCTGAGCAGGAAAAAGAGCTGGCTTTGATCATTGAACATCAGCTCCCCGTAGATGTGGGATTCGAAGCAAAATATAATTGGACGCTTGCGATAATCGCTGAACTCATTCAACAAAAGTGGGGGCCAACATACACGCTTCGCGGAACAAGTGACATTCTGCATCGGTTAGGGCTAAGCTATACGAAACCGACCTATACACTAGCCAATGCCGATGAAGAGAAACAGAAAGAATTCGTCGAAATCACCTTCCCTGAAGTAAAAAAAAACTGGTAGATGGGAACATCGCCCATGTCCTCTTTCAAGATGAGTCGATGATTCGTGATTACCAAGCGATTCAAAAAACATGGTTTGTCAAAGGAAAACAACGAATCATTCCGACGTTTGGAAAACATCAAGGGCTGAAGCTGATTGGCACGTTGAACTACGAAACAGGGGAAGTGTTTTGCATCGAAGAAGAACGCTATGACGCGGAAACATTTCTTCGATTTCTTCAACTTGTGTTAGAACGCTATCCCACAGGCAAAATAGTGATGATTTTAGATAACGCTCGAATTCACCATGCCAAACTCATTCAGCCATTTTTAAAAGAACACGAAGATCGGTTAGAGCTCGTCTTTTTGCCACCATACAGTCCGCAATTGAACTTGATTGAAGGGCTATGGAAATGGCTGAAATCAGACGTGATTTACAACGTGTTCTATTCGAGTGTGCAAGAAATTAGAAAGAATGTCCAAGCCTTTATTCAGCGAATCAACCAGAAACCAGAACAAACGATCGATCGTTTGTGTGTTCAGTTGTAAATCTTTAATTCAACTTATATAGAAAAGGAAATTGAACAATTGCAAGCTGCTGTGAGAGAAAAAGAGATGCCTGGAGAAATAGAACAAGTATGTTTGGAAGAAGAAAAAGGGGCTTCCCTATAACTATGGGAAGCCTATTCTTTCTCTTATTCAAACATCGATGTAGAATGGAGCGGTTGTACTTTTGCGCTTGGATCAATGTATGATTTTGCGTTGTTGACCGCTGTTGGCGCTTCACCGAATCCGCAAGCGATTAATTTTACTTTTCCTTCATATGTGCAAATGTCGCCGGCTGCATACACACCTGGAATGTTTGTTTCCATTTTGGAGTTTACTTTAATAGAGTTTTTCTCGATTTCTAATCCCCACTCTTTAATTGGGCCGAGCGAAGAAATGAAGCCGTAGTTGACGATAACGGCATCGACATCAATCGTCTCGCGAGCTTTCGTTTTTACTTCTTCTAAAACGACTTGTTTGATACCGTTTTCATCTCCAATTAATTCGACAGGAACGAACGGTGTTTTGACGTCGACAGACGAGTTCATTAAGTTTTCAACGCTATGTTCATGGGCGCGGAATTTATCGCGTCGATGCACGATCGTTACTTTTTTAGCAATTGGCTCAAGCATAAGCGCCCAGTCAACGGCAGAGTCGCCACCACCGCATACAAGTACATGTTGACCAGCAAATTTATTTAAATCATCAACGAAGTAATGTAAGTTTTTTCCTTCGTACTGTACTGCGCTTTCGAGTTCTAATCGACGAGGTTGGAATGCACCGTTTCCTGCAGTAATAATGACCGCTTTGGAATAATGGATTTCCTTATTTGTTGTTAGTTTAAATGTACCATCTTCCAATTTTTCTAACTTTTCAACAGACTGTTCTAAACAAACAGTTGGGTTAAATTTGCTCATTTGCTCTTTTAAATTGTCGATCAGTTGTTGGGCGCGAATTTTTGGAAATCCCGCTACATCATATATGTATTTTTCTGGGTAAAGTGCAGAAAGTTGTCCGCCAAGTTGCGGTAAACTCTCGATAATTTTCACCGTTGCTTGACGCATTCCCCCGTAAAACGCCGTAAACAAGCCAACAGGTCCGCCACCGATTACAGTAATATCGTACAGTTTTTGATCTTCTTTCACGTTCATTCCTCCTAAAACGTAAATTCTCACGTATTATCATACCATAAAAAATGGTTGAACGCTTTTGTTGTTTTGAAAATTTCGACATGAACTCGACAAAAATTATGGCCAAAAATTGAACAAATAACTCTTGAAAAAGAGAGAAAAAAAGAATAAGATGTTAACGTAGAAATGACAACTTTGTTACAAAACGTTGTATTTTTTTGGTCTATTTCGTGAATAAATTCACAAACTTTTTAAACGATAAAAATCGTTCAACAAGCACAAGCTAAAAAAAATAAGAAAAGGTGGAAGTGATTCGCTTGAAGAAGCCAAATGTTGTTGTATTAGGTGCAGGTTATGGTGGATTAATGACAGTGACGCGTTTACAAAAGATGATTGGCGTCAATGAAGCAAGCATTACGCTTGTCAACAAACATGATTACCATTATGAATCAACATGGTTGCATGAGGCAGCTGCAGGAACGTTGCATCACGAGCGCGTTCGCTATGCGATTGCAGATGTCATCGATCAAAGTAAAGTAAAATTTATTCAAGATACGGTTGAAAAAATCAACCTCGAACAAAAACAAGTGTTGCTTCAAAACCATGAGCCGTTAACGTATGATTATTTAGTTGTTGCTCTTGGATTTGAATCTGAAACGTTTGGCATTAAAGGCTTAAAAGAATATGCCTTCTCGATTGCGAACGTCAACGCGGCACGTCAAATTCGCGAGCATATTGAATACCAATTTGCGACATATAGCACAGAAGAAGAAAAACGTGATGAGCGTTTGACGATTGTTGTTGGTGGTGCAGGATTTACAGGTATCGAATTTTTAGGTGAGCTTGTAAACCGCGTCCCAGAACTTTGCCGTGAATATGACGTTGATCCAAATAAAGTGCGCATCATTTGCGTAGAGGCAGCACCGACAGTTCTTCCTGGTTTTGACCCAGAACTTGTTGAATATGCGGTAAATGTTCTTGAGAAAAAAGGTGTTGAATTTAAAATTGGTACAGCGATTAAAGAATGTACACCGGAAGGCATTATCGTTAGCAAAGACGATCAAGTAGAAGAAATTAAAGCGGGAACAGTTGTATGGGCGGCTGGAGTACGTGGAAGTCACGTCATTGACGAATCAGGATTTGAAGCGATGCGCGGTCGTGTGAAAGTCGATCCGTTTTTACGTGCACCAGGACATGAAGATGTGTTTGTTGTTGGAGACTGTGCATTAATTATTAACGAAGAAACAAACCGTCCATATCCGCCAACAGCGCAAATTGCAATGCAACAAGGGGAAGTTTGTGCGAAAAACTTAGCTGTATTAATTCGTGGTCAAGGGGAATTACAACCGTTTAAACCAGACCTCAAAGGAACAGTATGTTCGCTTGGACACGATGATGCGATCGGTGTCGTATTTGGTAAGAAAATTTGGGGGGCAAAAGCAAGTGTCATGAAAAAAGTAATTGACAACCGTGCCCTTTACTTAATCGGTGGTCCAACACTTGTTGCGAAAAAAGGAAAATTCAAGCTATTATAAAAACGGGCGAAGCGACTTTTCGCTCGTTTTTTCTTTACAAATGATATATTTTTATGTATAATTATCTGAAAATTAAGAAAAAGGAGAGAGGGCTATGAATAAAACAACGTGCCAATATTGTGCGGGAAACGGTTATGTTCATGTTGCGGTTGGAGGGTCGGAAACGTGTCACTATTGTGAAGGGACAGGAGTAGAAAAAGATGAAATGGCAATGAAGCAATAATTGACTCATGTTTTCGCTTTCAGTACACTTAAAATGGTGTATTGGAGGTGAAAACGTATGGAGATGAGCATTCCTGTTTTATTTATTTCTATTTTATTGTTTTTTGTTTTATTTTTTGGTATTGGCTTTTTATTAAATATGATTTTACGAACGACGTGGACGATGGCGATATTAAGCCCGTTCGTTTTATTATTGTGGATCGATCAAATTTCTATAATGGACTATGTGACAAATCCATCCGCTTCCTTTGCTCACGTGAAAGAGCGAATAGGGTCGTTAGCGAGCGCCGATTTAATTATTTTAAGTAGCGGCATTGTAGGCGCAATCGTTTCAGGCATTGTCATTCAAACATTGCGTAAAAAAGGATATCGTATGTTTTAAACCTTCACAATCGTGGAGGTTTTTTTATTTCTCTTGCGGTGGATGTATATTTTTTTTGAATGTTGGAAAGAAATACAACCGTGGGAGGAGTGAATAAATGGGTATAAAATGGTTAAGACGAACGACCATGGTTGTATTGTTTATGTGTGCGTTCATGACGACATTTCAATCGATATCAGGCGTTGAAGCGAAGATGCTATCTGATTGGTTTTCACCTTCACGTTTTTCTTTTTTCTCGTTCAAGTCGTTGTTTTCAACGAACACGTATGAGTATGTAGCAGATCGTTTTCGTAAAAATGAAAAGCAAGTGACACAACTATCATCCCAACAAACAACAAACGAATCGTTGACGTTAGAAGAAGCATTCGATTGGTCGCAATATCCGTCCGTTACTGTTGTAGCAACAGGATATACGGCTGGAGTGGAATCAACAGGAAAAACGCCTGATCATCCGAGTTATGGGATCACGTATTCAGGTGTGCGTGTGAAACGTGATTTGTATTCCACGATCGCAGCAGATTTGAACATTTTCCCGATTGGAACGATTTTATTTATTCCAGGATACGGATATGGTGTTGTCGCAGATACAGGTTCCGCGATTAAAGGCCATAAAATTGATTTATATTACGAAACAGTAGATGATGTGTATAAACATTGGGGAAAGAAAAAAGTGAACGTATATGTCGTCAAACGCGGAGATGGAACATTATCTGAGCAAGAGATGATTGCACTGAACGAAAATGAATCGATGCAAGTGTTTCGGCAACAATATATAAAGAAAGAGGAAAAGGAAGTTGGTCTATAACCGAACTTCCTTTTCTTGTTATGCAACGTATTTGTTATATATTTGATGTTGGTTTAATGCTTTATAAATGCGTGGCGCAATGACGCCGGCAACGATTGATAAGATGATGTCTTTTGGAAGCGGAACGAGCATCCAGCTCCATGCCATCGTATACGAAAAGCCTTCTGGCGCTTCAGCCCATAGTTTAAACGCGACATACATCCAATTTGTTCCGACAACGTAGTTAATGATCATGCCGATGATAGTTGCTGTGATAAAGCGTGCTACGGAACGATTTGCACTTTTTTCAATAAGTAAACCAGTGACGTATGCTGCAAGAATAAAAGAAAGAATAAAGCCAAATGTTGGGGCAACGATCGTTGAAAACCCACCGCCAAACCGAGCGAAAACAGGTGCGCCGAATAACCCGATGAGCATATATACAGTCATTGCTATTGCTCCTCGTTTTGCTCCAAGAATGGCGCCAGCTAATACGCAAAAAAATGTTTGTAACGTAATTGGAACTCCACCAATAACGAGAAAAGGAGCCCACGATGTTATGTTTGCTCCGATCGCCATTAACGCTGCAAACATGGCGATAAACGTTAAATCTTTCGCTCGCATTTGTTAACCTCCTTTTTTTATTTGTTAACGAAATGGTATATGATAAAACAAAAAATGTCAATACATAAGTGTAACGTACTTGTGCAACATAACAATACGGAGGGGATGACAATGAGGGAAGAGGAACAATTGCTTCGCGCAAATCGATTAGGTGCAAAAGAAGATATTATCCATGTAAGTGAAACGGATGATGGACATGATTTGCGCGATGCAGCCTATATAGGTGAGAAGCAAATGGCGGCACCGAATTATCGCCAGTAAAGCAAGAAGGTGAGTTGGCAACAAGGCGACTCGCCTTTTTTTGGTGAAAGTGTAATATGAATCGTATTTGGATTAAAAGAGATTTTCATTTCCGATTCAATGCCGATGGATTGAAGTTGCTTTTGTACTTCTTCTTGTTTTGATTGTTGGGCTTTTTCCATTAACTGCTTCGCAAAAGTAGGATCGTTTGCGATTTTTGTCGAAATGGTCGTGGCATCTTTCAATAGCTTTTGTATCGCTTTTGCTGATTGTGTAAATTGTGTAATATTAACGTTTGGATACATTGTTCTCCCTCCTTGGAAGCAGTATATGACGAAAAGAAAAAAACGCTCAAAGGCGAGCCTTGAGCGTTTTTATAAGTAACGAATGAAAATATACGCGTGTGAAATAAGCAAGGAAATGAGCGTCAGCGGTGCTCCAATTTTTAGAAAATCAAAGTAGCTAAACCCGTGACCTTCACGTGAAGCAATCCCTGCAACGATGACGTTTGCAGATGCTCCAATTAACGTTCCGTTTCCACCTAAACAAGCGCCAAGCGCTAACGACCACCATAAAACATCAATTTGTGCTGAGTCTGGAGATAATCCCATGCCGACAGCCATATCTTGAATAAGTGGAATCATCGTCGCAACGAACGGAATGTTGTCAATGGTTGCTGATGCGATTCCAGATACCCAAAGAATTAAGTAAGATGCGAAATGAATATCGCCTCCTGTAATTTCCAATGCTTCCTCGGCCAAACTTTTAATAAGATCAATATCGACGAGTCCACCAACAAGCGTAAACAATCCAGCAAAGAAGAAAATGGTTGTCCACTCAACTGAAGCGAATACTTCTTCTAAGTCGTGTTCTTTTACGCCGATGAGCATTAAAATGACAGCCCCTGTCATTGCGATGACTGCTGCATCGACGTGAATCACTGAATGGAGTGTAAACCCTAAAATTGTTAATCCAAGCACAGAAACGGACTTTTTCAATAGTACGGCATCTTTAATGTATTGTTTTTCATCGATTTTCATGAGCCGTTCGATGAGCGCAGCATTTGCTTGAAGACGTTTGCGATAAAACACGTACAAAATAGTAATGACAACAGCCATGATGATGAGAACAACAGGACCTAAATGAAATAAAAAGTCGTTAAACGTTAAATGTTTATTGGCTGAGCCGATCATAATGTTCGGTGGATCCCCGATTAACGTCGCCGTTCCGCCAATGTTTGAGAAAAGCACTTCAGAAATTAAAAATGGAACAGGCTCTACTTCTAACATACGTGTAATGGAAAACGTAACCGGAACGATTAATAAAACAGTTGTTACATTGTCTAAAAAGGCGGAAAGAACAGCTGTCAGCAAGGATAAAATGACTAAAATGTTAATTGGGCTTCCTTTCGCCATTTTTGCAGCTTTGACCGCAACATATTGGAAAAAGCCTGATTTACTCGTAATGCTAACAAGAATCATCATTCCGATTAAAAGCGTAATCGTCCCCCACTCGATATGATGAGTGTACGCTCGATGTAAATCAACGATGCCGAAAATGATCATAAAAGCGGCACCTAATAAAGAGATGACAGCACGATTCACTTTTTCTGAGATGATGATGGCGTATGTAATCAAAAAGATTGCAATGGCCGCATAATATTGAAAATTGTTTACTTCATGAGTGATTGCCTCATGCACCATCTTTCATTCCTTTCTATATTTCAGTTTTTTAGTGTCTGAAAGCAGCTTGGACATGTTAAATGCGTCGTGTCATCGTTTACATTGCGAATATAAAAAGAAAATCCGCAGTTCGCGCATTCGATACGTGATAAACGATCGATAAACAATTTTGTGGATGGCGATCCTTGTTTTGTTGTATCAATGACTTCCACATGTACATGTTCACGGGAATCGTCTTCTGCAAGCACTTGTCCTTCTGTTTCTTCTTTTACGCGCCAACCATGGTCTAAAATATGTTGCTCTAGTTGGCTATGAGAAGAGTTCGCTAACATATCTTCAGCTAATGCCATTAACTGTTCATTTGTCAAAGATTCGAATGGAATTTTTTGTTTTTTTTCGTTCCAATACCCTCTTAATTGCCCTTCTGTAAATACGAATGTGATAACTTTGTGGATCACGACGTTTTTCAAACGAGTACGCCTCCCTTTTTTGTTTACGAATCCAATTATATTCCTTTTTGCGAAGCGATACAATTGTCTTTATGATATAATGAGTGAGAAGATATATGGAGAGGTTGATTGCATGAATAACATTATATTTGGATTGTTTTTATACTTCCCAGAAGATAAAACAGAGTATATTCCTGCTGCCATTTCGTTTACCGCATTTTTTATTGCAGCAGTGTTGACGATGCGGTTGATTATAAAAATTTCAAAACGTCAAGAAGAAAAAGCGAAGCAATTAGAAGAACAGTTGAAAAAACAACAAATAAACGATTAAATGAATACAAACGGGGCATAATAAGCTGTAAATATGTAGTTGGAGGGCTTATTGTGCGTCAAATAATGATATGTGTCGTCTTGTTACTTGTGAGCGGATGTATGGAAGAAAAAGTGAAAAACGTCGATGTCAATATGATTAATGAAGATGGTGATTCGGTCGGGACGATTAAAATGTCGCAGCAACCTGAAGGGGTGAAACTCGACATTGGTTTAAAAGGACTGCCTCCAGGAGAACACGCGATCCATATTCATGACAAAGGAACATGCGAACCACCTACATTTCAATCAGCTGGGGAACATTTCAATCCGGAAGGAAAAGAGCACGGTCTCCTTCATCCGGAAGGAGCGCATGCAGGCGATTTACCGAATTTAATTGTAAAAGAAGATGGAACGGTAAAAGTACAATTAATGGTCCCAAATGTCAATTTATCAGAAGAGAAAAACGGCCTATTCACTAAAAACGGAACATCGATTGTCATCCACGAAGGAAAAGATGATGGGATGTCTCAGCCAGCGGGAAATGCAGGCAAGCGAATCGCATGCGGTGTGATAAAAAAACCGTAGTCGCAAGCGATGTCGTCTTGCTTATTTTTTTGAAAAAAGGCGTGCATTTTTTTCTAAATTATGTGAAAATTTATGTCAGGGGTGATTCGTGTGAAACTAACTGAAAAAGAAATTGAAATCGTTGAATTGTTAGAAAAAAACGCTCGTTTGCCGATTGATACGATGGCGAAAATGGTTTCTCTCTCCGTTTCAGAAGTAGAGGATATAATAAGAAAATTAGAAGAAGCGAAAGTGATTGTACAGTATGCAACGATCGTTGACTGGCGGAAAGTAGATGGCCATGAAGGTGTGACGGCGATGATCGATGTGAAAGTGACACCGAAGCGCGGCGTTGGATTTGACGAGGTAGCTGAACGTATTTATCGCTTTCCGGAGGTTAAGTCTGTCTATTTGATGTCTGGTGCCTACGATTTATCTGTTGTCATTGAAGGACGTTCCATGTCTGAAATTGCCCATTTTGTTTCTGAAAAATTATCGACGCTCGATTCCGTCATTTCAACGACAACCCATTTTATTTTAAAGAAATATAAGCATGACGGCACCGTGTTTGAGCAAGGTGATCAAGATCGAAGAATCGTGGTGGCTCCGTGATGCAAAAGACGAAAACGTACGTATCTGACACCGTATCACGCTTAAAACCGTCCGGTATTCGTCGCTTTTTTGATTTAGCGGCAAGTATGGAGGGGGTCATTTCACTTGGAGTTGGCGAGCCGGATTTTATTACCCCTTGGAGTGTGCGGGAGGCTTGCATTTTATCATTAGAACAAGGATATACATCATATACAGCGAACGCAGGTTTATGGGAGTTAAGAAAAGAAATTAGCGACTATGTAGCGCGCCGTTTTCACGTGTTATATGATCCAGCTGATGAAATAATTGTGACGGTTGGGGCAAGTCAGGCGCTCGATGTGTCTCTTAGAGCTATTTTAAATCCAGGTGATGAAGTCATTGTTGTTGAGCCGAGCTTTGTTTCATACGCACCGCTTGTTTCATTAGCTGGGGGTGTGCCAATTCCCATTCAAACGAGTGGGAAACATCAATTCAAATTGCAACCAGAACAAATTGAACAAGTTGTGACACCGAAGACGAAAGCATTAATCATTTGTTCGCCAAATAATCCGACAGGCACCGTGTTAAATGCCGAAGAACTGGCGCAAATTGCTCGCATTGTAGAAAAGCATGATTTGCTTGTCATTTCAGATGAAATTTATGCGGAGTTATGCTACGAAGAACAATACACAAGTTTTCCGGCAATTGATCGCATGCGAGAGAGAACAATTTTAATTAATGGATTTTCGAAAGGTTTTGCGATGACAGGTTGGCGCCTCGGATTTATTGCTGCACCGAGAGAATTAGCTACCGCGATGTTAAAAATTCATCAATACACGATGATGTGTGCACCGACGATGGCGCAATATGCTGCCATTGAAGCATTACAAAATGGAGCGGCTGATGTCGAACAAATGAAAAAAAGCTATCGGCAACGACGTAACTTTTTTGTTCAATCATTAAACGAAATCGGTCTTTCTTGCCATATGCCGGGAGGGGCATTTTATGCATTTCCGTCCATTCGGTCAACAGGCATGACATCAGAGCAGTTTGCGGAGCGATTATTGTTAGAGGAAAAAGTAGCTGTCGTTCCCGGTCACGTGTTTGGAGTAAGTGGAGAAGGATATATTCGTTGTTCATATGCATCATCGCTCGAACAGTTGCAAGAGGCTATTCGGCGCATGAAGCGATTTCTTGAACGACTGTAAAAGAAAGCTGACGCATTGTCAGCTTTCTTTGTTGTATTTCAGTTCATATAACATTTGCATGACGCGCAAAAAGTCTTCTTCGCTAAATTCTTTCGCTTTTCGCAAAATAAGTTTTGCGCGTTTAATGCCAATGTCTTTAATTAAATATTCGATTTCTGGATCGATACTAGATGAATTCGATAAATCGGCACGCTCTAATAATTCAGATGCAGGGACATCGAGAGCAGTGCAAAGTTTTAAAATGGTTGGTGTGTCAGGGACTTGTTCCCCGGATTCGTATTTTTGAATGGTCGCTACCCCTACTCGAACTTTCATCGCCAACTCTTGTTGTGACATATTTCGCTGTTCGCGATACATGCGAATATTTTCGCCGATTGTACTCATTTATTCTCCCACCTCTCCAAAATTCGTTTACATATTTATCATACCATGTTCCAGTTTATACTCGTGCACAAAATTAACACTTTTTAAGTGAATTATGTTACAATTTTTCAAAAAACGAGGAGTGTTTCATTTGGAGTGGAAGGAAGGTGCGATTGTTACGGGTATTGTGACGGGAATACAGCCATACGGGATATTTGTATCGCTTGACGAACGAACTCAAGGACTCATTCATATTTCAGAAATTACAGATGGGTACGTAAAAAATATTTATGATTATGTGGATGTGGGGGATTCTGTTCGGGTGAAAATTATCGCGATCGATGAAAAAACAAAGCGAATTAGCTTATCGTTGCGTGATGTTGATCATGACACAACAAATATTGAGACTCCTTTAGGATTTCAACCGTTAAAAATGCAACTAGAAAAATGGATTGCGGAAGCGAAAAAAACATACAACTCACCGAGTGATCGGTGAGTTGTATGTTTATGTTCTCGACATTTTTGGTTCTGTACGTCCGAGTTCCTCCGTCGGTTTAAACAGTAATACGAGGTTAATGAGCCCAGCAATTCCGACGAGAGCGTAAACAATGCGTGCAAACGCCGATGCTTGACCGCCGAAAATGGCTGCTACAAGATCGAAGCGGAAAAAGCCAATGAGCCCCCAGTTTAGCGCTCCAATAACAGTAAGCAATAGTGCAATTCGTTGTAACGTACTCATGTTCATCCTCCTTTAAAATATCGTATTCACTTATAGAATGAATCATTTTGAGAGAAGTATGCATAAGAAAATGCAATTTTCTTTACTTCTTTGTTTCTTTTGGAAATAATGAAAGGAAGGAGGGATGAACATGGAAAATTTTATTTTTCATAATCCAACGAAATTAATTTTCGGTAGAGGACAAATTGAACATTTGAAAAAGGAACTTCATTCGTATGAACACATTTTAATTGTATATGGCGGAGGAAGCATTAAGAAAAACGGCGTATATGATGATGTCGTATCTATTTTGCGTTCATTGAATAAGTCTTGGTCCGAGCTAGCGGGTGTCGAACCAAATCCTCGTTTATCTACTGTTCAAAAAGGAATTCACATTTGCCGTGAAGAGAAAGTCGATTTTATTTTAGCAGTAGGCGGAGGAAGTGTCATCGATTGTGCCAAAGCCATTGCAGCAGGTGCATTATATGATGGAGAGGCATGGGATTTTATTTCGCGAAAGGCGACGGTTGAGCGAGCGCTGCCAATTGGAACAGTATTAACGCTAGCTGCGACAGGATCGGAAATGAATGCAAATTCCGTTATTACAAATTGGGAAACGAAGGAGAAATACGGATGGAGTAGTCCAGCTGTTTTCCCTCAATTTTCGATTTTAGATCCTGTTTATACAACAACTGTTCCGAAAGATCATACAGTGTATGGCATCGTTGACATCATGTCGCACGTATTAGAACAATATTTTCACCATGCGCCAAATACGCCATTACAAGATCGTATGTGTGAGTCCATTTTACGAACTGTAATCGAAACGGCTCCAAAACTTATTGAAAATTTACAGCATGTTGATCATCGTGAAACGATTTTATATTGTGGAACAATGGCTTTAAATGGAATTTTACGCATGGGGCTACGCGGTGATTGGGCGACACATAATATTGAGCATGCTGTGTCAGCAGTGCATGACATTCCACACGCAGGTGGGCTAGCTATTTTATTCCCAAATTGGATGAAGCACGTGCTTGATGAACATATCGATCGTTTTAAGCAGCTAGCTGTTCGGGTGTTTGATGTTTATCCAGAAGGCAAAGGAGATCGAGAAATTGCGCTAGAAGGAATTGGAAAACTTCGGGCGTTTTGGAACAGATTAGGTGCTCCTTGTCGATTAGCAGATTATCATATCGGTGAACAATCATTGCCAATAATAGTAGAAAAAGCGATGGCGTTCGGCCCATTTGGTAATTTTAAAAAGTTGCACGATGATGATGTCATGGCGATTTTACAAGCCTCATTGTAAAGTGCGAAAAATGTCATAATGAATCCGTTTACATTGTTTTCGTGAACTTGATTCTCGCTGTTTATTTCGCTAAAGTGAAAGAGGATACAATCATTGAGGAGGAAACGTACATGACGCATATTCAGTTTGACTATTCAAAAGCGTTGTCTTTTTTTGGTGAACATGAATTAACGTATTTGCGTGATGCAGTGAAAGTGGCGCATCATGCCCTTCATGAGAAAACAGGACAAGGAAACGACTTTTTAGGATGGATTGATCTCCCTGTCGCATATGATCGCGAAGAGTTTGCTCGCATTCAACAAGCAGCGAAAAAAATTCAAGAAGACTCTGATGTATTGTTAGTCGTCGGCATCGGTGGTTCTTATCTTGGTGCTCGTGCGGCAATTGAGATGTTGCAACATTCTTTTTACAACGCGCTCCCGAGCGAAAAACGAAAAACACCGCAAATTATTTTCGTCGGCAACAACATTAGTTCTACATATATGCGCGATGTTATGGATTTACTGGAAGGAAAAGATTTTTCAATTAACGTCATTTCGAAATCAGGAACGACGACAGAACCAGCGATTGCATTCCGTATTTTCCGTAAACTTCTTGAAGAAAAGTACGGAAAAGAAGAAGCGCGCAAACGCATTTACGCCACGACAGACCGTGCGCGTGGGGCGTTAAAAACGTTAGCGACTGAAGAAGGATATGAAACGTTTGTCATTCCAGATGATGTAGGTGGCCGTTACTCTGTTTTAACAGCGGTCGGGTTATTGCCGATTGCCGTAAGCGGAGCGGATATTGAAGCGATGATGAAAGGTGCTGCCCAAGCTCGCGAAGATTTCAGCAAATCGGAACTAGAAGAAAACATTGCTTATCAATATGCTGCTGTACGTAATGTGCTATACAACAAAGGAAAAACAATTGAGATGCTTATTAACTACGAGCCAGCGCTACAATATTTTGCTGAATGGTGGAAGCAATTGTTTGGTGAAAGTGAAGGGAAAGATCAAAAAGGCATTTTCCCAGCTTCAGCAAACTTTTCGACAGACCTTCATTCGTTAGGGCAATATGTGCAAGAAGGTCGTCGCGACTTGTTTGAAACTGTATTAAAAGTAGAAACACCACGTCATGAATTGACGATTGAGGCAGAAGATAACGACTTAGATGGATTAAACTATTTAGCAGGAAAAACAGTTGATTTTGTCAACACAAAAGCGTTTGAAGGGACATTGTTAGCACATACAGACGGTGGTGTACCAAACTTAGTTGTAACGCTACCACGATTAGATGAATATACATTCGGTTATCTCGTTTACTTCTTTGAGAAAGCGTGTGCGATGAGCGGCTATTTGCTTGGAGTCAATCCGTTTGATCAGCCGGGTGTAGAAGCATACAAAGTGAACATGTTTGCCCTTCTCGGTAAACCTGGATACGAAGAGAAAAAGGCTGAGCTTGAAAAACGATTGAAATAATGAAAAAAAGAGCTTTTCCTGGGTGCAGGGAAAGCTCTTTTTTTGGGCATGATAACAAGCAGAGGAGGAGTGATCGATATGATTGAAATTCCATCTGCATTAGAGGGAAAAACGTTTTTATTAAATGTGTTAGAACAAGAATTAAAGCCACTCGGCTATGTGATCGGTGGAAATTGGGATTACGATCACGGTTCGTTCGACTATAAGATGGCGGATGATGTTGGGTACCAATTTTTACGCCTTCCATTCGTCGCGATCGATGGACAACTGGATTCGTATGGGGCAACGGTTGAATTGAAGCGCCCATACGTCTTATGCCATAAATATCAGCGTGGCTTAGATGACAATGTGCATATTGGGAATATAAACGCATCATTTAATCAATTTTCTGAGCCAGAAGATCCCGATGCAACGGTACCAGATCAATATGTAGCGATGGCAAAAACGCTCGTCAAAGATTTAGAAGAACGGTTATTGCGCTAATACGATAAGTTCATCAGTCGACTGAATGATCGTATGAGATGGTGGATTAATTACAACATGTTGATTGTTTGCGACACCGATAAGCAATATATCTTCTTTTTTTAATTCCGTGAGCATTGACGCAAAAGACATCCCGATCCATTCGTCGCGCACAGCTAGCCGTTTGATCGAGTGTTTTTTGAATTGCTCGACGTCGTTTAACACGTTTGGGGATGAAAGGCAATTGGCCATTAAAAAGCTGATCCATTTATTTGTTTCAATTGTTTCATCTGCCCCAGCGCGCTTGGCATTATCAACTTGGGGAGTTGTTAATATTTCCACAACAGTATACACGGATGGATGAAGTGCTTTCACTGTTAAAAGGGTGACGATGGATCCTAAATCGGCCTCCGTTTCGTTTTTATGTTGGTTGGCAGTAATAATGACGGTGCGAGCTTCAAATACGTTTGCTTTTTTCCACACATCGTCATGCGTCGGATTTCCTTTAATGAAATGAACGTGTTTCGGAACATCCCAACGTTTTAGTGTTTCATCGATCACGAGACACGGAATGTTGGACGGCATGAGAGCAAGTAGCTGGCGAACGCGTTCATTCCAACCGACTAAGATGACATGTCCCCCTTTTGTATAAGGGAGTTCACCAGTTGATAAAGCATTTTCTTTTGAAATTGCTTTTGTAGATAGCGTGACAAAATAAGCCGAGACAAAAGCTGTACCGAGCAAAATAAGAGTGATCGCGACAAGTTTACCACTTAATGTTTTCGGTACGAGGTCGCCATAACCAATCGTTGTTGTTGTAATTAACGCCCACCATATGCCGTCGAATGCTGTTAAAAATGTTTTTGGCTCAACGATATGAATGATTATCCCAAATAAACAGATGATTGTTGTAATGGTGAATATGATTCGTATCAGTGGAGAAAGTCGCCAATATGAAGCGAGAAATTCATACCATCTCATCTATTTTCCCTCCCGTTTTATCATTGTAGACGAGATGGTGCTATTTCTTACATATTTTTTCTTTAAAAACAAATGATATAAACGAAAGGAGGGACGTTGATGGATATGCACCGCGTGAAACAAATTGTTTCTTCACCAGATGATATTCGGGTATGTTATCACGGTCAATCTGTTTGGATTGATGGGTACGATGAAACAAATCGAACAGCTACCGTACATATGCGTGGTCGGGAACATGAACGCCACATCGTTCCAGTGGAAGAACTAACAGAAGAGTAAAAGAAAAACCCTTGCGATGCAAGGGTTTTTTGATGGAGCATACCGGGTTCGAACCGGTGACCTTCGCGCTGCCAGCGCGACGCTCTCCCAACTGAGCTAATGCCCCTTTTCGTTTATATTTTAAAAACATTTTGTTTTTTCGTCAATCGATATTAAGAAATCATGGGGATTGCTTGCATAATTGTTTCGCTATTTTGTTCAATTGAAATCTCAGTATTTTCCATCCACTCTAAAAAGGAAGATGTTAATTGTGGATCGAATTGTGTTCCTGCTTCTCTTTTGATTTCTTCATAAGCTTCTTCCCATGTAAGTGATGCGCGATATGGCCGAATGCCTGTCATTGCTTCAAGTGAATCAGCTAACGCCACGAGACGAGCGAGAAAAGGGATGTTCTCTCCTTTTTGGTTATATGGATATCCATTTCCATCCCATCGTTCATGGTGGTATAAAACAATATGAGAAATTTCAGATGAAACATGGTAATGTTGTAATATTTGTATACCGAATAGTGGATGTTTTTTCATTTGAGCAAATTCTTCTTCAGAGAGTTTCCCTCTTTTTGTTAAAATATGAACAGGAATGTGTAATTTCCCGATATCGTGAATGAGTGCTCCAAATTGAAGCTCTCGCTTTTCTTCATCATTGAGTTTCAAAAACGAAGCAAAAGATAAAGCGATTTTCGTCACTCGATATGAATGAAGGAAAGTTAGCTCGTCCTTTTTTGAGAGCTGGCGCATAAGGAAGCAAAGTTCCATATTTTTTATAATAGAGGACATGTCGTTCTCCACCTTTTTGTTTCGAAGGAAATTTTCATCATATATACTAATATAAATGAGAATCATTTTCAAGCTAAATATTTTCGATATCGACGCCACGAACAGAAGGAATTTGATGAACAAACTCGTATACATCTGTTGTTGCGCGTTTTTGATCGACAGATACTTTTAATTCAACAAAGTGATTTCCGTTATCTAAGTCTTTTATGCGCACCGTTTTAATGCGGATATTTTTTTGTTTAATCGTATCGATGACTTCAGACATTTTCGTTGCATCTAGCACGGTGAGTTTCACAGAAAGCTCTTTTTCCCTTAGTTGTTTCGGACCGAAAACGGTTGTTATAAGCGGAATAAGCTCGACGCTAGCGATAAGGAAGATGACGCACAATATCGCTTCGATATAAAAGTTTGCCCCCACAGCGATTCCGACACCTGCGGCTCCCCAAATGAGCGCGGCAGTTGTTAAACCGGAAATGCTATCGTTTCCGCGGCGAAGAATAACACCTGCGCCGAGAAAGCCGATACCTGATACAATTTGAGCAGCGAGGCGAAGTGGATCCATATTTATATGGTCGCTTTTTGGAAATGTGTATGCTGATTCGATTGAAACGATTGTTAACAAACAACTGACAATCGAAATAACGAGGCAAGTTTTAAGACCAACTGGTTTTCGCTTTAATTCTCGTTCTAGACCGATAACGAGCCCGAGAACAGCAGAGATTCCGAGTTTCATGAGTACATGGGCGTCCATGAGACATTCCTCCTTTTCTTTGTAATTAAGTATATTCGAAAGGATGACGAACATGAAGGCGTATATCGCATTAATTATTGGAGCACTTTCTATTTCCACTTCAGCGATTTTTGTCAAATTTACAGATGCTCCGTCAGCTGTTATCGCATTTTATCGCCTCTTTTTCGCAGTTGTTTTCATGACTCCGTTGTTTATTGTAAAACATATACGTGAAACGAAACAGATGAATAAAAAAGATTGGGCTTTTGCGGTGTTGTCTGGAACATTGCTTGCGTTTCATTTTATTCTTTGGTTTGAATCGCTTCGTTACACATCCGTTGCAAGCTCCGTCGTTTTAGTTACGTTGCAGCCGATATTCGCTTTTGTTGGTGGATTTTTCTTTTTCAAGGAAAAGATGACGATGAGTGAATGGGTAAGTGCGCTACTTGCAATTTTAGGTAGCGTCATTATTAGCTGGGGGGATTTTCGCGTAAGTGGTGAAGCACTTTATGGGGATATGCTTGCATTGATTGCGTGTGCTATGGTCACGGGCTATTGGTTAGTCGGTCAACATTTACGAAAGCAATTTTCTCTAATTACATATACGTATATCGTTTATGGCATTGCGTCACTCGTATTAAGTGTATATGTATCGTTGTTTCGTTATTCATTTTTGTCGTATAATGCGAATGACTGGTGGTGCTTCGTTTTGCTGGCGGTTATTCCGACATTATTCGGGCATTCTCTTTTTAATTGGGCGATGAAATGGGTAAATGCAGCAATGGTATCCATGGCTATTTTATTTGAACCGATTGGAGCCATTATATTAGCTTATATATGGTTGGACGAAAAAGTTTATTTATCGCAAGGAATAGGCTCGTTTTTTATCATCGTTGGGATTGGAGCGTATATCCTCGGAAAACATATAAAAAACAATAAAAAAATAGTTGCATTTCAAAAAAGAACATGATATATTTTAAATCGTCGCTGTTGTGATGCGATAATAAAAAATCGTTCTTGACATTAAAAAGACGATGTGATAAATTGAAAAAGTCGCAAAAAAAACGACAAGATGTTCCTTGAAAACTGAACGAAGCGAAAAGCGTACAAAAGCTAAGGATAACTTTTCTATGGAGAGTTTGATCCTGGCTCAGGACGAACGCTGGCGGCGTGCCTAATACATGCAAGTCGAGCGGACGATTCAAAAGCTTGCTTTTGAATCGTTAGCGGCGGACGG